>JADHLH010000023.1 GCA_016780765.1 Alphaproteobacteria bacterium | reverse complement strand
ATCGCTGACCGGCCAGTACCTGTCCGGCATACAAAGCATCACTGTCCCGAAAAACCGCCGCAAAGCCAAGAAAGGCCGGCGCGTGAGGGTCGAAGGGGCCAGCGGCAATAATCTGCATGATGTCTCGGTTGATTTCCCGCTCGGAGTTCTGACATGTGTGACCGGCGTTTCCGGCGGCGGCAAGTCTACGCTGGTTTTGGAAACATTGTGGAAAGGCCTTGCCCGCCGCCTGCACAAGGCGCGCGAAATGGCGGCACCGCACAAGGCAATCATGGGTGCCGAACTGCTGGACAAGGTGGTTGATATCGACCAGTCGCCGATTGGCCGGACACCGCGTTCAAACCCGGCCACATATACAGGTGCGTTTACCCCGATCCGGGAATGGTTTTCAGGTTTGCCCGAAGCAAAGACCCGTGGTTATGCCCCGGGCCGGTTCTCATTCAACGTGAAAGGCGGACGCTGCGAGGCCTGTCAGGGTGACGGGCTGATCAAGATCGAAATGCATTTTTTGCCCGATGTCTATGTCACCTGTGATACGTGCAAAGGCCGGAGATATAATCGTGAAACTCTGGAAATTACGTTTCGTGGCAAATCGATAGCCGATGTTCTTGATATGACGGTTGAGGAAGGTGTGACCTTCTTCAAGGCTGTGCCAGCCATTCGCGAAAAACTGGAGACCATGTACCGGGTCGGACTTGGATATGTACGGATTGGTCAGCAGGCAACCACTCTGTCTGGCGGTGAGGCACAGCGTGTCAAACTGTCAAAGGAGTTGTCACGGCGCGCCACCGGGCGCACCATCTACATCCTTGATGAGCCGACAACAGGTCTGCATTTCCATGACATTGCCAAGCTGCTGGACGTTCTTCAGGAACTGGTTGAAAGCGGCAATACGGTGATCGTGATCGAGCATAATATGGATGTCATCAAGACAGCTGACTGGATCATCGATCTTGGGCCCGAAGGCGGCGATGGCGGTGGTCTGATTGTCGCTGAAGGCACACCAGAAGAGGTTGCCGGGGTAGCCGAATCCCACACCGGCGCGTATCTTGCCCGCATGCTGAACAGCAAGGGCACCTGACAATGACAAATACTGGCAAACGCACTGGCACTGGCAATGGCACTGGCAATGAAAATGCGGTGCATGTAATCGGCGGCGGTCTGGCTGGCAGTGAAGCCGCCTTTCAGATTGCGGCGCGCGGCGTTCCGGTGATCCTGCACGAAATGCGGCCTGTCCGCATGACCGATGCGCATCAGACCGAAGGGCTTGCAGAACTTGTCTGTTCCAACAGTTTTCGCTCGGATGATGCTGAAACCAACGCTGTTGGCGTTCTGCATCAGGAAATGCGGATGATGGGATCGGTTATCATGACAGCGGCCGACCGCCACAAGGTGCCGGCTGGTGGCGCGCTTGCCGTGGATCGCGACGGGTTTTCAGACTGTGTAGAGCAGATGCTCACAGATCATCCGCTGATCACTCTGGAACGCGGTGAAGTGACCGAAATACCGGCTGACTGGGGCCAGGTGATTATCGCTACCGGTCCCCTCACCTCGCCAGCTCTGGCCGAGATGGTGCGTGAATTCGGTGGTGAGGACGAGCTCGCTTTTTTCGATGCGATTGCCCCGATCGTGCATTATGACAGCATCAATATGGATGTGGCGTGGTTCCAGTCACGCTATGACAAATCGACCGATGGCGGCGATGGCAAGGATTATATCAACTGCCCGCTCGACAAACCGCAATATGAGGCGTTCATCACGGCACTGCTGGATGGCGAGAAGATGAGCTTTCGCGAATGGGAGGAAAACACCCCCTATTTTGAAGGCTGCATGCCGATCGAGATCATGGCATCGCGTGGACATGAAACCTTGCGTTTTGGCCCCATGAAACCGGTTGGACTGACCAATGCACATGATGGCAGCCGCCCGCATGCGGTCATCCAGCTGCGCCAGGACAATGCGCTGGGAACGCTCTATAACATGGTCGGCTTTCAGACGAAGCTGAAATATGCCGAACAGGTGCGTGTCTTTCAAACGATCCCCGGACTGGAATCCGCACAGTTCGCGCGTCTTGGCGGCTTGCATCGCAACACCTTCATCAACGCCCCGCGACTGCTGGATGAACAGCTGCGGATGAAAGGCTGGCCTGCTCTGCGCTTTGCCGGCCAGATCACGGGTGTTGAAGGCTACATCGAATCAGCTGCGATCGGATTGATGGCGGGAATCATGGCCGCCGCCGAGGCAACTGACAGCGAATGGACACCGCCGCCTATCGATACAGCACATGGCGCGCTTCTGGCGCATATAACCGGCGGTGCCGATGCCGATACCTTTCAGCCGATGAATGTGAATTTCGGGTTGTTTCCGCCCATCGATCTGGTGATCACGCCAAATGACAAGAAACGCAAGCTGCGCGGGCGTGAACGCAAGATGGCCTATTCCGCACGGGCGCTGGACTCCTTTGCCAGCTGGGCAGGAATCATGAAGGCAGCCTGACACCCCATCGCCAGGCCAGCATGCGCCAGACCAGAAGACTGTCATCTGCGGCACCGCCGCCATCAAGTCCGCGCCGCAACATGCATGCCAGCAGAAACAGCCACCGCGTATCGGCATCGCAAATACGGCGCATATCCGCCAGACCGGGCAGGGTTACCGCCTCCGCCGGACCGCCCGCAAATACATGACCAATGGTGGCGGCAACGGGTTCAAGATCCGCCCGCACCTGAAGCGTCATCAGCATGGAAAAAGCCTGCGCCCAGCAGGACGGTGCATCATCCGGGGCCTGCTGCAAACGGTCCTGCCAGATGCCGATCAGCGCAACAAGCTGGTCCTGTTGCAAGCGGCCATCTGCCAGATGGTGATGCAGACGCCCGACCAGCGGTGCAGCCCCCGGATCATCCCCCGCTACAGCATCAACCCACCATTGCAGGCGGATCGCTGCCAGCATCGGTTCGCTTGGAATGCGCACAGCGCTTTCCAGTTCATGCAGCAGTGACAGAAGGTCGGCAAGCCAGCCACGGCTGGCGGATGGTGTGAACAACAGGCAGCAGGCGAGTTCCCGGTCGACAGCCCGCAAGGCCACCCATCCGTCATTAGGCGCGCTGGACATGCAACAGCCTAAATGGCAACAAGCGCAGCCGCCGCGTTGCGGCCTTCGCTCATCAACACATTCCATGTACGACAGGCAGCAGACGTCGACAGCAGTTCGAAAGCGATACCATGTTCGCGGAATTGCCCTGCCAGTGCGCTGAACGGATGCATTGGCGCACCGCCCGTGCCCAGCACAAATAGCGGCGGCGGCGATGCGCCAAGCAGAGGTTTCATATCATCAAATGACAGACTGTCCAGATCAGCCGGCGGCGACCAGGGCAAAGCCTCTCTCGGCATTAACAGCAAGCTGCCCTTGTGCCGTGTTCCAGACACCCGAAATCCGCCATCTCCATAGCCGTGAATCAGCTGCAGGTCGCTGCCATCACCAAAGGTCTTGACCTCAACCATAACGACCTCAGCCTGCCTCGGCAGGTGAACCGGGATCGTCTTCCTCGTCCAGATGCCGTTTCAGATCGAAAAAGGCCAGCGCCCCGACGGCGACAAACACCGATGAATAGGTGCCGATCAGCACGCCCCACATCATCGCCAGCGCAAAATCACGAAGCACCGCGCCACCAAACAACACAATTGCCAGAAGCGCCAGCAAGGTGGTGACCGAGGTCATGACCGTACGCGACAATGTCTCATTCAGTGACCGGTTCAGGATATCGCGCTGTTCATAGGATT
Organism: Alphaproteobacteria bacterium; assembly: GCA_016780765.1. GTDB lineage: Bacteria > Pseudomonadota > Alphaproteobacteria > Puniceispirillales > Puniceispirillaceae > UBA8309. Next base: position 25,073 of record JADHLH010000023.1, on the reverse strand, counting down.
TATAGCGACGCAGATTTTCCCGCACGCGGTCAAACACCACCACGGTATCATTGATCGAATAACCGGCAATCGTCAGGATCGCGGCCACTGTCGCCAGATTGAATTCGAAAGATGTCAGGGCAAACAGGCCAATTGTCGACAGCACGTCATGCGCAAGCGCCAAAATAGCTGCCAGTGAAAACTGCCATTCAAAGCGGAACCAGATATAGACCATGATCGCCAGCAACGCGCAGCCAACCGCATAAATGCCCTTTTGCGCCAGTTCCGCACCCACCGTCGGTCCGACAAATTCGGTACGGCGCACCTCGTAGCCACTGCCAAGCGTGTCGGTAATGGCGGTGATTGCAGCAATCTGCGCTTGTTCATCGCCGTCCTGACGCTGTACCCGTACCAGAATATCGGTGTCCGAGCCAAATTCCTGAAGAGAGATATCACCAAGGCCAAGCGTGCCAAGATCGCTGCGCATGCCGCCGATATCGGCAGGCCCGTCGGTGCTGCGTGCCTCAATCAGGATACCGCCACGAAAATCAATGCCCAAATTCAACCCGACAAGGGTGAACATCAGGATTGATGCGGCGACAAGAAGTCCGGAAAAGCCCAGTGCGGGCAATCGCAACCGCATGAAATCGAGACTGGTTTCGCTGGGAACAAGCTTCAGGCGCATGGTGATGTCTCCTAGAGGACCAGTTCGCGCGGGCGGCGGCGTTCCAGCCACAAGATCACCAGCAGGCGGGTTACCATGACGGCCGTGAACAGCGATGTGGCGATACCGATCGACAGCGTCACCGCAAAGCCCTTGATCGGGCCAGAACCGAATATATAGAGAAACAGGGCGGCAAACAGCGTTGTCAGATTGGCGTCGACGATTGTCGAGATGGCCCGCTTATACCCGCCTTCGATCGCCGCCATGACATTGCGTCCACGTCGCAATTCTTCTCTGATGCGCTCAAACACCAGAACGTTGGCATCTACCGCCATCCCCATTGTCAGCACGATGCCGGCGATACCCGGCAATGTCAGCGTTGCCTGAATGGCCGATAGCGCGCCAAGGATCAGCACCACATTGACCAGCAGCGCAACATCAGCCAACAGGCCAAACAGCCCATAGCTGAGAACCATATAGACCATCACAAGTGCCAACCCGACAAAGGCGGCAATCTGTCCGGCTGCCACCGAATCAGCACCCAGTCCGGGGCCGATCGAGCGTTCTTCCATCACGATCAGCGGCGCCGGCAAGGCGCCCGCACGCAGGATCAACGACAACTCGTTCGTCTCGGCAACCGAGAAATTGCCGGTGATCTGGCCGTTTCCAAAAATCTGCGACTGGATCGTCGGCGCCGACACCACCTTGCCGTCAAGGATGATGGCAAAGGGCCGGCCAATATTTGCGCCCGTCACACGCCCGAACTTCTTTGCCCCTTCCGCATTCAATGCAAAGGTCACGGCGGGACGGTTGTTCTGGTCGAAAGAGGCCTGCGCCGAATCCAGCAATTCACCACTGACCATGACGCGCTTTTCAACGACGAAAAATTCGCCGCTATCATCATCTGCCGGCAGTAAAATGCTGCCTGATGGCGCACGGCCGCGTTCGCGCACTTCCTGTGCGGTAATGCTGGTGTCGACAAGCTGGAATGTCAGTTTTGCTGTTCTGCCAAGCAGACGCTTGATTTCCTCCGGGTCGTCCACGCCCGGCAGCTGAACCAGCACGCGGTCTGCCCCTTGCCGCTGGATCACCGGCTCTTTGGTACCATCAGGATCGATCCGGCGGCGGATAATTTCCATCGATTGTTCGATGGTCCGGCTTTGCAGATCAATCAAGCCCTGCTCGTTAAAGGCAATGCTGTAGCCTGGTCCGTCCTGCGTGATGCTGACAACGGGACCAAATTCCTGAAATACCTCACGGGCGGCATCGCCGTCGCTGGCATTGCGAAGGGTTACGACAACCGTGCCGTCAACGACATCAAGATCGCTGAAGCGCAGCTTTTGCTGGCGAAATTCAAGACGAATTGTCTCTGCCATGCTTTCAAGGCGTTCCTGGATGACAACATCCATGTCGACACGCAGCAACAGATGCGATCCGCCCTGCAGGTCCAGACCAAGATTGATCTTCTGCCCGGGCAGGAAGTTCCCGCTTTCACTGCCATCGCCCGGCATGGCATTTGGTGCGGCATATACAATGCCAAGCACCGTCACCAACAGGACGAGTATCTTTTTCCAGCTCTCAAACTGCAGCATGCGCAGATCGCTTTCCCTGACATGGCCGGGCCGCCGCGTGCCCTATGGGACGACGGCAGCGCTCAAGCCTCTGCAACTATTTGGATTTCGCTTCAGTCTTGGCTTTTTTGTCAGCCTTTGGATCAGCCTTGGCTGGCCCTTTATCGCGGACATCGGCAATCATCGTACGCACGACATTCACCTTGACGTCTTTGGCGATCTCGACCTCGATCGTGTCACTATCATCGGCGGCCTTGATGACTTTGCCTTCAATGCCACCATTGGTGACGATCTTGTCACCACGGGTCACTGATGCCAGCATTTCCTTGTGCTGCTTCGCACGCTTTTGCTGCGGACGGATCAGCAGGAAGTAGAAGATGACCATTACGAGGACAATCGGCATCAGGCCGCCGAAACCGCCACCCCCAAGACTGCCCGACTGGGCGAGTGCAGGCGTAATCAACATGGCTATGTCTTTCTGAACTTGTCTGGTTTTTGTTGGTCCGCACCATAAACACCCTTGCCGCGATGGGCAATCATCAACCGTTGTGCAGATGCGAATAATTACAAGTGCGAATAATTGCTGGCACCGTTATCCCGCCTGCCTGCCGGATTGTGAATTCTTCACAGTTTCCAGGTATGCATAGCGGTGGTTGTGGCAGCGCGGGCTGCTTGCTAGGGTGCGGGCATGTCTTTATCTGATCAAGATCACCAGTTTCTGCACATGCTGGCGCGTATCGCCGATGCGCTGGAGGCGCGTCACCCGCCAGACCCCGATCCTGCCAACTTGCCGATGGCAGACGCCTATGTCTGGAACAAGGCAAAGCGACGGCTGTCACCCGTTGACAGCATCAACCGGGTTGAACTGCGGCTGTTATGCGGGATCGACCAGCAACGCGATATGCTGCTGTCCAACACCATTGCGTTTGTACGCGGGTTTCCGGCCAACAACGCCCTGTTGTGGGGGGCGCGTGGCACCGGTAAATCATCGCTTGTAAAGGCTGTCCACGGCACTGTTACCGAACGCGGTATGGATTGCGCCCTTGTCGAAATTCACCGTGAGGATATCGACGATCTGCCATTCATCATGTCATTCCTTTCGCAGATCGAGCGCCGTTTTGTTGTCTTCACAGACGATCTGACATTCGATCATGGGGATAACAGCTATAAATCGCTGAAAGCGGCGCTGGATGGCGGGGTTGAGGGACGGCCGCACAATGTGATTTTCTACGCCACATCCAATCGCCGCCACCTGATGCCGCGCCAGATGATCGAGAATGAGCGATCAACAGCCATCAACCCGTCTGAAGGTGTTGAAGAAAGCGTCTCGCTGTCCGATCGGTTCGGGCTGTGGATCGGCTTTCATTCGATTGATCAGGATACGTTTTTCACAATCGTTGAAAGCTATGTATCTTTCTTTGATATCGATACAAGCAAGGTCGATATCCGCCGCGAAGCACTGGCATGGTCGATGGAACGCGGGGCGCGATCAGGCCGCGTGGCATGGCAGTTCATTGTCGATCTCGCTGCACGTACGGAAAAGAACATATCAAGCAAATAGAATGCGTTATCACGCATTAATCATGGGATATTTAAACCGAGAAATCAGTCTGCTAGGCGATCAGCCTGCGCGGATCAATCGGCTGGCGCGACTTGCGAATTTCAAAATGCAGCTGCGGTTCTGCCACTTTGCCGCTTGTCCCCACCGTTGCAATTTGTGATCCGGCCTCAACCACATCGCCTTCCTTCACCATCACCTGATCAAGATGCGCATAGGCGGTGATGATCCCGCCATCATGCTTGACCAGAACCAGGGTGCCAAAAGATTTGATATCTCGTCCGACAAAGGCAACGGTGCCGCGGGCGGCAGACATCACGGTTGCCCCCTGCTCTGCCGCGATGTTGACACCATCATTGTGAACGCCGCGCGCCGCCGGCCCGAATTCGGTGATGATCTCGCCGGCGACAGGCCAGCGGAAATCACCGGTGCCGGTTGGTGCGACAAACCGCTTTCTGGGAATGGCCGGGGCGGGTGTCGCAACTGTCGCTGCCACACTGGTAACGGCGGGGGTTGTGCCGCTGCCATCTGGCGCTGCATCAAGAATTGAGAAATCGAGGGAATCGGGAAGTGCCAGCCGCTGACCGACCGTCAGTTCATACGGCTCGTTCAGCCCGTTCATCTGGGCAAGCTGATAACGGCTGACAGCATAGCGCTGCGAGATGGAGAACAGCGAATCTGCTGACGTTACGATATGCACACGCATCGGTTTGATCACCAGCACCTGGCCGGCTACCACCTGATAGGGCGGGCCGATATCATTGTCGCGAACGATTGCCAGCGGCGAGACGCCGTAACGGGCGGCCAGATCATAAATCGAATCATTCTCGCGAACGGTAATGCGTCCGGATGGTGGAATGGCCTCACGCATCTGTCGCAGCGGTGCATCCAGCACTGGTGCCAATGAACTGCGCGAGAGCGACAGGTCTGGTGCCTTGCACCCGCTTAACGCCAGCAGCATGACCAAAACCGCCGCCAGCGTTAGCCACGCCCTGTTCACCGGTCCGCCGCGTGCCGGGGTGGTGATGGTGATGGTGTTGCGCGCGCGCTGCATCTTCAATCCTCGACAAACGGAACGAATTTGACAGGCAACAGCGTTGCCTCTTCAAACCCTGCCTCGGAACGCCGAATGGTGACAAGCTGCTGGTTACGGTCACGTCCGACAGGTGCCACCATGATGCCGCCAATCTTCAATTGGTTCAACAGCATATCGGGAATCACCGGCGGTGCGCATGTCAGGATGATGCGATCAAAGGGCGCCGCCTCGGGCCAGCCGCGCGCGCCATCACCAAGGCGCGTGGTCACGTTGGTGACGCGAATCTCGCGCAGCCGGTTATCCGCATCGACCAGCAGCGGGCGCAACCGTTCTATCGAATAGACACGCCGGCACAGAAACGACAGGATAGCCGCCTGATAGCCGCTGCCTGTGCCAATTTCCAGCACCCGCTCGCGACCGGTCAATTGCAGGGCTGCGGACATTATGGCCACAATGTAGGGCTGGCTGATGGTCTGGTCCATGGCGATGGGCAGCGAGGCATTCTCGTACGCATGGGCCTGCAGTGCGCGGGCAACGAACATCTCGCGCGGGACCTGTTCAATTGCGGACAGCACATCGGCATCGACTATGCCCATGCCGCGCAATGTCATGATCAGCTGGGCTTTTTCATTTTGAAAAGGCTGCATCCGGCCGCCTGCTTCCTTGCAAGAATGGCGAGCCCTTGAGGGTGCCGGCACATGCCCGCTTTGGCGATACCGGCTGTCTAAAAGGTCTCTGTTGCCAGCGCTGCCTGAACATCGCCCGCGGTGATATCCATACCCAATGCGGTCAATGATATCCAGCCTTCATCCATCACCGCACGATCACTGCCCGGCAGGGTCTCATCACGCGCCATCAACGGTCCAAGGCGATAGCTGTTCGGCACACTGCCTTCGACCACCTGATCGCCAAACTTGTGCTGATCAAGACTGGCAGGTTTGATCCCGCGCACATCCACGCCAGCCATGGGCGGGAAATTGACATTCATCACTGTGCGTCTGGCAATGCCAATTTCAAGAATATGCTGAACCACACGCACCCCATGCGTAATGGCTGCATCGAAATCCTGCCGGTCGGTACCGCCATTTCTCTGCGACAGGGCGATGGCAGGTACGCCCATCAACGCCCCCTCCATGGCCGCAGCAATGGTGCCGGAATACAGCACATCATCAGCGACATTCATGCCGGCATTGATGCCCGAGAGTACCAGATCTGGACCGCGATCCATCACCTTGCCCAAGCCCATGATCACACAGTCACTTGGTGTGCCCGAACAGGCAAACCGGTTATTGCCGTGCGGTTCTATGATCACATCCTTGTGCAGGCTGATGGCGCGCGACATGCCCGACCGGTTTTCCATTGGCGCGATAACCCAGACATCATCACTGAACGCGCTGGCAATCTCTTCGAGGATATGGATGCCAACCGCATCAATACCGTCGTCATTGCTGATCAGGATCCGGCCGATTTGAGTTGATCCACTTTGAAGCACAGACGAAGTTGACATAAGACCCACTCACAAAAAATTATAAAACACCGGCAATACTACAGAACCATGGGGCGGGCTCAGGCCGGAGTGATTTCACTGCATCCCATATAGCTGTGCAGAACATCGGGAAGCCGGACAGACCCGTCTTCCTGCTGTCCGTTTTCCAGCACGGCAATCATTGTCCGGCCGACGGCAAGGCCTGACCCGTTCAAGGTGTGAACGAATTGTGTGTTGCCATCAGCATCACGAAACCGGGCCTTCATTCGGCGCGCCTGAAACGCACCACAGTTCGAACATGACGAAATTTCACGATACATGCCGCGCCCCTCATCCTGACCGGGCAGCCAGACTTCAATGTCATAGGTTTTACGGGCAGCAAAGCCGGTATCACCACTGCACAGCATCATCACACGGTAAGGCAAGCCAAGACGTTGCAACACCGCTTCGGCGCAAGCTGTCATCCGCTCATGCTCGGCGTCTGACTCATCAGGATACGTTACGCTCACCAACTCCACCTTGGAGAACTGATGCTGGCGGATCATGCCGCGCGTGTCGCGTCCGGCCGCGCCGGCTTCAGACCGGAAACAAGGTGTGTGGGCAGTAAAGCGCATCGGCAGGCCGTCACCTGGCCAAATCTCGTCCGAAGCGATGTTGGTCAGCGGCACCTCGGCAGTCGGGATCAGCCATTTTTCATCAGCGCGAAACAGATCTTCACCGAATTTCGGCAATTGTCCGGTACCTGTCATGGCAGAGGAGTTCACAAGGAATGGCGGCAACATCTCCTCATAGCCGAATTCGCCGGTGTGGATATCCAGCATGAAGGCAGCAAGCGCACGTTCCAGCCGGGCAAGTTTGCCCCGCAGCAAGACAAATCGCGCACCCGACATCTTGGCAGCAGTGGTGAAATCCATCTGGCCCAGCGCCTCACCAAGGGCCACATGATCCCTTGGCGTAAAGGCGAAGCTGACGGGCGTGCCAACGGTGCGCAGTAAGGCATTGTCATCTTCATCACTGCCATCTGGCACCGCATCATCAAGGATGTTTGGCAGTTCCATCAAATACGTATCCAACGCACTGGCGAGGCTGCTTTCTTCTGTCTCCAGTTCAGGCATGCGCGCCTTGATCTCGTTCACTTCGGCGATCAGGTCATCAGCGTCTTCACCCTTTGACTTGCGCGCACCAATTTCCTTGGACGCAACATTACGCCGCGATTGAAAGTCCTGAAGCTGGCCCTGAATGGCCCGCCTGGCACTGTCTGTTGCCAGAATATCTGATGACAGCGGGGCCAGACCACGGCGCTTCATGGCAGCATCAAAATCAACGGGATGGTCTCGGATAAAGCGGATGTCATGCATCGTAACGTCTCGTCACTCAAACAGGGGCTGATCGCGGCAAAGCGCTGTGTCGACAGTCAATACCTTATTCAGCCGACGACAGCCAGCCTCATGATTCGTCGATATCCTTGGGTGCGATCATCCGCGCGCCGATGATCGAGATTTCGTACAGCGCTATGATTGGCAGCGCCAGCAACAACTGCGACACAACATCGGGCGGCGTCAGAATGGCAGCTGCGACAAAGGCAATGACGATCGCCACCTTGCGCTTTTCCGCCAGCGTTTCAGGCGCCATCAGGCCCGCCCGGACCAGCAACAACAGAATGACCGGCAATTCGAACGCCAACCCGAATGCAAAAATCAGACGCATGATCAGCGAAAGATATTCTGAAATGCGCGGCTCGATCTCGATGGCCAGCGCGCCTTCTCCGGCTGCCGTCTCGAAACCGATAAAGAAGTTCCAGGCCAGCGGTGTCACGATGTAATAGACCATCGATGCACCCAGAATGAACAATACCGGTGTTGCCAGCAGGAAGGGCAGAAAGGCGCGCTTCTCATTACGATACAACGCCGGTGCGATGAATTTCCATATCTGGATGCTGATGATCGGGAACGAGACGCAAAGCGCGGTAAAGAAACCGACCTTGATCTGCGTGAAAAAACCTTCATGCAGCGCGGTGAAAATCATCCGGCCGCCGCCCTTTTCTTCAAGAACATCGGCAAGCGGCGCCTGTAGGAAAATAAAGACATGGCTGGCGATGCTGTTATTCACACCGCCGCCCGGCATTGGTGCCACGCACAACAGGAACAACACAACGAAGGCCAGCAAGGCAACGCCAAGCCTGTTTCGTAGCTCGGTCAGATGCTCAATCAGCGACATCTGGTCGCTTTCGCCCTCGTCACCAGCCTTTGTTTCGGTATCTTCGCTCATGACTGGCCAGCCTTGCTACCGGAAGATTTTTTTGCAGGTGTTTTGGCAGGCTTTTTTGCGGCCTTTTTTGCGGCCTTGGTGGCAACCCGTTTTGTGGCCGCTTTCTTGGCCGCTTTATTGACTGTCTTTGTGGCCGGCTTTTTCTTCTGTGCCGGCGTTTTCGCGCTGACTTCACTGGCCGCGGCAAGTTCCTGACCAGAATCCTGCGCCATGCCCTTGATCATCTGGACCTCATCGGCCATCCCGTCCGATTGGATGACATCGCGCGCATCCTTTACCGATGCGCTGATATCCCCGTCCGGATCAATAGCCTGTGCGATGCCGTCCAGATCACCGGCGCGCGCCTTTGCCATTGCGGCTTTGATTTCTGACACTTCGGCATCGACAGCAATCTTGTTCATGCCCTCGCTGAATTCACGGGCAATCGTACGCATCTGGCGCGTCAGCCTGGTAAAGCTGCGCAGCATTGCAGGAAGTTCCTTCGGGCCCACGACCATCACAAGCACGAAGGCAACAATCAGAAATTCCCAGCCACCGATGTCCAGCATCAGAGAATCCTACTTAGCTTTTTCTGGCGGCTTTTTTCTTGGCAGCTTTCTTCTTGGCGGCCTTTTTCTTGGCCGGTGCCTTTTTTGCGGGTGCCTTCTTGTGCGTCGTCGCCTTTTTGGCAGCAGCCGGCTTTGCAGGTGCGGGCGTCTCTTCGATCACCTCCACCTCATCCTCGGCGGCATCTCCTTCGTTTTCATCGCCTTTCAGGCCCGTCTTGAAGCTGCGAAGCCCCTTGCCGAAGTCGCCCATGATCGCCGAAATCTTGCCGCGTCCGCCAAAAAGCAGAAGGACGACGGCCAGAACGACAAGCCAGTGCATGATGCTGAACGTACCCATTATATTTCCTCTGAATTAGATTGCCGCTGCGCCGTGTGTTATCGCCGCGCTGAATACCCGCCCGAATATAGACAGGCTGCAGGCGTTGAACAAGCAATCGTTATAGAAGTTCCGATTCTCGCCAAAAAACCTTTGTGCAGCGATAAGGTTTATGCAGCCGTGACAGGGAAGACAAAGGCCTGGCTTGGATCGACGGTGATCCGGACCCGACTTCCGCTCTCCAGCGAATTCAGCCCCGGCACGCGCGCGTGAAGATGCAGCTCGTCGGTGCCGGTCGGAACCGACAGGTGTATCAGCGATGCGCGCCCCAATAACCGCGCCTCCATGACCTGGGCATTCGCCCCGGCGCTGTCAGGCTCTATGTTCAGCGCTTCATGGCGGATGACAATTTGCACCTGCTGCCCGTCACCACACCCTTCGGGCGCTGCAAAATCGCCTAGTACCGTCTGGATTTGGCCATTCGCAACGACCCCGTCAAACTGGTTCACCTCGCCAAAGAACTCAGCAACGAAAGCACTGTTGGGCTGACAATAGAGATTGACCGGCCGGCCAGTCTGCTGAACCTCACCATCGCGCAGAACGACAATGTTGTCGGACATGAACATCGCTTCCTCGGCGTCGTGCGTCACCATCAAAGCGGCGGTCTGCGATGCTTTCAGCACGTGCAACATTTGGTCTCGAATGCGTTCACGCAGACGGCTGTCCAGGCCGGCATATGGTTCATCAAGCAGGATCACTGACGGGTTTGGAGCCAGCGCCCGCGCCAAAGCCACACGCTGTTGCTGACCGCCGGACAATTCATGTGGATAGGCATCGGCCAAGGCTTCAAGATCGGTTTCGGCCAACACATCAAGGCCGCGGCGCGTGGCCACGCTGCCCTTTTGCTGCAATCCGAACACCACATTTTCCAGAACACTCAGATGCGGAAACAGCGCATAATCCTGAAACATATAGCCAACGCCGCGTTCCTCAGGCGCGATGACATGACTGGCATCTGACAGCAATTTGCCATCAAGCCAGATTTCGCCGCCGCGCGGACGCTCCAGCCCGGCCGCCAGTCGCAGCATCGTTGTCTTGCCACATCCTGACGGGCCAAGCAGGGTCACAACCTCGCCGCGGTTAACCGAAAAACTGACATTATCAACCGATGGCTTGCCATTATAAGCGTGCATGATGTTGCGAAAATCAAGCATCAGGGGCGTCATCCTCATCCAAATCAGCGTCAAGCCCTGCTTCCATCAGCGCCTCTTCCAGCAAATCTGTGTCTGCACCAAAGCCATCTTCATCTGCCTGATCTGCCTGATCCTCGTTTTCATCGCTGTCCATGCGGTCCATCAACCCGCCGATGACCTGCCCCTTGCGCAACAGGCCGGACGCTTTCAGATCATCAAGGCCGGGCAGATCGGCAAGATCGGACAGACCGAAATGATCCAAAAATGCCGGACTGGTGCCCCAGGTCAGCGGCCGTCCAGGCGTGCGCCGCCGTCCACGCGGCTTTATCCAGCCAAGTTCCAGCAGAATATCGATCGTACCGCGCGACAGGCTGATCCCTCTGATTTCCTCAATTTCGGCCCGCGTGATCGGCTGATGGTAAGCAATGATTGCCAGAACTTCCAGCGCCGCGCGTGACAGCGGGCGTTCAACCTCCTGGCGGGTATTCAGATGCGCTGCGATTTCGGCGCGTGTGCGAAAAGCCAAGCTATCGCCAACCTGACATAATTCAATGCCGCTGGTCTCGTCAAAGCGCTTGTGGATCATCGTTATCAACGGGGCCAGTTCCATATCATCAGGTAGATGATTGCGCAGATCGCTCTCACGGATCGGCTTTTCAGACGCGAAGATCACCGCCTCGATGGTCGCGGCCCAGGTGGCAAGAGATGAATTATTGACCGTCATAACGGGTCCTTCGTTCGCAGAAAAATAGGCGCAAACCGTGTATCCTGGCGCAAACGCAACACGCCTTCCTTGGCCAGTTCAAGCGAGGCCACAAAATGCGATGCCGTTGCCGAACGGCGATCAAGCGGTGTTGTCAGATTGTCCGGCAGAAAACTTTCCAGCACCGTCCATTCGGGCACCGACCCGATCAGCCGCCGCAGCCGCGCTGCTGCTTCCTGAACCGAGAAAAGCCGTGTGGCGGCAATGGTCAGCGTCCGGTTTTCAAGCCCTGACTGGATGGACCCGTAACAGGCCAGCAGATCATATAAAGACGCAGTCCATACCGGATCGCTGATGCTCTCGAACCGTTCGCCCTGCCCGCGCACAAAGCGCTGTTGACCAAGACGCGGAAGGGAAATCAGCCGCTTTGCCGCCTGCTGCATCGATTCAAGACGGACAAGCTGATATTTCAGCGCATCAGTCATATCAATGACCTCATCCGCCTCTTCGGGTTCGGGTTCAGGCAGCAACAGCCGCGATTTCAGATAGGCCAGCCACGCCGCAATCACCAGATAATCGGCCGCAACTTCCATATCCAGCTGGCGGGCATTTTCGATGAATTCCAGATATTGTTCGGCCAGGGGCAGAATGGCGATTTTCGACAGATCAACTTTCTGTTCGCGCGCTAGAGCCAGCAACAGGTCGATCGGCCCCTCAAAGCCATCCAGATTGACGAACAACGACAATTGCTCTGGCGCGGCGGCGGGGCGAACATCCTCTTCAAAATTGTCGGTATCCACCTCAGACATCACCAAAGCCTATTCTAACAACATATTGAATTTACGCAAAATACAGTCCTGCCCTGCCCGTTTCAGATTGGCACATAAATTATCAGCATCAGCGCGCGGCAATGGTTCGCTTACCACCCGCCAGAAGACCCCATTCTCGCCTGTATCAACCTTCATTGTGCCAAGGGTGGCACCATTCAGCCGACTGGTATGTTTCTGACTCATCATACCGGCCTGTTCAACTGCCTTGCCGGCATCACGGAAGGCAGCCAGCTGGACGATATAAAATGGTTCATCATCGCGGGGAATGACCCGCGGTGCGCTGGCGGCATTGGGTTTTGGCGTCGGGGTGGCGACATCACTGGCAGCTGTTTGCACATCGTCACTGGCGATCTTTGCATCACCAGACGCATCACCGGAGGTATCAGAATTGGCATCTTTCATCTGCGATGCGCTGTCGGCATCCCCGGTCTGGCTGGCAGTTTCATTCTTTGAACTGTCGAGTGCTGCTGTTTTGGTGGCCTTGTCATCTGAACTGGAGCCGGCAGCGCCCTCCACATCAGTGGCTTTATCGGCCTCAGCACCAGTCTGCACCGGTGTTGGCACACCCGCTGTTTCAGCTGGTGTATCATCGGCGACGGGTGTTGGCGGCATTTCGGGGACGGCATCTGGCGGGCGCAGGCGTTCCGGCTCTTCCTTTTGCGGCAATACATTGTTCAGCATGCCCATAACGGTCGTATCCTGATGCGGAATATCCATACCGCCCGCATCCTTCGGCTTTTCCTTGAAGGGGGTAGAATCAGCCTTGATGACAACCACATCGGCAGCCGGGTTCTGCAGGAATTGCGGAGCCATCACAACGATGGCTGCCACGACAACGAGCGCAGCAAGACTGCCTGCCAGAAGCTTCAGCCAGAGCGGATTTTTATGCTGTGCACCTTCGCGCGGCATGTGGACTACATCTCCTCGCGGGCCTGAATAGACAGAACACCAAGGCCTGATCTAATCACCAAAGCTGTTGCCTTGACAAGGCACAGCCGGGCCGCCGTCAGGCCGGCATCATCATCACGGATAAAGCGCAGTTCGGGGGCTTCGCGCCCGGCTGTCCACAAGGCATGGAACGACGCTGCCAGATCCATCAGATAAAAGGCCACGCGATGCGGTTCATGCGACTGGGCAGCAGACTCAACAAGGCGCGGCCAGCTGGCCAGTGCCTTGATAACTGCCATTTCAGCAGGTGCCGTCAACCGGTCCAGTGCGGCATCACCCGCGCCGGTTACATCCTCACCATTGATGCCTGGCTGACGCAGCACCGAACAGGCACGCGCATGCGCGTATTGCACATAGAACACCGGGTTGTCGCGCGATTGTTCGGTCACCTTGGCATAGTCGAAATCAAGCGTCTGATCACTGCGGCGGGTCAGCATGATGAAGCGGATCACATCCGCGCCAACAGCATCAATGACATCACGCACCGTCACAAACGTGCCAGCGCGTTTTGACATTTTAACCGGTTTGCCGTTTTCCATCAGATTGACCAACTGGCACAAGCGTATATCCAGCATGTCTTTCTGGCCGGACAGTGCGGCGACAGCAGCCTTCATACGCTTTACATAACCGCTATGATCCGCACCAAAAATGTTGATCAACGGGCCTTTCGTGCGATCCAGCTTATCCATGTGATACGCAACATCAGAGGCAAAATACGTCCATGTACCATCAGATTTCTGCAAGGGACGGTCGGTGTCGTCACCAAATTCAGAGGCCCGAAACAGCAATTGCTCGCGTGGCTCCCAATCCTCCGGCTCCTTGCCCTTGGGTGGTTCCAGAATGCCACGATAGACATCATTCTGCGCCAGCAACCTGTCAACAGCAGCCTGCACCGCGCCAGTCTCGACCAGCGCGCGTTCCGATGAAAACCTGTCCATCATGATTCCGAGCGCCTTCAAATCACCGGCGATACCCGCCATGATGCTGTGAATGGCAAAATCGCGCACCGGCGCCAGCCATTCGCTTTCATTCTTGCCGCGGTAAAGGGGCCCGACCTCTTCGGCAAGTGCCACACCGACATCAGCCAGATAAGCACCTGGATAAAGGCCTGGCGGGATGTCGCCGATATCATCGCCAAGCGCTTCGCAATATCGCAGATAGGCCGAGCGCGCCAGCACATCGACCTGCGAGCCAGCATCATTGGTGTAGTATTCGCGCGTGACATTCCAACCGGAAAACGCCAGCAACTCGGCCATCACATCGCCCAGCACCGCGCCACGTGCGTGCGCCGCGTGCAATGGCCCAGTGGGATTGGCCGAGACATACTCAACATTGACCGACCGCCCTTTGCCGATGTCATTGCGGCCATAGCTGTCACCAGCCGCTATGATGGCGGTCAGTTCATCCGCCCACAGCTGCGGCGCAACCCTGATATTGATAAAGCCGGGGCCAGCAATCTCGATATCGGTAACACCGTCGATTTCCTGGAGATGGCGGGCAAAAATGGTGGCGAGATCACGCGGCTTCATCCCGGCCGGCTTGGCCAGCACCATCGCTGCATTACAAGCAAGATCGCCATGTGAGGCATCGCGCGGCAATTCGAAGACAACACGGCCCGTATCAAGCGCGGACGGCAATTCGCCATCCACTTTCATTTGCGCGGTAATGGTTTCAAATTCAGCTTCAAACCGATTGAAAATATTCATTTTTATCTCAAAATTGGGCCAAGCTCGAACAGACGTTGATGTTCAAGAATGGCGTATCTGTCCGTCATCGAGGCGATATAGTCAGCGATAATGCGGGCGCGGGCGGCAACCTCACCTTCGGCAATCGTTCCCGCCGGCCCATTCTGCCACTCCATCGGCAAAGTGTTGGTCTCGGACATAAACAAGTTAAACAGGTCTGTCACCACCCGTTTTGCCTTGCTTGTCATGCGGTTGACTTTGTAGTGCCGCCACATGTTGGTAAACAGGAATTCCCGCAGCACCTCAAGGTCGCGCGCCATCTCGGCACTGAAACAGATAACCGGTGATTCATGATGACGAATGCCATCCGCCTCAGTGGCGCCCAATGCCGCCAGCTGTTCATGCGATGTTGCCAGCAAATCACTGACAAAGACGCTGATCAGGCGGCGAACCAGCTCATGCGTCAGGCGGCCCGGCTCCAACGCGCCATACTGTGTGTCTATGTCGGACAGTATGCGGTCAACCTGCGGCAGCGCGGCGATCACATCGAACCCGAACAGGCCGGCACGCAGCGCATCATCAAAATCATGCGACAGATAGGCAATATCATCGGCCAGATTGGCAAGCTGGGCTTCGGCAGAGGCGTGATGCGTCAACTGCAGATCAATCACAGCATCAAGCGCGGCAGTGGCTGACGGAATGGTACCCGTCAGGGGGCCGTTATGCTTGGCCACCCCCTCCAGCGTTTCCCATGTCAGGTTCAACCCGTCAAATTCCGCATAGCGTTTTTCAAGGCTGGTGAGCACGCGCAGCGTCTGTTCATTATGGTCAAAGCCGCCAAAGTCCTGCATCACCTGATGCAGTGCCTCTTCCCCCGCATGTCCGAAGGGTGTGTGTCCCAGATCATGCGCCAGCGCCACCGCCTCGGCCAGATCATCATTCAGCCGCAACGCCCGCGCCATTGAACGGGCAATTTGCGCCACCTCGATCGAATGCGTCATGCGCGTGCGGAAATAATCACCCTCATGATAAACGAAAACCTGTGTCTTGTGCTTCAGCTTGCGAAAGGCCCCGGAATGCAAAATCCGGTCACGGTCACGTTGAAAGGGAGTGCGCGGCAGCAAGGCCGCTATGTCAGCATCGGTTACAGCGGTGTTTTCTCTGTGTTTGCTGCCCGTGTGTTTGCTGCCCATATCCGCCTCATCGAACTGACGCCCACGACTGGTTGGCCCATGGCTGGCATAGGCGGCAAGGTCTCTTGTCTCGTGGGTTGATGTCACGACGAAACTGCCTGTATTCTGTCAGTGAAGACGAAGTCACACATTACGCCTTGCACCAATTTTTCTCAATTATTAAAGCTGCTGGCATATAAGGCGCAGACATCAACACAACACACGTAACAATAACTGGCACGTGCGGCTGCTTGATTTGCGGCGCGTCAGGTGTCATATTCTGTGTATCGGTCCTGTACCAAACAGATGTGCCAAACAGTTGTGGATGCATCATATCACCGAGCCGTTCTGCCGAGCCGCGTTTTTTTCCGAAAGGGTTGTGGACACCATGCCAGATACCGCATATGCCACCACCGGCAAGTTCAGCCTGACTGACGCAGCGGCTGCGCGCATTTCGGCGATGTTGCAGGGCGAGGCCGAGGGCAGCTTTTTCCGCGTTGCCGTCAATGGCGGTGGCTGTTCGGGGTTCCAGTATGAATTCAGCATCGACAGCACACGCCATGAGGACGACCTCGAGTTCAACAGCCACGGCGTTGGCGTCGTGATTGACGAGATGTCGCTGGAACTGGTTGATCAGGCCGAACTTGATTTTGTTCAGGACCTGATGGGTGCCTATTTTGCCGTCAACAATCCCAATGCCACCGCCTCTTGCGGATGTGGCACCTCATTTTCTGTCTGACCCGTTATGCGGATTGCCAGCTGGAACGTAAACTCGGCCAAGGCCCGCCAGGACCATATCCTTGACTTTCTGAAAGCTGGCATGACCGATGTGCTGCTGATTCAGGAAACCAAGACACAAGACCCTAATTTTCCCGAAAGCCTGTACACCGATATCGGCTGGAACGTCGTCTTTCACGGGCAGAAAAGCTATAACGGCGTGGCCATTGCGTCGCGCCACCCGATCAGCGATGTGATGACCGGCCTGCCGGGCGACGATGAGGATGAACAGGCTCGCTATATGGAAGCCAGTATCGGCGGTGTGCGCGTGGCGACCATCTATCTGCCGAACGGCAATCCGGCACCAGGACCGAAATTCGACTACAAGCTGGCCTGGATGAACCGGCTGACCGCGCGGGCGACCACCCTGTTGAAGGATGAAGTGCCAGTGGTTCTTGCTGGTGATTTCAATGTCATTCCGCAAGATATCGACTGCTATGACCCGCCCGGCTGGGAAGGCGATGCACTGACCCGCCCGGAAAGCCGTGTAGCGTTTTTCAGCCTTGCCAATCTGGGCTACACCGATGCTTTACGCGCGTGCCATCCAGGGCAGATCGTCTACAGCTACTGGGACTATCAGGCGGGCGCGTGGCAAAAGGATAATGGTGTGCGCATTGACCACCTGATGCTGTCACCCGAAGCGACTGACAGGCTGGTTATGGCGGATGTCGACAAAGCCCCGCGCGGCCTTGAAAAGCCGTCCGACCACACGCCTGTCTGGGTTGATTTGCGGGATTAACCTGAAATCCCGGACAGGGCCGTCAGCTGGTATCAGTTTCGCTTGTAACCAGCCCGTGATCGGTCACCGCGCGCCGGGCAGCCAATTCCGCATCATCTATATCCAGATCAATGCAGCCGGCCTTCGCATCAATGACAATGATGTCACCATCCTGAACAAGGGAAATGGGCCCGCCAACAGCCGCCTCCGGCCCGATATGACCAACACAGATACCGCGCACTATCCCCGAAAGGCAGCCATCGGTTATGACCGCAACGCGCCCGCTTGCCCCCTGCCCTGACAAAGCTGCTGCCACAGAACCAACGGACGGCATTCCAGGTCCGCCTTTGGGTCCCTGATGACGGATCACAAAGACATCACCGTCGTCATAGTCACGATGCATAACCACGTCAAAAGCCGCCGCCTCACTATCAAAACAGCGCGCCCTGCCAACAAAGTGAAGCTCGTTCATATCATCGGCAACCATCACCGCCCCGTCTGGCGCCAGATTGCCGTGCAGAACATGAAGCCGGGCCAGAAATCGGTCTGGATAATGGTCAGATGATCGAATGACATCATGACCGGATGGCACCGCTACATTCTGCAGATTTTCAGCAATGCTGCTGCCGGTAACGGTCAGACACAGGCCCTTCAGGCAGCCGGCATCCAGCATGGTGCTCATCAGGGCCGGCGTTCCACCAGCATCATGCAGATCACGCACCAGATAGGTGCCGCCCGGTTTCAGATCTGCCAGACGCGGGGTTTGCCGCCATATTTTGCCAATTGTTGTCAGATCGAAATCAATACCGCATTCATGCGCGATGGCTGGCAGATGCAGCGCGGCGCATGTGGCACCGCCAGATGCGGCCACGATGGACGCCGCATTTTCAAACGCCTGCCCTGTCAGGATGTCACGCGGACGGATATCGCGGTCAAGCAGGTCCATTACCGTCACCCCGGCCTTATGGGCAAAGTCATCACGACTGTCATAAGCTGCCGGCATGCCCGCCGCTCCCGGCAAGGCAAGGCCAATCGCCTCGGACACGGATGCCATGGTATTTGCCGAGAATTGACCGGCACCAGCACCAGCGCTTGGGCAGGCGGCTGTCTCAATCGCCCGCAGATCATCATCGCTGATCGTGCCGGCGGCATGTGCGCCAACAGCCTCATACACATCCTGAAGGGTGATATCGCGGTCAAGATAGCGCCCCGGCAAGGCAGCACCGCCAAACATGATCACCGACGGCAGATCAAGACGCGCCATCGCCATCATCATGGCCGCCAGTGATGTCCCGCATCCGGCAAGCCCGACAAGCGCCGCATATCCATGCGCGCGTACCATAGCTTCAATGGAATCGGCAATCAAATCCCGGCTGATCAGTGATAAGGTGCCACCAACACCACTGTCTGAACCGCCTATGGTGGTGAATTCCCGCGGTGTACCGCCCGCATCGCGCACCCCGCGTTTAACCGCCTGTGCCTGTCGCGCCAAGGCGATATTGCCCGGGGATGCCTCATTCCAGCTTGTGACGACACCCACAAACGGGCGCGCCATCTGCGCGGATGTCAGCCCCATGGCATACAGACGGGCGCGCTGCGGTGCAGCGGCTACGCTGTCAGGTGAAAGGCTGGTCTGGTTCGGCGTGCTGCCAGTCAGGGACGGGCCAGAAGCGCGCGTCCCTTTAGCGCCCGCATCTTCATCCATCGCGGTGGGTGTTGGATGGTGTGAAGCCAGTGCGGCTGGCTGCGCGCGGCTCGCTGACCCACAGTGACCCGCCAGGATGCATCCCGGCCCCTTGCACCGCTGATACGGCAGAACAGCGCATCCGGTTCAACAGCCGCGTGCTGGCATCACCAACCGCAGGATGAGTCCCGCCATTGCCCGCCACTGCAGCATCCCAGGCCGATTTACGCTCTTTGTGCGTTGCCGTATCATTCAGCTGCAAACAGTTGATTTCATTTATATTCAAATCAACGATAACGTCGTCATCTTCCTCAATCAAACCGATCGGGCCACCCACGGCCGCCTCCGGTCCCACATGTCCGATGACAAGCCCGACCGACCCGCCAGAAAACCGGCCATCGGTCATCAGTCCGACAACGATGCCCCGTTCGCGGCACAGCGTGGTGATACGTGATGTCGAATCCAGCATTTCGGGCATGCCCGGCCCACCGACCGGCCCTTCATAGCGCACGATGATCATATCCGAGTTACGGAAGTGGTCAGGGTTTTTGTCCAGCATTTCCAGCAGGCTCTGCTCACCATCAAAGATGCGCGCCTTGCCCTCAAACCTGTTGTTTTCCAACCCGCCCTCAACACCAGCGAGTTTCAGCACAGCGCTGAATTCCGGTGACAGATTACCGCCAAGAACACGCAGACCGCCGGTTGGCTTGTAAGGCGTTTTGACACTGTGGATCACATCACCATCAGGGGCTGGAGGATCAAGGCGTGCCACCTGTTCGGCCAATGTCTCGCCCGTACAGCTCAACACATCGCCGTTCAGAAGGCCCGCATCCATCAGATCTTTCACAAACACCTGAATGCCGCCCTTTGCGTCAATATCAACCATCGAGAAACGACCAAACGGGCGCGCATCGACAATCACCGGCACCACATCGCGCGACAGGTGGTTGAACTCATCGGCGCTCATCACATCCTCGCCAAAATTGGCATAGCCGGCAGCGCGCGCAATTTCCGGAGCGTGCAGCATCACATTGGTTGACCCGCCAACCGCCATCGACACGATGATCGCGTTGCGCAGCGATTCACTGGTGACGATATCGCGTGGCTTGATATCGTTGCGGATCATGTTTTCAAGATGCGTGATCAGTTGATCAGGAAACGCGGTCAGGCGGCGTTCATCCTGCGATGCTGGCGAAACCATGTGCAGCGGCTGCATGCCAACAACACCGATAAAGGTCTGCATCGTATTATAGGTGAACATGCCGCCGCAGCTGCCAAATCCCGGACAGGCTTCCAGCGCGATACGCCGCTTCATGTCCTGGTCATCACTGCCAGCAAGCTGATAGCTGGTGATGATGTCAATCGGCTCACCGGTGGCCGAATCGGTGCCTGGGCGGATTGACCCGTCCGACATGATGATTGCTGGCCGGTTATGTTCAAGGACCGCAGCCAGTGTGCCAACCGGCGGCTTGTCACAGGCAACAACAGCGATCACCCCTTCAAGGCCGGATGCGCTGAGATGTTCACACAGCGAATCGTTGGTGACTTCTCGGCCGATCAGCGAATAGCGCATTTCCTTGGTGCCGTTGCGAATTCCATCCGAGGTCGCGATGGTGAATTCAGGCTGTACAAGACGCATGGACATCTTGTCACCCTCGGTACCGATCCGCGCCAGCAAGGCGTCATGAATGGTCTGCACCTTGGGACCGACCCCGATATAGCATTGCGAATCACCCTTGTTGCCAACCACACCGACTGATGGCTCGTGGATCAGGTCAACGGATGTGCCAAGTTCGCGCGCCACCCCGAAGGTTTGCGAGTTGCGCCCCGGATTCTTGTCGATCAGGACTGTCTTTGAATTCTTCATGATAACCCCGGCAGTAAGGCTGTTGGTGTTGATGATCGTTGCAATGGTACACGCCCGACGCTGGCAATTGGTTGCTACCGTTGGGCGGCCTTCAGATTAGCCCAGACTGACAACGGGCTGCAAAATGAAAATACAGCTGCCCTAGCCAAGCCGCGCCAGCGCAGCCTTGATCGCAACGCGGCGGGTGTTTTCTTCATCAAGACGGCGACGATTTTCCTCAACCACCTCGGCCGGTGCCTTGGCAACAAAGCCAGGATTGTCCAGCTTGCGGGCAATCTTTGATATTTCATCATCGACACCGGTGATGGCCTTTTCAAGACGCACCCGCTCAGCATCAAGATCGAGAATGTCTGCAAGTGGAAGCCCGATATCAACCCCGTCAACACTTCCGCGCGCGGTGCCATTGCCAAAACTGTCAACCGTTTCAAAGGCATCAAGACGTGCCAGACGCAGCAAAGCTGCCTTGTTGACGTCAATGGATCTTGCCTGCAGATCTGACAGGCCGCGCATTTGCAACACCGGTTTCGCCGACAGCGGCACATTCATTTCAGACCGAATATGGCGGATATCGGTGATCAGGCTGATCAGGAAACTGATTTCGGCCGGCGCGTCTGATGCCGGCAGATCAACGTGGTCCGGCCATGCCGCTGTAATCATCATGTCATCGCTGCCGAAAATCTTCTCGTTCAGCTCTTCGGTCAGATATGGCATGAACGGATGCAGTAGACGGAGGGATGCTTCCAGCACAGTCGCCGCGGTGGCGCGTGTTTCGCCAGCCTCACCATCCAGCTGCGGCTTGATCAGCTCAACATACCAGTCGCAATAGGCGTTCCAGATGAAGCCGTAGATGGTGTCGGCAGCTTCATTGAAGCGATAGGCCTCAACCGCCGCAGTTGTACGCGCAACCGCCGTGTTGAATTCAGACACAATCCAGCGATTGACCGGCTCTGACACTGCCGCAAGGTCAATGCTCTTGGCACTGGCAATACAGTTGTTCATTTCAAGAAAGCGGCAGGCATTCCAGATTTTGGTCGCGAAATTGCGATAGCTTTCAAGACGCGTTGTCGACATCTTGATATCGCGTCCCTGCGCGGCCATCGCGGCAAGGGTAAAGCGCAGCGGGTCAGCGCCGTACTGGTCAATGATATCCAGAGGGTCCATGACATTGCCCTTGGACTTGGACATCTTCTGCCCTTTTTCATCGCGCACGAGGGCGTGGATATAAACATCGCGGAACGGCACTTCGCCATCCATCACATACATGCTCATCATCATCATGCGGGCAACCCAGAAAAAGATGATGTCAAAGCCGGTTACCAGCACATCGCCGGGATAATAACGGGCCAGGTCGGCGTGCACCTCCGGCGTGTCATCCGGCCAGCCAAGCGTCGAGAACGGCCACAGGCCGCTGGAAAACCAGGTGTCCAGAACATCATCATCACGGCGCAGTTCGACCGTCTTGCCATAATGCGCGCTGGCAGCAGAAACTGCCGCAGCCTCATTCTCTTCGACAAAGATATGATCATCAGGGCCATACCAGGCCGGAATGCGATGCCCCCACCACAGCTGGCGCGAAATACACCATGGCTGGATGTTGCGCATCCATTCGAAATAGGTTTTCGACCAGCGTTCAGGCACAAAACGGGTGCGCCCTTCCTCCACCGCCTTGATCGCAGGCTTGGCCAGCTCAGCCGCGTTCACATACCACTGGTCCATCAACCATGGTTCAATGACAACGCCCGACCTGTCACCATGCGGCACGCTGTTCTGGACGCGTTCTTCATGTTCAAGCAAGCCTTCGGCATCCATATCGGCAAGAATCTGCTTGCGCGCCTCATACCGATCAAGACCCTGATATTTAGCTGGAATTTCAGGAATTGATTCCATGGCGGCATGCGATGTCATCAGATTGATCAGCGGCAGATTGTGCCGGCGTCCCACCTCAAAGTCATTGAAGTCATGGGCCGGTGTGATCTTGACCGCGCCGGACCCCTTTTCCGGATCGGGATATTCGTCGGCGATGATCGGAATCGGCCTGTTCGACAGCGGCAGGATCGCCATTCTGCCGACCAGGTGCTTGTAGCGCTCATCATCAGGATGCACCGCAACAGCGCCATCACCCAGCATGGTTTCAGGCCGTGTTGTGGCGATCGAGATATATTCGTCCTCAGACCCTTCAAGCCGGTATTTGAGGTGCCACATAGAGCTTTCCTGCTCACGCTGCTCTACCTCGAGATCTGAAATGGCTGTCAGCAATTTCGGGTCCCAGTTCACCAGCCGCTTGTCGCGGTAGATCAGCCCGTCCCGGTGCATCTGCACAAATGTCTTCACAACCGCACGGGACAAGCCGTCATCAAGAGTAAAACGGTTTCGCGCCCAGTCGGGAGAGGCCCCAAGTCGGCGCATCTGGCGCTGGATCATACCACCCGATTCTTCTTTCCATTCCCACATGCGCTCAAGAAAGGCGTCGCGCCCCATATCACGCCGGTCAATGCCCTGATCGGCAAGCTGGCGTTCGACCACCATCTGCGTTGCGATGCCGGCATGGTCCTGACCTGGCTGCCACAATGTATCCCTGCCCCGCATCCGGTTGAAACGGATGAGCAGGTCCTGCAGGGTAAATGTCAGCGCATGGCCCATATGCAGGCTGCCTGTCACATTTGGCGGCGGCATCATGATCGTATACGGGGTCTCTGCAGAATCCGGATCGCTGGAGAATGCACCGCTCGATTCCCACCGGTCATACCACGGGGCCTCGACAGTCTGAGGATCATAGGTCTTTGGAAGCTTGGTATCTGACATGTCGGTTTCTGTATTCTGAAAGCTGACGGCCGGCGCACTGGCGCTGGCAACGGGGTGACGGCCTGTCTCGAAATGAAAGGCCTGACAGGTGAACGCTGGTGCTAGGGCGTGGTTTTACGCATTATGCCCCGCGCTTGCAACGCATCTTCGGTTGATGAGGCATTTTGCTGCTCTGTCCATTTTTTGATATGAGCACGCACCAGCAACCGCAGATCGCCCTTGCTGATTTGCGGACGACCTTCGGCGTCGGTCAGTCCTTTGGCCGCAAGATCATCCAGAACGCGTTGCAGGATCATCGCTTCGATGTCTTTGGTGTCGCCATCGCTGCGAATGCCGGGTCGGGCGATAACCGGTTCACGATGTCTTGACGGCTGGCGATCAGCTGTCCCGGACGTTGGTGATGCAGTTGGACCGGCCGTCTTTGCTGGCGTCTTTGCTGGCGTTTTTACCACAGTCCTTGCAGTAGTGGTGCGGCGGTGAACAACAGCGCGCGGCGGTTCCAGCGCCTTGCCATTGGCGACCTTGTCCGCTTCCTCTGCAAGGCGTTTGATAATATCTGTCGGATCAACGACCTGCCTGGCCGGGCTGCGCCAGACGATATCATCCAGCGTCAGCACGTCACTATCAAGGGTCTCGAGAGCCAGCCCGTTTTCTTCAACGAGCGCGCGGATCGCCTCAAGAGGGTTTTCCTGTTCGTAGGCTCCGTCAGGCTTGCTCACGCGGGCGTCTCCACCATATCAAATCACCGGTCAAAAATCAGATCAGGGATTATCGTTGGACTGAATTTGCCAGACAATGCCTTCAGCAGATTCGACCGCCGGAACCAAATCGATCTTTTCCAGCTGGATCGCAAGTGATTCCAGATCACTGACTGGCGCGTTTACCGGCAGCACATTCGCCGACGTCGCCGATGCTTTCACCAGCTTTGGCTGATCTACCACCACAGGATCAGGCAGAACTTTCGCTACAGCCACAAAATCATCTTCCGGCTTAATCTCCGCCTCTGGCGAAATGATGTCGGCAGCAGAGCTGTCCTCTATCACCGCCTTACCATCCGATTTGCCGCCCGAATTGCCACCCGTTGTCTGAGTATCGTCAACAGGCGCGACGCCGTCCTGCTGGTTATAGGCATCCCAGTCAACATCCAGCGGCAGATAGCTTTTGTATTTGACGTCACGCACCGGAATGTTGTCCAGCGGGCCAAGCTGGTCCACCATGCCGAGCGCCGATGCTGTCAGCTGTCCCATCGCCGCTTGCAGCCGGAATCC
>JADHLH010000110.1 GCA_016780765.1 Alphaproteobacteria bacterium | reverse complement strand
CAGGGTTGTTGTGGGTCCACAATCTGCGCTGGCCTGTCATGAGGTAACCTTGTTTGAAGCGAGCTGGCTTGCGGGTCGAGGTGCGCCGGCTGCTGGTGCAAAGGTTCTGGCACGATTGAGGAACACCGCGCCGGCACTGCCCGCGACGCTGGTATCAGTCGCAGATGACGCAGCAACGCTGCACCTTGATGAACCTCAATTCGGCATCGCTACGGGACAGGCAGCTGTTCTTTATGATGTGACGGACAGTGATGTAGTTCTGGGTGGCGGCTGGATCAATGCCGCCCCGACCATTGGTATTGCGTGACAATTTTGTTTTGTGGCTCGCCAGCTACTTTCTGACCAGGGATATATAGGCGATGAATGCGGGAAGCATCCGCGGCTGGTTCGGCCAGCAAATTGCTGGTGCGCAGGCCACAGTTTCAGCGCAAGGATGGCCGCGCCGGGCAATTACAGTTTTTTACCTTCTTGGTCCATTTTTCATGTTGATCGAGCGCAGTCCGGCTGACGCGTGGCTGTCACTCTGCGGATTGGCATTCATTGGCCGTTCTATCTACAGAAAAGACTGGGGTTGGACCCGGCATTTCTGGGTGCGGGCCGTCTTCGTTTTCTGGCTCTGGTGTTTGATCTCGGCTGCGCTTTCAACATTGCCGGGCTATTCGCTGGGTGAAGCGGCTGTCTGGATTCGGTTTCCCCTGTTTGCCTTTGCCAGTGCATTCTGGCTGGGGCGCGATCCGCGTATATTGATGCTGATGCTCATTTCCATGGGCGCTGGCATGCTGATCATGAGCGGCATTCTATTTGCTGAATTCACAATTATTGGTCAACGTGGCGGGCGCTTGTCTTGGCCGTATGGTGATCTGACCCCGGGCAATTATCTGGCAAAAGCCGGCCTGCCTTTATTCTGTGTGCTTGTCGCGTTGGCGGTGTCGGCAAGAACCAAAATCGCTGGTCTGGCGGCACTGGTTTCATTGATCACAATTATTGCATCTGTCCTGACGGGCGAGCGGATCAATTTCATTCTGCGTGCGATGGCCGGTATGCTTGCCGGGCTTGTCCACAAGCCAATCTGGTCACGGTACGCGTTGCTGGTTTCTGTTGAGGTTGTTGCCGTTTTCGGGGTCTTTCTTTTGAAACCTGCGATTGGAAACCGGTTTGTCACCACCTTCATTGAACAGCTTCCCGTCCATGAGGCCAGTCCCTACAAACGGGTATGGAACGGGGCGATCGATGCATTCTACACGTCGCCAGTCATAGGAATTGGCCCAGATAATTACCGCTTGTTATGCCCCACGATCTCAGCAGATAACCCTGATGTGGCATGCCACACACATCCGCATAATTATTATCTTCAGATTCTTGGCGAAACGGGATTGATCGGACTTGTGCTGGCCACGGTGATGATTGCCTCGATTATATGGACATGTTTCAAAGCCAACCTCGCCAGAAGGGGTGATGTCCTCGCGGCCACCTGTTTTGTTGTGCCGTTTGGCTTCTTTTTTCCGATCCAGTCGACGGCTGATTTCTTCGGTCAATGGAACAATACCTTCATGTGGAGTTCTATTGCGTTTGCGCTGGCGGTGGCCCATCAAGCGCGTCAGAAGTAGATACCGCTTTATCAGGCTTGAATTTACCCGAATTGGCCTGTTAGCGTTTCCTGATAAACAGGAGTGCCATCATGCTGTCTGCAGACTCGCCCGCCTATTTCCCGTTGCTGATTAAATCGTTGCTGCGTACACCGCTGCAGAATGCGCCCGAGACTGAAATCGTCAGTGACGGTTTGATGCGCTACACCTATCGCGACTTTGATACGCGCCTGAAAACATTGGCAAGTGGCCTTTCCAGGCATGGTATCGGGCACGGCGATGTTGTTGCGGTGATGGACTGGGACACGCATCGCTATTTCGAATGTTTCTTTGCCGTGCCCATGCTGGGGGCGGTGTTGCATACGGTGAATATCCGTCTGGCGCCGGCGCAGATTGCCTACACAATCGACCATGCCGAGGATGACGTGATCCTTGTCCATGCTGATTTCCTGCCCCTTATGGAAGAGGTGATGCCGCTGGTGAAACGCAAGGTGCGGTTGATCCTGCTGCGTGACGACCCGGCACAAGACCCGGAATGTTCTTTCGATTTTGTTACCAGCTATGATGAAATGATGGCTGGCCCAGCTACAGATTTCGAATTTCCTGATTTTGACGAGGGCACGCGCGCTACCACATTCTATACGACCGGCACGACGGGAGAACCGAAGGCGGTTGCCTATTCGCATCGCCAACTGGTGCTGCATACGATGGGGTTGCTGGCGGGTTTTGGGCCGATTGAGACGTCAAACCGCCTGCATCGCGGCGATGTCTATATGCCAATCACGCCGATGTTCCATGTCCATGCGTGGGGCTTTCCCTATGCAGCAACATTGCTGGGCATAAAGCAGGTTTATGCGGGCCGTTACACCCCGGCAAATCTGCTGCGGCTGATTGCCGAGGAGGGGGCGACCTTCTCGCACTGTGTGCCCACCATTCTTCAGATGCTGCTATCGGCCCCGGAAGCAGCAGACACTGATCTTTCCCGGCTGAAAATGCTGATCGGAGGGTCTGCATTGCCACGCGGTCTTGCCGAGTCGGCGCTGGCACAGGGGATCAATGTGTATACCGGCTATGGCCTGTCCGAGACCTGTCCGGTGCTGACATTCGCTGTGCTTGATCCAGATGACGAGGCTGATGTTGAGGCACGTCTGAAGACTGGGAACCCCTTGCCGCTGGTTGATCTGCAGACGGTTGGTGCAGGCATGGCCGAACTGCCACGTGATGGTGCCAGCGCAGGCGAGGTGGTGGTGCGCGCACCCTGGTTGAACGCCGAATATGTGAAAAATCCAGAGGCGACAGAGGCGTTATGGGAAGGTGATTATCTGCATACAGGCGATGTTGGCCATATCGATGCAAGTGGCGCGTTGATGATCACCGACCGGATGAAGGATGTGATCAAGTCTGGCGGTGAATGGGTGTCGTCGCTGGAACTTGAAAGTCTGGTTTCTGCGGTTGATGGCGTTGCCGAGGTGGCCGCAATTGGCGTTCAGGATGATAAATGGGGTGAACGTCCGGTGTTGCTGATCGTGGCACGGGAAGGGGCGGAGGAAGATGCCATAAAAGGCGGAATTTCTGCAGCTGCACAACAAGCGGTGGCGGCCGGCAATCTTTCGAAATGGGCTGTGCCAGACCAATTCCGATTTGTTGCTGAAATCGCCAAGACAAGTGTTGGCAAGATCGACAAGAAGCGCCTTCGGGCTGAGTTCGAATAGTCGCAGCTATTCCTGTCCGGCGATTTTGTAGATCCGGATATGCGGGTAATCATCATAGACCAGAGTGACACCCGGCGCTTCGATCAGCCCAAGATGGAACAGTTTATTATAGCTGCTGTCATAAAGCTGGCGATGCATCAACTGTGATGTCAGCCGGTTATTGATCTGCAATGTTTGCACCCCAAAGGGGGCATTTTCGTGATATTGGCGCATATCTTCGGCAAAGCCGCCGCGGGCACGGGTCCAGCCAGTGACAACAGGTGCGTTGTTCATCAAACCGCGGTCAAATTCGAAACTGACATTCCCACAGGCAATGGCAGATGGAAAACGGCGATAGTTGCAGCCAAGCCTGATATATTCGACATGTGAGGCTCCGTTATTTTCTGCAAGCACAATGGGCTTTCCCGTCTCGATATCCCAGTTGCCAAGCTGTGAGATGGTGCTGATCCATCCGTCCATCTGACTGGTAAGAACAAGATAGATGACTGGAACATGGCCGTCAGCAGGCTGGTTGAAGTCATCGAAAAGGGCTGCTTTGGAGCTGTATTGCTGAATATCCTTGATGCTCTGACTTGTCAGGAATTGCAGGGTTCGAACTGTCTGGGTCTGATCAGCCTTTAACAGGGCTTGGGCAAAGAAATGGGTGGCAGGTCCGGTCTGGCTTCCACCGTCATGCAGTGTTGGTAACTTGTTGAGAAATAGCGATGCGTAGCCGTAATCCCACCATGTGGCAACGACCGACGCCTCAGATGTGGCTATGTTTTCCAGCTTGACCAGTCCCTCCAGAACAGGCTTGGGAAAGCTGGGACGCGGCACATAGCCGGTTGGCATATTCACCCATGCAATGACAAGAGACAGGCTGGCGACTGCGATGCTGACGGGTGAACTGACCGGTCGGGTGTGGGTGACCGCGTTTGGCTGTGATGATGTGGCCTCTGTAACGAATCGTGCGGCGCTTGTCATAAGGAAGGCCGCGCCAAACCAGAAAATTGGTGCCGAATAAAAAATGGCACGGTTGCCAATCAGGAAATTCAGAAGCGCGAATGCGGCAAGCGGCCCATAAGCAATGGCCATGACTGGGTGTCGGGCGGCCCATAGTGCGAGGCCAATCAGACACACCAGACCCATTTCAACCGAACCGGCTGCCCTGACCAGAATTTCGGTGACTGAAACACGTGCGACCTCGGTGATGGTGTCAATCGCGTTTGGAAATAGAAAATCACCACGGACAACATGCGGCTGCACATAGATTGATTCAAACGGGTTTGGCAAGGTGACAGGCGCCAATGCATAAAAGAGCAGCATACACAGCGCTGTTGTCCGAACATTTCGTTGCAAGATAATGAGCAGCCAGAAATAGGCGGCCATCGCCATCCAGATCAATTCCGGCTTGCCATACCAGGCCATGAACGTGCTGGCCGTTGCGCCGGCGGCAATGCACCACAACAGCTTTGCCAGCATGGTTCTGGACCTTGCCGACATCATGACCAGGCCGAACATCAGATACATCAGCCCCAAATTCAGCTGATCGGTGTCAATGCGCCCAAAGGATGAACGTCCAAGATAGGCAGATGACAGGCCGCCCCCGATAGCGGCTACCGTACCTTCAAGCCAGTATCCTGCTGCCCCGAACGCCAGAATGATCATCAGTGCCGTCACACCGGCACTGACAAGAAGGATGGTGTGGCCGGCCGTCAGAAGGTCGCCGGGGCTGGATGAGGGCGCCAGCCATGAAATCAGCGTTGACAGCAGGGGTCGCTTGGCTGTGGGGGCATTATCTGCGCGTTGCTGATACGCGATCTCGGCATTGGGATAGGCTCTTTTGCGAAGATATTCATCTGGCGCAAGACCGTCCTCGGCAGCTGCCGCATGCCCCAGAAAATAGGGGGCATCGGCAGTCGAAAAGGACATGGCCCCGGCAATTTCGGCAATTTCGGGATTGGCTTTCCATATCTGGCCCTGGTCATAACGCACCTTTACATTGGCAAAGGCTGCAATCAGCGCAAAGACAACGGCTGCAAGGATCAGCCCGCGTGTCATCGGCAAGGGGCCAAGCCATGGCCGCACAAGCCGGCTGGAGTGCAAGGTTTCCACGCGGCCGAAAAGGGCCATCAGCATCCGGTCAATGTCCGCTGCATGGCCAGATTCCATCCCGCTACCAGATCGCGCCTTGTGCCGGCATCCATCTGCGGGGCAAAGCTGGCATCGCGCTGCCAGCGGCTGGCAATATCGTCCAGCGTGATCGATGCATCACTCTGCATCAGGGCCAGCATAGCAGCACCAAGCGCGGTTGTTTCGCGCACTACCGGCCGGTCGACCGGCAGATCAATGATGTCGGCCAGAAACTGCATCAGCCAGTTATTTTCCGTCATTCCGCCATCAACGCGCACGACCGAGACCGGAATCCCGTCCCCGGCAATGGCGGTAAAAAGATCATGTGTCTGGTAGGCCACCGATTCCAGCGCCGCGCGGACAAAGTCGGCAGGGCCGGTGTCGCGGGTAATGCCATAAATGGCTCCACGTGCATCGGGTTGCCAATGCGGCGCCCCAAGTCCGGTCAAAGCTGGCACCATATAGACGCCGTTATTGCCGGACATGCCGCTTGCCATGCTTTCGGTTTCGGGCGCGCTGGCAATGATCTGTAACCCGTCACGAAGCCACTGAATGATGGCACCCGACACAAAGATCGACCCTTCCAGCGCATAGCTGGTCTGGTCTTGCAGCCGATAGCCGATCGTGGTCAGCAGCTTGTTGGATGAGGCTATGGCAGTATCACCGGTGTTGATAATAACAAAGCAGCCGGTGCCGTAAGTTGATTTCAATGCGCCGGGCGTAAAACATCCCTGACCGATCGCAGCTGCTTGCTGGTCGCCAGCAACCCCCCG
>JADHLH010000109.1 GCA_016780765.1 Alphaproteobacteria bacterium | reverse complement strand
ATTCCAGTGGGTGATTGATTCCAGTGGGTGATTGATTCCAGTGGGTGATTGATTCCAGTGGGTGATTGATTCCAGTGGGTGATTGATTCCAGTGGGTGATTGATACCAGTGGCTAACTGCAATTTGAGCATGGTTTGGTCCTGAATTGGACAGCCAATCGACAAGAAGGGAAATTTGATGTTCGATTTGACCGGCAACATCGCGTTGATCACAGGCGCCAGTGGCGGCATTGGCGCTGCCATTGCGCGGACGCTTCATCAACAGGGCGCCAGCGTTGTACTGCATGGCACGCGCGCTGAACGCCTGGCCGAACTGGCCGCTGAACTTGGTGAACGGGCGCATGTCGTCACGGCAAATCTTGCAAATCGGGAAGAGGCTGCCGGTCTGGCTGACCGCGCTGCCGAGGCCGCAGGCGCACCGGTTTCAATCCTGATGAACAATGCGGGCATTACGCGGGACAATCTGTCGATGCGCATGAAGGACGAGGAATGGGACGCGGTGCTGGATGTCAATATGACAGCCAGCATGATGATCACCCGCGCCTGCCTGCGCCCGATGATGAAGGCACGGTTCGGCCGGATTATTTCAGTCTCCTCAATCGTTGGTGTTATCGGCAATCCGGGACAGGCCAACTATGCTGCGTCGAAAGCCGGCATGATCGGGTACAGCAAGGCACTGGCTGCCGAGGTGGCCAGCCGCGGCATTACCGTGAATATCGTTGCGCCGGGCTTTATCGAAACACCGATGACCGATGCGCTTGACGATGGTCAGCGTGACGGGTTGCTGGGACGCGTGCCGATGGGACGGCTTGGTGCTGCTGACGAGGTGGCTGCCACTGCCCTGTTCCTGGCAAGCAATGAGGCAGCCTACATTACCGGGGCAACCATTCATGTGAATGGCGGCATGGTGATGCTGTAACTGGCCCAAATGGTCAAACAGATACCAGATGTAGTAAGCGGGGCTTCCGCAGTAACATGATTAAGGCTGGCGCCTTGGAAAAAACTGTGTTATCTGCCGCCAATCTTAATTTTACAGACCTTGCCAACGCGTCGAAGACGGCGGTAATGGCGGGCAAAATCAACCTTAAAAAAAGGGGTCAAACATGAGCGATATTTCAGATCGCGTGCGGACTATCGTCGTAGAACATCTTGGCGTTGACGGTGACAAGGTGGTCGATGGCGCTAGCTTCATCGATGATCTTGGCGCTGACAGTCTCGACACGGTCGAGCTGGTCATGGCTTTCGAAGAGGAGTTCGGCGTCGAAATTCCGGATGATGCGGCTGAGCGTATCCTGACAGTGAAGGACGCTGTGTCCTTTCTTGAAGAAAACGCCGCCTGAACCAGCGCTTGACGCTGTTACCGGCCCCCGTGGTCTGCTGTAAAGGTGGACGTTTGTCGGGGGCTGGCGTA
The DNA here is from genome assembly GCA_016780765.1 of Alphaproteobacteria bacterium. GTDB lineage: Bacteria > Pseudomonadota > Alphaproteobacteria > Puniceispirillales > Puniceispirillaceae > UBA8309. Next base: position 4,841 of record JADHLH010000109.1, on the reverse strand, counting down.
TTTTTGACATGCAAATCCACTTGATCGGGAGCTGAACGTGCGTCGAGTCGTTGTTACCGGGATGGGTATGGTCACGCCTCTTGGTGTCGGTGTTGACCACAACTGGTCACAAATCCTGGCAGGAAAGAGCGGTATTTCCCGTATCACCAATTTCCAGGTCGATGATATTGCCTGCCAGATTGCCGGACAGGTGCCAGGCCCTGATGCGGCTGGCGGCCTGAATATCGATGATTTCATAGAACCCCGCGAACAGCGCCGTCAGGACCGGTTTATCCAGCTTGGTGTTGTGGCTGCGCAGTTGGCGGTCGAAGATTCTGGCTGGAAGCCCGACGATGTCGAGGCGCAGAACCGCACCGGTGTGATGATTGGATCGGGCATCGGCGGTCTGGAAACGATTGTAAAGACGGACCAGCTGATATCCGAACGCGGAACACGCAAGGTCAGCCCGTTTTTCATCCCGTCAGCGCTGATCAATCTGGTCTCTGGCCATGTCTCGATCAGATACGGTTTTCGCGGACCCAACCATGCAGTTGTTACCGCTTGTTCGACTGGCGCGCACGCGATTGGCGATGCCGCGCGCATGGTGGCACTCGATGATGCCGACGTCATGGTTGCTGGCGGTGCCGAGGCGGCTGTCTGCCGGATCGGCATGGCCGGATTTGCCGCCGCACGTGCCTTGTCGACAGGCTATAATGATGATCCGGAAAGCGGTTCACGCCCATGGGACAAGGGCCGTGACGGCTTTGTCATGGGTGAGGGTGCCGGTATTGTCGTGCTTGAGGAACTTGAGCATGCCAAGGCGCGCGGCGCGACAATTTACGGTGAGATCAAAGGCTATGGCATGTCGGGTGATGCGTATCACATCACCGCACCGGCCGAAGATGGTGATGGCGGTTTCCGTGCCATGCAGGCTGCGCTGAAACGTGCCGGCCTTGCACCGGGCGATATCGATTATGTGAATGCCCATGGCACCTCGACACCGCTTGGTGATCTGATTGAGGCAGGTGCCGTCAGCCGCCTGCTTGGTAACGCTGTTGGCAGCGTGTCGATGTCTTCGACAAAAAGCGCCACCGGGCATCTGCTGGGTGCTGCCGGGGCCATTGAGGCCATCTATTCATTGAAAGCTGTGCAGACAGGTGATCTGCCGCCGACACTGAATCTTGAGACGCCGGAAGACGCCATGGCGGACTTCGATCTTGTGCCGCTGAAAACACGGAACCGAAAGGTGCGTAACGCCATGTCGAACAGCTTTGGCTTTGGTGGTACCAACGCCTCGCTGATTGTTGGCCAGGTGGACTGATGCTGCGCACTGCCGTCCGGTACATCATCCGGTCGGTTCTTGTCATAATGTTGTTTGCCGGGGCTATTGTCGGCGGCTTTCTGTCGATTGACAGATATATCATCAAAGCTGCCGGTCCGCATGACGCAGAAAAAATCGTTCTTATTCAGTCAGGTGATGGCCATGCCACTATCCGCTGGACGCTGCAGCGCGCTGGGGTGATCCGCGAGCTTTATCATTATGACGCGGCGCGAATCCTTGCTGGCAGTGAATTCGTGCCAAAGGAAGGCGAATATGCCATTCCGGCGCGCGCCAGCCTGAACGAGGTGATGGTGATCATCGATGCCGGCCGAAGCTATCAGCGCCGCATTACAATCATTGAAGGTGCGTCTTCGGCAGAGATTGTGGCGCAGATCAGGGATAATCCCTATTTCGACGGTGATATCAGCATTGCCGTTCCCGAAGGCAGCATTCTGCCCGAGACCTATTTCTTTACCCATGGCACATCGCGGAACGCATTCGTGCAACGCATGCAGGAAAAGCGCGAGATTTCGTTGCTGGAGGCGTGGGTCAACCGGGCTGACGATCTGCCGCTGAAAAGCCCGCAGGAAGCCCTGATACTTGCCTCTGTCATCGAGCTGGAGACAGCGCGCAGCGATGACCGCAGAGAGGTTGCAGGGGTGTTTGTAAACCGGCTGAAACGCGGTATGCGGCTGCAGTCTGACCCGACGGTTCTTTACGGGGTTGAAGGCGGCATGGACCGGACAATCCGTAAATCCGATCTGAAGCGCGAAACGGCCTGGAACACCTATGTCATTGCCGACCTTCCGGCCACGCCGATCTGTAATCCCAGTCGTGATTCGATCGAGGCAGCGTTGCAACCTGTCAAGACAGACAACCTCTATTTCGTGTCGGATGGCACTGGTGGCCTGCGGTTCGCAAGAACGCTGGACGCGCACAACAAGAATGTAAGACTATTCCGCAAGACCCAGCGTGAGGCCGCGGCCGGCGGTTGAATATGGATGCCCGCGACGCGGCAGAAAAGAGACAGACGAATGACTGAGACAGATCAGACAACAATGGACCATAAGGGATCTGCCCGGCGTGGGCTGATGCTTGTTCTGTCCTCACCGTCTGGCGCCGGCAAGAGTTCCATCGCACGCCGCCTTCTGGATGATGACCCGAATCTGACATTGTCAGTTTCGGCAACAACGCGCCCGCCACGCCCAAACGAGGTTGATGGCAAGGATTATCACTTTGTTGATCAGGCGCGGTTCGACAAGATGATTGCCGGCGGCGCGTTCCTGGAATATGCAACTGTGTTCGGCAATTCCTATGGTACGCCGAAAGCCGATGTTATGGCGCTGCTGGATGCGGGTCATGATGTGCTGTTCGATATCGACTGGCAGGGCACGCAGCAGATTGCTGAGGCTGCGGCGTCTGATCTTGTATCCGTATTTGTCCTGCCGCCATCGCGTTCCGCGCTGCATGAGCGCCTGACCTCGCGGGGGCAGGACAGCAAGGAGGTCGTTGCCGCACGTATGGCCAAGGCATCAGATGAAATCAGCCATTATGCCGAATATGCTTATATCGTCATCAACAGCGATCTTGATGTTGCTGTATCAGAGGTGACGGCGATCCTCGCTGCCGAGCGGTTGCGCCGTTCACGCCAGACAGCGCTGACAGGATTTGTAAGGGGTCTGACACGCGGCGAATAGCGGTCAGCTGTCAAGCGCCTGCGCCAGACGACAAAAGGCGGCAATGTCCAGATCCTGTGGGCGCGACTGGGGATCAATACCGGCATTTTCAAGCATGCTGGCCCCGCCCAGCGATTTCAGTGAGGCGCGCAGCATCTTGCGCCGCTGGCCAAAAGCAAGCCGGGTCACTGTCTCCAGAGCTTTTTGATCACAAGGGAAGCGGGGTTCAGGCAGCGGGCGAATCTGCACCACGGATGAAATGATTTTTGGCGGTGGCACAAAAGCCTCTGGTGGAATATCGAACAGGATGTCTGCATCGGCCAGCCAGCCTGTCAGGATGCTCAACCTGCCAAAGGCGCTGTCGCCGGGTACCGCGGTGATGCGCTCGGCAACCTCGCGTTGAAACATCAGGGTCATCGATTCAAAGGTCGATGCGTGTTCCAGCCATTGGATCAGCAGGCTTGTGGCGATGTTGTACGGCAGGTTGGCGATGATTCTGCGGGGCGCGGTGCCAATGTCCCACAGCGGCGTTTTCAGGGCATCACCCTCGATCAGTTCCAGACGCCCATCGGCTGCTGCCAGCAGCGGGTCCAGAACAATTCCGGCCCGAAAATCCTTCTCGATGGCCACCACCGTTTCTGCGCCGTCCAGCAGCAAGGCCCGTGTCAGGCCGCCTGGCCCTGGACCAACCTCGATCGTGGTGCCTGTCAATGTGCCGGCGCTACGCGCAATGCGGCGGGTCAAATTCAGATCAAACAGAAAATTCTGGCCAAGTGATTTGCGCGCCCGCATATCCAGTGCCCGCACCATGGCTGCCAACGGCGGCAATGCCTCGATCGCGGCGTTGGTTTTGTTCAGATCACTCACGCGAAGCTGTTCCGCTCATCGCCATTCTTCCAGCCAAGCGGATGGCCGCGGCAAGGCTGTCATGACGGGCTGTGCCAGTGCCCGCGATATCCAGTGCAGTGCCATGATCAGGCGAGGTGCGGATGAAATCGAGGCCCAGTGTGACATTGACGCCGCCATCAAAATCCAGCGTCTTGATCGGGATCAGCACCTGATCGTGATACATGCCCATCACCGCATCATAGGTTTTACGCGCTTCGGCATGAAACAATGTGTCTGCGGACAACGGGCCAAATGCGGTAATGCCGTCATTCTGCATTGCTCTAACAGCCGGTGCGATAATCCGTTCATCCTCATCACCAAATTGTCCGGTCTCACCGGCATGCGGGTTCAGGCCGCAGACGGCAATCCGGGGATCAGAAATGCCAAAATGATCTCGAAGTGCAGTTGCCAGCAGGCGACCCTTGGCGATGATGTCTGTGGGCTTCAATGCTGCGGGAACGTCACGAAGAGGAATATGGACGGTGACAGGCACAACGCGTAAAGCGTCGCAGGCAAGCATCATTGTCGGCGCGCCATCGCGCGATGGTGCAAGGCCCCCGAGAAATTCGGTATGTCCGGGATGACTGAAACCAGCCTCAATCAGCACAGCTTTGTGGATGGGATTGGTAGTGATCGCCGATACGCGTCGCTCTTGTGCCAGGCGGGCGGCCCTGCGAATGGCGTCGATCACAATCGGCGCATTCTGCCTGTCAGGAACGCCGGCACGGATGTCTGCGTTCCATTCAACTGGCAGCACGGGCAGAGTATCGGCTGGCAATTCTGTCGCCGCCTCGGGCGTCTCAACGGCAGCAATCTTTATCGCAAGGCCCAGCTTGTCCGCCAGTTTGCCAAGACGAAGTGGATCTTCCATCACGCAGAATGAAGGCGTGCCATCCGAGCTTGCGGCGGCAAATGCCTTCAATGTAATTTCTGCGCCAATGCCGGCGGGTTCTCCCGGCGTTACAAGAACTGGCGCG
>JADHLH010000108.1 GCA_016780765.1 Alphaproteobacteria bacterium | reverse complement strand
ATGGCAGCAGCGGTATAACCGTTTTCACGACACGGCCAGACACGTTGTACGGCGCATCGTTCATTGCGATCGCGGCAAATCACCCGCTGGCAGTCAGCATTGCTGAAAAGGACATGGATGCTGAAGCGTTTCTGGCGGAATGTGCCAGCCTTGGCACATCTGAGGCGGCTGTTGAAACAGCCGAGAAGCGCGGATATGACACCGGCCTGAAGGTGAGGCATCCCTTTGTAGAGGGTCATCACCTTCCTGTTTACATTGCCAATTTTGTGCTGATGGAGTATGGGACCGGTGCCATTTTTGGATGCCCGGCACATGATCAGCGCGACCTTGATTTTGCGAACGCCTATGATCTGCCGGTATTGCCGGTCGTACTGCCCGATGGTGAGGACCCGGCAGGCTTTAGGGTAAGTGATACCGCCTATACCGGCCCCGGCCAGCTGTTCAATTCTGCGGACTGGGACGGGCTGAGTGTTGAGGATGGCAAGCGCGCAGCGATTTCTGCGCTGGAGGGGCTTGGTTCAGGCACCCGCCAGACGACATACCGCCTGCGTGACTGGGGCGTGTCGCGGCAACGCTATTGGGGATGTCCGATCCCCATCATTCATTGCGAGACATGTGGCATGGTGCCGGTTCCCGATGCTGATCTGCCTGTCACACTGCCCGAAGATGTCAGCTTTGACACCCCCGGTAATCCGCTGTCAAATCATCCGACATGGAAACACACAACATGCCCGTCTTGCGGTGGTGCCGGCATTCGCGAACAGGACACCTTTGATACGTTTTTTGAGAGCTCATGGTATTTTCTAAGGTTCGCCGACCCGCATCACCCGGCCGGGTTCAGTCGCGCGGCCGCCGCCTACTGGATGCCCGTTGACCAGTATATTGGCGGGGTGGAACATGCGGTTCTGCATTTGCTGTATTCGCGGTTTTTCATGCGCGCGCTTCGTGATGTCGGATATCTGGAGATCGATGAGCCATTTGCCGGCTTGATGACACAAGGTATGGTCTGTCACCAGACATTCCAGTCGGCAAATGGCAAATGGCTGTTTCCAACCGAGGTGGAACGCGACGTCGAGGGATGGCGCACAAGTGACACCGGTGAAGCTGTTACCGCAGGCCGCATCGAGAAAATGAGCAAGTCGAAGCGAAACGTGGTCGACCCCGAACTCATCATTTCTGAATATGGCGCTGATACAGCGCGGTTGTTCATGATGTCGGATTCCCCGCCCGAACGAGATATGGAATGGACCGAATCTGGCGCTGAAGGGGCGGCACGCTTTCTGAAACGGCTGTTTCGTCTGTCCTGTGATGACAGTCTGCCACCCGTGGGCAGCGCAGTGCCCGAAGACGGCAAGGCACTGGATCTGGTTCGGGCTGCCCACAAGGCGATTGCCGCCATTACAGCTGATATCGAGGGTTTTCGGTTCAACCGGGCCGTGGCGCAACTCTACACATTGGCCAATGCAATCAACGATCTGCCAATGGAGGCAGCTGGCGCTGGCGCGGCGCGGCGCTTTGCGATTGAAACGCTGACCATGTTGCTGGCACCTGTCGCACCGCATATTGCCGAAGAGATGTGGCACAATCTGGGACATGACAACATGCTGGCCACAGCGGCCTGGCCTGTTGCCGACCCGGCAATGCTGGCAGAGGATACAGTTGAAATTGGCGTGCAGGTCAACGGCAAACTGCGTGATACTGTTTCGCTTGTGCGTGATGCTGACGAAAATGTCGCCAAGGCGGCTGCACTGGAATCAGCCGGTGTTATCCGGTATCTTGACGGAGCGTCACCGAAGAAGATCATTGTCGTCAAGAACAGGATCATAAATGTGGTTATCTAGGCTGCTCATCGCTGCGATATTGGCACTGGCCACAGCCTGTTCAGGATTGGCTGTCAAACCGCTTGGTAGCAGCTTGTCGCAGCAGGACCTTGGCGTGGTGGTTGCGGATACTGCTGGTAGAAATGGCCAGATCTACACGCGCAACCTGACCAGATTGCTTGGCGATACAAGCGCACCAAAGTTTCAACTGAAATCATCATTGTCCTCATCCTCAACAAGTTCGGTGACGGTCAGAGGATCAACCGCAGATTTCAAGAAGAAAAGCATGACTGCTGCGATTACGCTGATCGACACCTCTACCGGCAAGACGGTGATGCGCGACTCGATGTCTGAAAGCACGACGCTTGGTACAGTGACCTCATACTATGCGCAGGCGCGCTCAAACAAACATGCCGATGAGCGGATATCACAGCTGCTGGCAAAACGTGTCGCGATCCGCGTACAGCTGTATCTGATTGAAATGAATAAGCAATGAAAGTTGCGACGCGGCAGATCAAAGGCTTTCTGTCCGCCATACCACAGAACATCAATGCCGTTTTGTTGCACGGTAATGATCTCGGCATGATTTCGGAATATGGAGCGAATATTGCTGGCCATGTCGCCCCTGACATTGATGATGTGTTTTCGGTGACGCGTCTCAGTGGTGAACAGGTTTCTGGCGATCCGGCCTTGATTGGCGATTCCGCACAATCCATCGCGATGACCGCCGAGCGCCGTCTGGTCTGGGTACGGGGCAAGGGCACCGAGCTTTTGTCCGGCTGCAAGACTGCCTTTTCCCAATCGCTCGATTCCGCTTTCATTGTTGTTGAGGCCACCGATACAACAAGCCGGCATGCGCTGGTAAAATTGTTTGAAAATGCTGATCATGCCGCCGCCGTTGGCTGTTATGCTGACAGCGCTGCTGATCTTGGTGCTGTGCTGAAAGAGATCACCACACGTGATGGAATTTCCATCGACCGGGATGCGGCCGCGCTTGTCATCCAGCGGCTTGGCAGTGACCGCGCCGCCTCGCGTCAGGAAATGGAAAAACTGGCGCTGCTGGCCGGTCCCGGCGGATCACTTGGCTATGATGATGTGGCGGCTGCCCTCGGGGACAGCGGTGCGCTGACGACAACCGATATTGCCATGGCAGCTGCCGATGGCCAGATCGACCGGCTGCAGCATGGGCTGGAAAAGGCATGGTCAGAGAGCCAGAATGCGGTGATGGTGCTGCGCGGATGTCAGGGTTATTTTCGCCAGCTGTTGGGTGCTTCCCGCGCCAGTCAGGCCGGGACACCGGTTGCCCAGGCCGTCAAGTCATTGCGCCCGCCAGTGCATTTTCGCCTGCAGGACAAAATGGCAGCACAGCTGCGCGTCTGGACACCGGACAGCCTGTTCGATGCGGTTAACCGCCTGCAGGATGCCGAACTGTCGGTCAAACAGGGGGGCGGCAATGACGAGATATTTGCCGGCCAGGCATTGCTTGGCATCTGCCTGCGGCGACAGAAGTCCGGACGCTAGATGCTGCCCAGTTTTTCCAGAACATGTTCCAGCTGTTTCAGGCCGGAAAATGTCAATGTCATGCGCCCGTTCTGACGCTGCTCATCCCAGGTGATGTCGGTCTTTATGCCAAGTTGATTTTCCAGCATATTCTCGATCGCACGAATATCAGCTGATTTCGATGCCGCAGATTTTTGACTGGATGATTTGCCCGATGTGTCCCCACGCGGCTTTGTCGCCAGTGCCTCTGCCTGACGCGCGTTGAGACCACGCTTCATGATATCACGAGCCAGCGCACTGGCATCGTCATGGCCAATCAGCGGCCGGACCTGGCCCATGGTCAAACTGCCATCTGTTACCAGTGCACGCACATCGTCAGGCAGGCCAAGAAGACGCATAAGATTTGCAATGTGGCTTCTTGATTTACCAATTATTTCAGAAAGTTGTGATTGCTTGTAACCAAAGTTTTCAATCAGCTGTCGATAGCCTTCAGCCTCTTCAATCACATTCAGATCAGCGCGCTGAACATTCTCGATCAATGCCACTTCATAGGCTTCTTCATCGCTGAAATCCCGCACAATGGCGGGCACGTTGTGAAGTTGCGCCATCTGCGCGGCCCGCCAGCGGCGCTCACCCGCGATCAGTTCATAGCGGTTTGCCTTGGTGGCGTGCGCGCGGACAAGAACAGGCTGCACCAACCCTTTGCTGCGGATCGAATCAGCCAGTTCTTCCAGCGCCGCGATGTCAAATCTGCGACGTGGCTGCCACGGCCCTGAATTGATCCATTCAATGGGAATATCGACAAGGCCGGTCAGCTGGGCAGCCGGCAGGGCAGCGGCAGGTTGCTCGGCGGTGCCTGCTGACGCGTCAGATGATGACACCGATACAGCCGCATCCCCCAGAAGGGATGACAGACCACGCCCGAGGCCGCGTTGTCTTGCCACCACTTTGCGGGCGGATTCCTCCGAAGCAGCCGTTTTTACAGGGACCGTTTTTACAGGGACCGTTTTTACAGGGACCGTTTTTACAGGGGCCGTGTTCGCGGGAGCCGTGTTCGCGGGGGCCTTCTTTGGCTTTGTTTTCTTGCTTTCAGGTGTTTTCGCCATGTCGGGCATCTCCTTTGCGCCTGCTTTTCAGGCGTCTAATTTCGGGCATCTGTCTTTTGGGCATCTGTCTTTCAGGCTTTTTTTCAGGCTTATTTTCAGGTGGCTTTCGTTTCCTGACGCAGCAATTCTGCAGCCAGCGCCGCATAAGCCTGTGAGCCGGGACATTTCAGATCATAAATCAGGACAGGCTGACCATAGGACGGGGCCTCGGACACACGGACATTGCGTGGAATGACCGTGTTATACACAAGATCACCGAAATGATCGCGGACATCCGTTGCCACCATGGATGACAGTTTGTTGCGCGTGTCATACATCGTCAGCACAATGCCCTGCATCCGCAAATCGGCATTCAAGCCGCCGCGCACCGCCTCAACGGTACGCATCAGCTGCGACAGGCCTTCAAGCGCATAGAATTCACATTGCAGCGGCACCAGAACCGCCGTTGCCGCGGTCAGCGCATTCACCGTCAACATGCCAAGCGAGGGTGGACAATCAATAATAATATATTGATATGTCTTGTTTATTTTCGAAATGCCCTCAGCAAGACGAAACTCGCGCCGCGGCATATCTGTTAATTCAATCTCGGCAGCCGACAGATCAACGACCGTCGGCATGATGTCCAGCCCGGGCACCTGTGTCGACTGGATGGCCTCATTCGGCTCAGATTGTTCGGAAATCATCGAATAGCTGTTATGCAGCCTGGTTTCGATACCCAGACCGGTTGAGGCATTGCCCTGCGGGTCGAAATCAATCAACAAGACCGAGCGCCCGCATGCAGCCAGTGCCGTCGCCAGATTGATCGATGTCGTTGTCTTGCCTACTCCGCCCTTCTGATTGGCAACAGCAATGATGCTTTGTGAATTGGTCATGGATTGGCACACCGCTATTCTGTCCGGACGGTCAGGTCTAACACAAAAGCGTACGGATTGGTAAGGCTGGGATGCAACTGCCATGAGATATGCGGGCGGTCATCAAGCCAGGTCAGTTCTTCATGAACGGATTGCCCTTTCAGGAACAGGCAGCGCATTGGCCCATTTTGGTCAGATGGAGCCAGCTGACGGTCCAAAAGCGCCAGCAACCGGTCAACCGGGGCAAGGGCGCGTGCCGTAATCAGATCGACATCCTGACGATCAAGAGCTTCGACACGCTGCGTCAGCACGGTGGCCTGCAGGCCGCACTCGCGGATGACCGTCTGCAGGAAAATAGACTTTTTCTGATCCGATTCAACGAGCGTGACGGGACAGTCTGTCATGATGGCCAGCACCAGCCCCGGAAAGCCCGCACCACTGCCGACATCCATTATAGAAGGCGTTTTTCCAGCCAGCAGCGGCACCAACTGCGCCGAATCCCAGATATGGCGGTGCCAGATATCAGGCAGCGTGGTTGTCGAGATCAGATTGACGCGCGCTTGCCATTTCTCGACCAGCGCAACATAGGTCCGCAGACGGATCAGGGTTTCACGTGAAACATCCAGCTGCGCCACCAAATCTTCGGTAGTGGTATTCATTGTGTGGCAGCAGCTGCAACAGCCCTTTGTGGCCGATGCGCCTGATCGCGCTTCAGATGCCGCAGGACCAACAGCACCGCCGCCGGTGTGAGACCGGGCAGACGGTTAGCCTGGCCAATCGTTTCCGGGCGATGGCGGTCCAGAACGTCGCGCGCCTCAGCCGACAGACCACCAACCTTGTGATAATCTAAATCTGATGGCAGGTGAATCGCCTCATCGCGTACCAGGGCCTCAATGTCAGCCCGCTGCCTGTCAATATAGCCAGCATACCGGCAATCTGCCTCAATCCGCGCGCGCAGCGTGTCGGGAACCTCATTCAGCCGGGGCCAG
>JADHLH010000022.1 GCA_016780765.1 Alphaproteobacteria bacterium | reverse complement strand
TACTGAATGACGAGTTCCGCAAATCGTTCGATGCGCGCCATCCTGACAGTTTGCCGGGCCGGATTTACTTTCCCAATCTGCTGCGACTGCAGGGTGAGATGATCAAGCTTCAGGACTGGGTCGTGGAACACAACGCCAAGGTCCTGATCATCTGTGAAGGGCGCGACAGCGCGGGCAAGGGCGGCGTGATCAAACGGATCACCCAGCGGTTGGACCCGCGTGTGGCGCGTGCGGTGGCGCTGCCAAAGCCGTCAGACCGTGAAATGTCACAATGGTATTTCCAGCGCTATGTGCCGCACTTGCCGGCCGGTGGCGAAATGGTTCTGTTTGACAGGTCCTGGTACAACAGGGCCGGTGTTGAGCGGGTGATGGGCTTTGCCAGCGAGGAAGAGGTCGAGCAATTCTTCCAGGACGTGACCGAATTTGAGCGGATGCTGGTCCGGTCCGGCATCATCCTTCTGAAATACTGGTTTTCGATCACCGATGAAGAACAGCAATTCCGGTTCAACATGCGAATTCACGATCCGATGAAGCAGTGGAAGCTGTCACCAATGGATCTGGAAAGCCGAATCTGCTGGGAACAATACACCAAGGCGAAGGAAGAGATGTTTGAACGCACGTCAATTCCAGAAGCGCCCTGGTATATCGTCGAAGGCAATGACAAAAAGCGTGAGCGGCTGAACTGCATGGAGCATATTCTGTCGAAGATTCCGTATCATGAAATCCTGCATGAAAAGATCACGCTGCCCGAACGCGTCTTCAATCCTGACTATGAACGCCGCACCCTTCCTGATGAATTGTATGTTCCGAAGATGTATTAACCAGCGGTCGCCTTTGGAAATTTGGCTTGAATCGGCGATTCGCAGCCGTTAGCCTGTGCTCCTGCTAACTTTGTGCCCGAGATAAAGGCAAACAACTCGGAACGCATATTCAAACGGGGATGCTAGTGTTTCAAACGGGGATGCTATTGTGAAGGTCGGTGCCATCGCCTATCGCAAAACACCAAAAGGTGCAGAGGTCTGCCTTGTCAGCAGCCTGCGCCACAAGGGCACGCTGACCTTTCCCAAAGGCAATGTGAAGCAGGGCGAGACGCTGTCAAAGGCAGTGAAGCGGGAATTGTTCGAAGAGGCCGGTCTGCGTGGCAAAATCAAGAACAAGAAGCGGCCGTTCTGCACGCAGATGTCCTTTGGCAAGCGTGAACCGGTGTTCTATTTCCTGTTGAAGATCACCGGGATGGCGGCTGCCTGGCCCGAAAGCAAACGCCGCAAGCGCATATTCACCACCGTCAAGGGCATGAAAAAGTTGCAGCTTGGCCACGCGCCCAAAAAATTGCGGCGGGAACTGAGCGCACTCAGGCTGCCCGGCAAGGCTGTTGAATTTGCGCCTGACAAGATCGGGTTCCAGAAAAAGAAGCCCAGGGGCAGGCTGCCAGACCGCAACAAAAAGAGTGACATCATGACGGCAAAGATGGCGCGCAAGCTGACAATTGCCAGTGCCAGAGATGTGGCCTGAGATATAGCCGGAGATATGGCCTGAGATATAGCCGGAGATACGGCCAGAGATACAGCCGGAGATACGGCCAGAGATACGGCCAGAGATACAGCCAGAGATACAGCCGGCACACGCATCCGCATGGCCTGGTTGGCAGCAGCATTGCCCCCGGTTCTGGCCCCCGGTTTATATGCAATCAGCTTGTCGTTTCGATTGGCATGGCTGTCGACATGGCTTCGCGTTCGAACGACAGGACGCAGACGCCGGAAAACCGTGATGATTTGAAGACAAAGGCCTGCTTGATGTCTTCCAGTATTTCGGGCAGCGCGCTCTCGAAACCCGACATCGCGGTAATGCTTTCAAAGCGCACATTGACCGCCAGTTCGCCTTCTTTGCCGACGGTGACGTGAAGGCCATGAAAATCAAAGACCGAAATCCTGCTGCGCAGAAGATCGCACAGCGACTGGGCGGCAATCTTGGCTTCGGCGATGGAGGCGAATTTCAGCTGTAACTGCGTTGAGAACATGACCGCCTACCCCAATTGTTCCAGCAGGTCATCAAGCCCGCTACCGGCAGCGGGCGCTGTTATCTGACTGCCTTTGTAGGTTTCCGGGACAAGACCAAGTTCAGCTTTCAAATCGGCGCCGTCACGGGTCAGGACCCAGTGATCATCGGGCTTTTCAATAATGCTGTCGCGCGCCAGCATCTCCATTACATCGGGCAGGGCGGTTCCATGCGCACAGTAGTCAAGAAAGCCCATGAGTTCCCTGATCGTGCCTTCAGGCGCAAACATGGTGAACCGGCCCAGCATTGCCGCCACGCGCGATGCTGTGAAACCGGCCTGTTCGGTACGCAGCAATATCTGGTCGGTTGTGGCCTTGGCCAGCTGACGCATCAGGCGAACCTGTTCATCATCCAGTGCCAGCGGCGCACGGTGGATCGAACATAAGGTCCCGAGCACCACACCGTCAGCGGTATTCAGCGGAAAGCCATGATAGGCAAGTGCGGACACCGGCGGCATGGTGAAGGCGGTGCCGGCAAACCGTTCATCCGCAGACAAGTCGGGGATCATCAGCGGGTCAGGGGACACCAGCGCGTACTGGCAGAAAGAGAATTTTTGCGGGACGACCATCTGCGGGTCAACTTTCATACCCGACGCGCCAATGCTGCACATGTTCGTGCCATCAAGGATGTTCACCATTGACTGATGTGCGCCGGTAATCATGCGCGCCATTTCGGCAAAAATCTCGAATTGCGCAGCGAGGTCGCGTCCGATGATGGCTGTCTCGGCAACCTTGGCACGGCGCAGGCTTTCATTGGCCGGAACAGGGGCAGGTGGCGGCGGCGAAGTCGCCATCGCAAATCCCATCTTGATGAAATCCTTGAAGCCTAAAACCTTGATTGCGCGCCGCAAAGACATAGGGCCACCCTGATAAGACACGAAGCTGAAAAAACACGGGCCCGCATAAAACAAGCCAGATCAATAATGCAACCGACTGGCGCAAACCGGATTGCGGAAATTGTCACCGTGAAATGCCGGTTTGTCCAGCCTTCAGGCACAAGATCATGCCAGCCATCTGCGTCTAGATCACATCGCCTTCAGACACACCGATTTTTGCCATCGCCTGTTCGTTCAAGGCCTGTAACGCGCGCAGCACGTCCAGATGCGCGGCGGCGGTTTCACTTGCGCCAAAAGTCTCGATGACAACGCCCGTATTGTTTCCCGACTTCATCAACAGACGGCTGTAATCGCCCTCATCATGTGACTTGGCCACGGCCTCGACCAATGGCCAGATCGATGGTGCCAGCAGGGTAAAGGTGATTGCACGGCAATACATTATTCAGTACCTGCTTCTTTCATCGAGGATACATAGGCGTTCATTTTCTCGTGACCTTTTTCGAACACGGCCTTGTATTCTTCGGCATCAAAGGCACGCGACCAGCTGATCTTCGAGAAATTGCCGGTGGAATAGACGATGTTCGACATGGCTTCCAGCGTCTCGTCACCATCCGCCTTCACGACGGATACGAAATTGATGTCCACACCGTTGGTAAAACAGAATTCCAGCACCTCGATATTGAAGGTGGAAAAGAACGGGTCCAGGATTTCGCGGCGGTTCTGTGGCTTGTTCAGCATCGCTGCTGCGAAGTCGCTGCTTGTCTTGCCATGGATAACATATTTGTTCATCGGTGTGTTCTCCTCACAAAAGTTTCCGAATTGAAACCCCGCCGAAAGCGCCAGCCCCATTGGTCCCCGCCATACGCTGTCACATGTATGAAGAGCAAGAAAAGGCTATGGGAAAGGCGCTGTTTATGCAAGTTCGATAATATACGCGGATGCGCCTCTGCCCGGTGGTTGCAGCGGGTTTAGTGGCTGCAGTTGCCGGCGTTGCGGCCTGGAGTGCAGATGCCAATACGCACATGGCAGCGCAGTTTTCGGCGTTTGCAGGCTATTGTCTTTCACGCTTGCGTCATTGTATGAGCCTGTGTTGCTGTCAGGTTTCTGATGGCCAGAAGACGCGCCTAGAAGACGCATCAGATTGCAGGCAGGCATGGTGACATCCTCAATTCCCAGCGAAGCGCATCCCGATGATCTTGCCGCCTTGGCACGGGCGGCCCTGCATCGATGGAATCTTCCGTCCGATGCCGATGCATGGCTGATCAATCTGTCGGAAAATGCTACCTTTCTTGTTACGGCGGCGGGTGGGCATCGCAGCATCCTGCGGGTGCATCGCGCCGGCTATCACACACCGTTGGCCATTTCGTGTGAACTGTCCTGGATGAAAGCCTTGCAGGCCGATGCCGGGATCGAGACGCCGGTGCCTGTTGCCGGTATTGACGGGGCGTTGGTGCAGCAGCTTGGCACGCCGGACATAGCCCCTCGACAGCTGGTGATGTTCGAATTTCTGGACGGTGTCGAGCCTGACCCGGATGATGATCTGGTGGCCCCGTTTCACCAGCTGGGCGGATTGGCGGCGCGTGCCCATCTGCATGCCATCGGCTGGCAGCGTCCTGACCCGTTCGCCCGCCTTGAGTGGAATGACGAGACGGTTTTCGGGCCCGCGCCGATCTGGGGTGACTGGCGGGTCGGTCCGAGCGTGACAGGCGCCGAGATGGCTGTTCTGGAACGCGCCGAAACTGTGCTGCGCAGCCGCCTTGCCGCCTATGGCAAGGGGCCGGAACGCTATGGCCTGATCCATGCTGACATGCGGCTTGCCAATCTGCTGATCGACGGCGGCAATACGCGGCTGATCGATTTTGATGATTGCGGGTCAGGCTGGTTCATGTATGACTTCGCTGCCGGTATCAGTTTCATGGAAGACCATCAGCAGGTGCCGGCATTGCGCGAAGCATGGCTTGACGGGTATCAGCGGGTCAGGCGGCTGTCGCCGGCAGACATCGTTGAAATCGACAGCTTTGTCCTGATGCGCCGGATGGCCCTTCTGGCCTGGGCCGGCTCGCATGCGCATACGGATCAGGCGCGCGCTGTCGCCCCGCATTATGCGTCCGGGTCCGCTGCCCTTGCCGAGGCATATCTGGGCCGTTTCCCGGCATGCTGACCGACAGGTAAATGGGCTGCTGCATTGCATTTGCCTGATTGCATTTGCGTCTTTCTTGCTGCAAGACTGGCGCGCATGAAACGCATTCCTGTCGCCCTGACCCCCGATGAAACCCGCGGACATTTGGCCATGCTGGCATTCTCGGCACTTGTGGCCGGATCGTTCAGCCTTGGTGCGATTGTCGCCAATGATATCGACCCGCAGGCAATCACCGCCGCGCGTTTTGCCTTTGCCACGATTGTGATGGGGATGGTGGCCTTTCTGCAGGGTGGCATTCGCCGTGCGCATTTCGCGGCGCCATGGCGGTTTTTCGTTCTTGGCGGGTTGTTCACCATCTATTTCGTGTTGATGTTTGAAGGTCTGAAAACGGCCAATCCAGTCTCTGCCGCGGCGGTATTCACACTGATGCCGCTGATGTCTGCCGGGTTCGGTTTTCTGTTGCTGCGCCAGATCACGACACTGCGTATGGCCCTGGCCCTTGGCATTGCGGCGGCAGGTGCATTATGGGTTATTTTTCGCGGCGATCTGACAGCTTTGGTGGCATTTGATATTGGCCGCGGCGAGGTGATCTACTTCATCGGCTGCATTGCCCATGCGCTGTATACGCCAATGGTGCGGCGTCTGAGTCGCGGTGAAGGGGCGGCGGTTTTCACCTTTGGTATGCTGATCGCTGGCAGCATCCTGCTGGGGGTGGTGTCCTGGCAGAAAATCATCGCCACCGACTGGAGTGCGCTGGCACCTGTCATCTGGATCACCATCGGATATCTGACGCTGTTTTCCACGGCGGCATCATTTTTCATGCTGCAATATGCGACGCTGCGCCTGCCCAGTGCCAAGGTCATGGCTTATTCCTATCTGACACCGGCCTGGGTGATCCTGTGGGAAATCGGCCTTGGCAGCCTGTTGCCGGCAGCCCATGTTCTGCTGGGAATTGGTGCGACGATCATCGCGTTGCTGATGCTGCTGCGCAATGACGCTCAGGAACGCCCGCGGGTTGGCGGCACGGAATAGGTCATTTGTGCATGCGCTACCGGCGCGGTGCGCGCCTCATCATCGCCGTTATAGATCAGCACATCGCCGACAATCAGCGACTTGCCCTGCTTGAGAATACGTGCGTCTCCATATAGCTGGCCGGGTGCCGGTTTGCGCATGAAGTTAATGGTTGCGCCAGTTGTTACGGTCAGCGCTTCTGGTCCAATGCGCGACAGGATCAACAGATAGAAAGCCACATCGGCGAGGGTGAACAGGGCTGGTCCCGAAACCGTATTGCCCGGGCGCAGATGTTGCTCGCTGGTAACAAGGGTGACTGTCAGGCCCTGCATGTCAGGCTCGCCGACAACCATGTCACCAGCCACCTGCGGGAATTCTTGCTGCATAAAGCGGGTCAGTGCCGCGCCGTCCATCCTGATCGTCATCGCTTTCCTGTCCTCTGTCAATTCGAGCCCGTATGTAAGATGTTCTGATGCATGATGCTGCGCTGGTGGGCGCTGTGCAAGATGTTGGTTCAGCACATGTCACTGACGAAAATGACCCGCCTGATCCCGAAATCTGGCCCCCAATGTGCAGATGATCCGCTTTTACTGGCTGGCAAGCCGGAAAACCCTTGTTGTCAGGCTGGCAAACGGCAATCCTTGTGCAGATGAACGGGAACAGAGAGGCGTCGCACCAGCGGCGAAGGGACCCGATGCAGCGTGATACCCCTTTTGCGGGCGACCAGCAGGATCAGCTACAGACAGTATCGGCATCTGAACCGGATGTTGCGGCGGAACGGCCACGCCGGCGCGGGCGCGCACGCAGCAAGGGTGCGGGTGCAGCCGCAATATCGCCAGTGCTGTCAGCGCGCGGCGGCCAGATGTCCTTCCTGTCACCCGATGCGCAACAAGATATCCACGAGGCGGCGTTACACCTGCTGGAGGATACAGGCCTGGCCGAGGCACCTGCAGAAGCCATCAGCCTTGTTGAGGCGTCTGGCGGATGGGTATCAGATACTGGGCGTCTGTGTTTTCCGCGCGCGCTTGTCGAAACAGTGCTGGCGGCCCTGCCGCGCGCTGTAACGCTGTATGGCCGCCGCGATGATGCAGAATTGCAGCTGGGTGGCAGCAACGCCTATGTCGGGACGGGCGGTGCTTCGCCGTCATACCTTGATATCGACAGCCATGAATACCGGCCGGCGACGCTTGTCGATCTGTACCAGGCGGCGCGGGTTGTTGACCGGCTTGATCACATCCATTTCTTCAGCCGCCCTGTTGCAATCTCCGGTTTCGAAGATGCGCTGGACATCGATCTGCATACGGCATGGGCCTGCCTGTCGGGTACGGCGAAACATGTGATGGTCAGTGCCAGCACGCCCGAAAGCGTCGATGCCATCGCAGCGCTGGTTTATGATGTGGCCGGATCAGAGGCGGCGTTTCGCGCAGCGCCGTTCATCTCGCTCAATATCAATCATGCTGTGCCGCCCATGCGGTTTGACAGCGCGGCTGCGCGTGTGCTGATCCGGGCGGCCGAATGCGGCATTCCGGCGATGGTGAACACCTTTGGCCAGCTGGGTGCGTCCAGCCCGGTGACCATTGCCGGGTGTGTGGCGCAAACCACGGCAGAAACGCTTGCCGGTATGGTGCTTGTTCATCTGGCGGCGCCAGGCGGCACGGCCATTTTTGGACCACGCCCGATGGTAACAGATTTGCGGACCGGCGCGATGTCGGGCGGCGGCGGTGAGCAGGCAAAGCTGACAGCGGCCGCCATGTCGATGGCCCAGTTCTATGGTTTGCCGAATTCCACCATAGCCGGCGCAACTGACAGCAAGGTCCCGGATGCGCAGTCCGGTTATGAAAAATGCCTGACAGTCACGCTGGCGTTGCAGGCAGGGGCCGATATCATCACGCAGGCGGCGGGTGCGCAGGCCAGTCTGATGGGGGCGTCGCTAGAGGCCTATATCATTGATAACGACATGCTTGGCAGCATCCTGAGCGCGCATACCGCGATCGATGTGTCTCCCGAAACGCTGAATCTGACAGCCATGCAGGCGGCCATCACCGGGGCCGGGCATTTCCTTGGCGAGGCTGAAACGCTGGCGCGGATGAACAGCGACTTTCTTTATCCGCAAATTGGCGACCGGCGCAGCATTGCGGAATGGCAGGATGCAGGTGGGCTGACAGTTTGGGACCGGGCCCATGAACAGGTGCGGGCTATTCTGGATGCGCCGCCAGCGGATGTGATTGCCAGCAGCACAACTGACCGCATCACCGAGACATTTGGATTGCCTGCATTGGGGACACATTAAGGGCGTTATGAGGTGCCGTCTGATACGCCCTCAGACATGACCCCGGATACGCCCCCAGATATGACCTCTGCGGCTTCCATCTCGTTCCACATATCGATGATCCAGCGCCGGATTGTCAGCGCCTCTTCCCACCGGTTTGACATCTCCACGCCATTGGCATCGGTCATGGCATATTCGGGTGGACCGAGTTCGCACAGGAAAATGCAATCGCCGTGCGTATTGCGCGCACGCCAGCTTTCCAGCCCGTCGCGCCACCACCTCTGAAACAAATCCACCCACTTTGCATGCTGTGGAAAATCGAGCTGAAGCTGAATTTGCTGGCGGCTGGCAACGCGCCCCTGAAAGCTGTCGGACCGTTCGATGATGCGCCGGATCAGACCAGCATCGCGTGGATCAAGGGGCAGCTTGAACTCGCGATCAACGACAAAGTGCGAGAGATCGGCACATAGCCGCATTTCCGGAATGGCGTCGATCAGGCACAAGGTGGCGTAAAGATCATTCGTGATGCAGTTGCGGTGCGTTTCGAACTGGATCGGCATGCCGACCTTATCTGCCATTTCGATCCATGCGCGGATCACCGGAATCATGCCATCGACGCTGAGCGGCATCACCTGGCCGATGACATCGACAAATGGCGCGCCGAAATCCTTGGCCATGATCAGCGTTTCGCGAAGTGATTCGACCGTTCTGGGAAATGCCACAATCAGCGGGGTCAGGCCGTGGCGCTCCATATGCGGGCGCACCGCGTGGGCCTGTGCAACATCACCGGCACCAAGATCAATGGCCATGCCGTCATAGCCAGCAGCGGCAACTGTCTCGGCGATCGCGTCATAGCCAAGGATTGTGCCGCTGGCATCATGTGGCATCATCGCCCAGAGCGACGTGTAGGTCCTGAGCTGGCGCGTTCCCATTGGCGGGTCAGGCTTCCAGACGCATCTCGCGCCCATCTTTCAGGGGCACGATCCAGACCTCGTCCATCGGCCACTGGCTTTCGTCTTTCTGGGCGAGGCGGCGGATCACCTCTATCTGGAATTCGATCCAGCCCATACGATGCACCGGTCCGGCGGCATCCTCGATCTTGTCGTTCAGCGTGCGCAGTTGCCAGAAGGGCACCGAGGGATAGCTGTGATGGGCAGTGTGATACGGCATCTGCCAGCACAGCCAGCGCATGATGGCATTGGTGCGGGTCGAGCGGGTATTCTTCAGGATATCGCTATCATGTGTCAGGCCCAGATGTTCGATCGTGTTCTGCATCTGGTGCACCCATTTGGTCAGCACCATCGGGACCAGCCAGAAACTCAGCGCGGCCCAGCTCTCGAAATAGAGTGAGGCAGCGGCGATGGCCACATAGCCCAGAAGATGCAATCGCGATTCAAGAACAATGCCTTTGGCGTGCATGCTGCCGATATATGGCTCAATGATGATGCCGCGTGCGCGTCTCACAAGACCGGTGACCCGGTTCAGCCAATAGGTGACGCCACTAAAATACAGCAGATAGCTTGTCAGGTTGAAGGGCGCACGTGTCAGTTCGCCATCGCGCTCCCACTGGGCTGTCCAGCGGTGATGCGCAAAATGCATGACTTGATCATAATCGCGCGGAAACAGCATCAAAAAGCCGATGGCACGCCCGAACCACGCGTTCAGCCGCTTGGTACGAAACACCGTCCAGTGTGACAGCTCATGCTGTCCGGCATACAGAAAATTGATCGTGACACCCAGTGCAAACCCGCTGGCCAGCACCCACCAGCTGCCCATTGCCAGAACATGCAGATAGCCGCACAACACAATGGCAGCGATGTGGCTGCCAAGCTGCAGGAACCCGGCAAAATCCGATTTGGCGTTCAGCACTTTCAGTTCGGTACCACTAAGCAGTTTGCGTGTCGAAAAACTATCTTCCACTATCGTCCCTCATCACATTCGGTCATGTCATGTTGATGATCAATCTGACCATCAGAATGGAAATGGTTCAACTGTGCCGTTATGCGTCTTGCCATCTGGCGTGTGGACAAAAAGTCGCGTGCCGAACTCCCAATGGGTTTTTTCGATCATCGACATGCCGACATTACAGCCCAGACGCGGTGAATATATACCAGATGTGATCTGCCCGACAATTTCATCCCTGCCCGCAGAACTTTGCCCCCCGGAGCTGGAAGCCGGGCCGGTGGTGACAGGGAACGGCTCGCCGCATGGCGGGCTTGGCCCATCGCCAAACTTGATCCCCCGCAGCATTCGTTGAGGGCCTGTCGCCGCCAGTTCACGCAAAGCTGTCTTGCCGATATAATCAATCGCGTCGCCAAGATGGCATAGCGGCCCGAAGCCACATTCCAGCGGGTTGTTTTCGCGGGTGAATTCATTGCCGTATGACATCAGTCCGCCCTCGATCCGTTCGATCAGGTTCGGGCATCCGGGGCGAATGTTATAGGCCGTGCCGGCATCCCAGATCAAATCCCACAAGGCACTGCCCAGTGCGCTGTCCTGCAGATAAATTTCATAGCCGCCCTGTTTGCTGTAGCCCGATCGCGCAATCAGCTGGCGTGTGCCAAGAACATCGAAAATGCCAAAACGAAAATGGCCAAGGGCGGCAATGCCATCGCCGAACAGCTGGGTCATCAGCGCCTGCGCTTTCGGTCCCTGAATGGCCAGCGGCGAGACATCGGGTTCATCCACCACCACATCAAGTCCCATGCCGATGGCAAGTCCGCGCGCCCACAGCAGAATATCGCTGTCGGCAATCGACAGCCAGAATCTGTCCTCGGCCAGCTTCAACAGCACCGGATCATTCAGCATGCCGGCATTCTGGTCGATCAACGGTACATACAGGCACTGGCCAGTTTCAGCCCCACGAAGGTCGCGCGGTGTCATGATCTGAACCAGACGGGCCGCATCGGGCCCGATGATCTGCACCTGACGCTGGACGCTGACATCCCAGATCTGCACATGCTGGCGCAGATGCAGATAATCATCCTCCACATCTGCCTCGAACGCCTTTGGCAACAGCATATGATTGACCACACTGAAGCCACGCACGCCATGTGCCTCGACCCGGTCGGTAAAAGGGGTGCGCCTGATACGACGCGACATGTTCAGTCCGGCCTGCCCCATGGGGTGATCCTCTGCAGTATCTGATTGATTGATAGGTCTAACTGGACCACCAGGTTGAATAGTTGTTCGGCGAGATGATAACCGGCATGTGATATTGTGCCGACGGGTCTGGCATTTCGAAACGCAGCACGATCTCACGCATGATGGTCATGCCGGCCTGCGGGATGCCGCGGCCAGCAAAATATGTACCGCTGTCGATAACCAGCTCATAGCGTGTTGCGGGCGCATCCGCCGCGATATCCAGTTCCAGACGAAACCGGCCATCACCGCCGCTGCGGCTTTCCAGCAGCTTTGTGCGCTGATCGTCTGCATTGATCCTGACAAGCGTAACACCGACATCACCGGCATGCGTGCCGTCGGTCCCGTTCAGGAAATGCGAAGTCAGGATTGCCATGTCGGGACGCCCCCTTGCGCCGTATCAACCGGTTATTCGATGGATGCCTTGTCGCGCTTTGATGTGGTGGCAAGCACGATCGGGCTGATCACGCCTTTCACCTTGACGTTGACGCAGGCTGTCTTGCCGCTGGCCATGGCCCGCTGGACTGCCGGAATAATATCTTCGCGGCGTGTTACCAGTTCGCCGTGGCCACCCAGCCCCTCAAACATTGAATGAAAGGGGATGTCCCGAAAATCGGTGGCAAAATGTGTGCCCGATTCAAACAGCCGTTCCTGTTGCTGCGAAATACAGTCCAGCCCGCCATTATTGTCGATGATCACGGTGATCGGACGCTTTTCCTGAAACGCGGCTTCGATCGACAGGCCGCCAGACAGAAAGGCGCCATCGCCACTGATCAACACGACATTCTTGTCGGGGTGTACATTCTTGGCAGACACAGCAAATGACACGCCGACACCAAGCATGCTGAAGGTGCCGGGATGCAGGATACCGCCAAGCTTGCGCCCGTTATGGCCAGCAAGATTCACCGCGATTTCCGACCAGAAATGCGTGTTGCCGCCATCGATCACCAGCCAGTCGCCATCACTCATCGCCTGCTGCACATCAAGGGCAAGCTGCATCGGATGGATGCGGCCACCGAATTCGGGCGTCGCGGCCTCGGCCTCGACATCGGCAATCATCTTGGCCACCCACGCATCGCGGCGCTGGCGGTTCAGATCATACCAGCTGCGGTCAGGCGCAATGCTGCCTGACTTGCCGGCATCAATCAGCGCTTGCAGAAAGGCACCTGGGTCCGACAGCAAAGTGACATCGGCGGCGCGGTTGAAGTCAATTTCCTCATGCGAGCCGTTGATGCAGCACAGCGTTGTGGTTGCCGGAAACAGCGGCGCGTTGCCGAAATTCATCTGATTGTCGAGGCGTGCCCCAATCATCAGTATCAGGTCGGAGTCATTGAACGCATCTGCCGACGGGTGATACTGGTGCACATCTGCCAGCCCCATATAGGCTTCGCATTCTTCACCCAGCAGTTTCTGATGGTAGGGAATGTTGAAGATCGGAATGCCAAGACTGCGGCCTGCTTCTTCCAGCAATGCCTCGCCGCCTGACCACCAGACGCCATGCCCGCCAATCAGCACCGGCCGTTTTGCAGCCGCGATGCGGTCCAGTACCGCCTGCAGTCGAACCGGTTCCGGCCAGGCGCGCGCCGGTGCCTGCGCTGTCAGATCAAACGGACGTTCCTGCCGCCCGGCATTCTCGTCAAAAGACGAAAACATGATGTCGACAGGCAGGCTGAGATGCACCGCCCCGGGATAGCCGTTGACAGCGATCTTGTAGGCGCGGTCGACAAATTCATTGATCCGCTCACCATCGGTGATGCTGACCGAATATTTGGTCAGCGGTTCGGCGATGGCAACATCATCGATTTCCTTGAAACCGCCAGCCCCCTGACGTTTCAGCGTGCTCGATCCGGTTACAAAGATGACAGGAGAGCGCTCGCCCCATGCTTCCATCATTGCGGGCACCGCGTTGGCGAACCCTTCAGGCCCGACAAGGCAGACAGCTGGTTTGCGTGTGATGCGCGTATGCCCGTCGGCAAGGTGGCCGGCAATCTGTTCATGCGGGCAGTTGATCACCTTCATCTGCGCTTCCATAAACCCTTCCAGCGCGGGATTGCAGAACCCCCCTGCCAGCGTGAAAACGTGCTCGACACCCTTTTCCTGCAATGCACGGGCCAGCAACGCGCCGCCGCGGATCCGTGTTGTTGTTTTCATCTCGTCAGCCATCTTCCCCGTCCCCCTAACCTGATCTTGCTTGGCCCCTTCAATTCAGTCCCCGGCGCTGTAACCGTGCGCCACCGCAAGGCAGCTTGTATCGATATCGCCAATTTTTGTTTTTCCGGCAAGGCCCATGACAGATGACGCCTCGCGAGCGAAACTGTCCAGAATATCTGCCAGCCCGGTGGCCCCTGCTGCGCCAAGACCAAACATCGCACTGCGTCCTATCATCACGAAATCGGCACCTGAGGCAATCGCCTTGATGACATGCTCGCCCGAGCGCACCCCGCCATCGACAATCAAGGGCATATCATTACCAATCGCTGCGCGGACAGGGGCGATCGATGTCATGGCTGGTGGCGCTGCGTTCATCTGGCGCGCGCCATGGTTCGACACATACAGCGCATCTGCGCCAGCTGCCTTGATCCGGACAGCATCTTCAGGGGCCTGCACACCCTTGACCACCAGCTTGTGCGGCCAGCGATCACGCAGCCGGTGCAGGAAGTCCCAGTCAGCGCGGGCGCGGCTTGACCCACGCACAAAGCTGATGCCCTGCGATGACGTTGCATAATTCATCGGTTGCGGCATGCCGTGTGACAGGCTGTGCGCCAGTGTCGCCAGCGACCATCGTGGATGACAGGCAAGATCGAACAGCTGGCGCAGCCCCCATTTCATCGGGAACCCAAAGCCGCTTTGCAGATCGCGGATGCGAAAGGACGAGATCGGCACATCGACTGTCAGCACCAGCACGCGATAGCCGCTTGCCTCGGCCCGACCAACCAGTTCGTCGACAAACTCTACCGCCGGATCGGCATAAAGCTGGAACCAGGCATAGCCGTCAGCCTGTTCAATGATCGATTCGAGTGTGGCCGAGGCTGCTGTCGAGACGCCCAGTGGAATGCGGCGCTTTGCCGCCTCGCGCGCCATGATGCTGTCGGCGCCGGGGGTCGAGATTGCGCACATGCCCATCGGCGCGATGCCAAAGGGAAGGCCGGTTTCCATTCCCAGAATGTGGCTCGACAGGTCACGGTCCGCCACGTTCGTGAGCACACGCGGCATCAGTTCAATCTTTTCAAACGCCCGTGTGTTCTCGGCATAGAGGCGTTCATCCCCCGATCCGCCATCGATGTAATCAAACATCATCCGGGGCAATCGCGACCGCGCCAGACGGCGCGCATGTTCAACGGTGTAAAGCGTAGATGCCATCGGTGACCCCCTTCTTCGAGATTAATGGCAAATTAACAAATTAGCCAATCGTGCGACAAAGCGCTGGAATAAAAATTGGATTTTACGTTAAGATATAATCAATACGCGAATCGCTTCATGCATTTCGCGCGATAAGATTGCTATGAACAATCATTATTTGGGGAAGGAATCATGGAAGATACATATATCAAACAACAGCAGTCGAAACTGACATCCGGTTCAATCAACCGGCGCCAGTTCATGACTGCAGTTCTCGCTACCGGCGTTACCGTTCCGACTGCGCTTGGTCTTGCTTCACAGGCCATGGCTGCCACACCAAAGAAGGGCGGCACGTTCCGCTATGGCGTGGGACACGGTTCAACAACTGATACGTTGGACTCCGGCACATCCGAGAACCACTTCACACTGGTCAACACCTACAACATTGCCAACCACTTGACCCACATCGACAGCGATGGCGTGCTGAAAGGCGATCTCGCTGAAAGCTATGAGTCGAGCGACGCCCAGACCTGGGTGTTCAACCTGCGCAAGGGTGTTGAATTCCACAACGGCAAGACACTGACAGCTGCTGATGTGGTGGCAACAATGGAACACCACGGTGGTGAGGGTTCCAAGTCTGCTGCCAATGGTCTGCTCAGCCCTGTCAAGTCAGTCAAGGCAGATGGCGCGAACACAGTTGTGTTCGAACTTGAAACGCCGAATGCCGACTTCCCGTTCATCATCAGTGACTATCACATCTCGATCCGTCCTGAGGGCGATATGACATCGGGTGTCGGTACTGGTCCATATGTGATTGACGAGTGGGAGCCTGGTGTACATTCCAAGCTGAACCGTAACCCGAACTACTTCAAATCTGACCGTGCGCACTTTGATCGTATCGAAATGACATCGATCATTGATACGACTGCACGCCAGAACGCCATCATGAATGGTGACGTGGATCTTGCAGACAAGGTTGACCTGAAGACGGTTGCCCTGCTGGGGCGGTCGCCAAACCTGGAAATCGATGAGGCAACGGGCACTGGTCACTACACCTTCCCGATGCGTCTGGATGTGGCACCGTTCGACAATTACGATCTGCGGATGGCACTGAAGCTTTCGGTCAAGCGTCAGGAGCTTGTAGACAAGATCCTGCTTGGTCATGGTGCTGTTGGTAACGATCATCCGATTTCACCGTCGCAGTCATACCACGCAAGCGGTCTTGCCCAGCGGGAGTATGATCCGGACAAGGCGGCCTTCCATTACAAGAAGTCCGGTCACTCCGGAACGATCCAGCTGTCTGCTGCTGATGCCGCCTTTAGCGGTGCGGTCGATGCGGCCCAGCTGATTGCGGCGTCTGCTGCCCAGGCCGGCATCAACATCGAAGTGATCCGTGAGCCGAATGACGGCTACTGGTCGAACGTCTGGAACAAGAAGGGCTGGTCCGCTTGTTACTGGGGCGGTCGTGCGACACCGGATTGGATGTTCTCGACTGCTTATACAGCGGATACCGAATGGAACGACACCGCATGGAAGACAACCGACGCGGCCATCAGGTTCAACAAGCTTGTTGTTGCGGGCCGGGCCGAGCTGGACGAAGCACGTCGTACCGAAATCTATGCTGAGTGCCAGACCCTGATCCATGATGATGGCGGCTGCTTGTTGCCGATGTTCTTCAACTACGTCTGGGCACGTGGCAAGAACGTCATGCATGGTGATTTGGCTGCCAACTGGGATACAGATGGTGCCAAGTGCTCTGAGCGCTGGTGGTTCGCCTAGGCGTCCGTTGAGAAAAATGGTTCAGGCGGCGGCGTCGCCTGAACTATCTTTTTTGCCACTTGTTTTCGACATAACGCCTCGTTCCGACAGGCGCATTGAAACGAAAAGGAATTGGTAAGGTGCATCCAGTTCTGGTCACGGTGTTGCAGCGTCTGGCTCTAGGCCTCGCGACGCTGGTCGCCGTTTCAATCATTATTTTCATCTCGATCGAGATGCTGCCCGGTGATTTCGGACAGATTATTCTCGGCCAGGCGGCAACCAAAGCTACAGTCGCCGCCTTCAGAGCTGAGCTTGGCCTCGATATGCCAGCTTATCTGCGTTACTTCGACTGGATTGCCGGCGTGTTGCAGGGTGATCTGGGCACATCTTTTTCCGGACGCGCGGCCAGTGGACAGGACAGGTCCCGCGAAGTTGCCGAGCTGATCGGCCCGCGGTTGCAGAACACGCTGTTTCTGGCCGGCATAACCGCGCTGATCTCGGTGCCGCTGGCGCTGATCCTTGGCATCAGCACCGCGCTTTACCGCAACACGATCTATGACCGGTCGATCAATGCGGCAACGCTGACAACGATTTCCTTTCCCGAGTTTTTTGTCGCCTATATCCTGATCCTGTTCCTGTCGTCGCTGAACCAGTGGCTGCCTTCGCTTGCCAATGTCGATGCAAGCACGCCGCTTGGTGAACGCCTGACCCGTATTGCGCTGCCTGCGCTGACGCTGACGCTGGTGATCATTGCACATATGATGCGGATGACACGGGCGGCGATCATCAATCTGCTTGCCAGCCCCTATATCCAGATGGCGCGTCTGTCAGGTGCCTCGCGGACCGAGGTTATTGTCAAGCATGCGCTGCCGAATGCCTGGGCACCGATTGCCACCGTGATCGCTTTCAACCTGGCCTATCTGGTTGTCGGTGTGGTGGTGGTTGAGGTGGTCTTCGTCTATCCGGGAATTGGCCAGCTGATGGTCGATGCGGTGACAACGCGTGACATTCCGGTGGTTCAGGGCTGCGCCCTTATTTTCGCCGTGACCTATATTCTTCTCAACCTGACTGCCGACATCATCGGCATCATCACCAACCCGCGATTGTTACATCCGAAATGAGCGAAGATATCCAGACATATTCGGCCACTGCCGAAAGCGGCAATGTCTATGAGCGCCGGAGCCGGTGGGCCAAGATCAAGCTGGCGGCGCGCAAGTCGCCCTATACCGCGCGTTTCGGCATAACGGTGATCCTTATCTATGTGCTGGTGGCTTTGCTGGCACCGCTGCTAGCTCCTTATGGCGAGGCGCAGGTCTTCCCGGCACCGTATGAGCCTTGGAGTTCAACGCACTTTTTTGGTACTGACCAGATCGGCCGGGACATTTTCTCGCGCATGATCTATGGCGCGCGGAACACGGTGGGCATCGCGGTGGCGACAACGCTGCTGTCTTTTCTGATTGGGGGCAGCCTGGGTCTTGCAGCGGCGATTGACCGGCGCTGGATCGACCAGATATTCAGCCGCTCGGTCGATGTGCTGATGGCCATTCCCAGCCTGATCTTTGCGCTGGTGCTGCTGTCCATTTTCGGATCAACGGTGCTGAACCTGATCATCATCATCGCAGTTCTGGACGCCACCCGCGTCTTTCGCCTGACCCGGTCGGTCGCGGTCAATGTGGTGGTGATGGATTATGTCGAGGCGGCCAAGCTGCGCGGTGAGGGGCTTGGCTGGGTCATGCGGCGCGAGATTCTGCCAAATATCCTGCCGCCGCTGATTGCCGAATTCGGTCTGCGTTTCTGCTTTGTCTTTCTGACAATCGCCGCCCTGTCTTTCCTTGGCGTCGGCATTCAGCCGCCGACAGCGGACTGGGGATCAATGGTGCGCGAGAACGCCAACCTGCTTCAGTTTGCCCAGTACGATCTTCGTGCCGGCCTGACCCCGCTGTTGCCAGCCGCGGCCATTGCCCTTCTGACAGTGGCCGTGAATTTCGTTGTGGACTGGTTCCTTCACAAGACAAGTGGACTTCGCGATGAGCAATAAGGCGCAAAAGGGTGATGTCCTTTTGGATATCAAGAGTCTGGAGATTGAAGGTTTCTCTGACGAGAAGTGGCACGAGATCATCAAGGGTGTTGATCTGACGCTGCGCCGCGGCGAGGTGATGGGTCTGATTGGCGAATCAGGGGCCGGCAAATCAACGCTGGGACTGGCGGCGATGGGCTATACGCAGCCCGGATGCCGGATCACCGGCGGGTCGATCAATTTTGACGGGGTCAATCTTGCCCAGATGTCTGACGAGCAGATGCGCGGTTACTGGGGAAACCGGATGACCTATGTGGCGCAGTCGGCCGCGGCCTCATTCAATCCTGCGCACCGCCTGATCGAACAGACCACCAGCTCCACCATCCGGTTCGGTATCAAGGAAAAGGCAGAGGCGCATAAAGATGCACATGTTCTTTATGCCGCGCTGAACCTGCCTGATCCGACCAATATCGGTGATCGGTATCCGCATCAGGTATCAGGTGGGCAATTGCAGCGTGTGATGACGGCGATGGCGATGTCGCCGCGTCCGGACCTGATCATCTTTGATGAGCCGACGACCGCCCTTGATGTGACAACCCAGGTTGAGGTTCTGTCATCGATGCGCGCCATTGTTGAAGAGTTCAACACGGCCGCCATTTACATCACGCATGATCTGGCCGTGGTGGCGCAGATGGCGGATGTCATCAAGGTGCTGCGCTATGGCGAAGAGGTTGAGGAAGCTGCAACCCGCCAGATGCTGAAATCGCCAAAACAAGATTACACCAAATCCCTGTGGTCGGTCCGCGCCTTGCAGAAGGAAGAACATACCGCAACGGACAGCATCATGTCGTTGCGCGGCATCGATGCCGCCTATGGAACCGCCAAGGTTCTGTTTGATGTCGATATCGATGTGCCAAAAGGCTCAACGGTTGCTGTCGTTGGTGAATCAGGGTCTGGCAAGTCAACAACCGCGCGGGTGATCACCGGTCTGTTGCCGCAATCTGCGGGGTCGGTTGTTTTTGATGGTGACGCGCTGCCGGAACGGCTGGCCGACCGGACCAAGGAACAGAAACGCCGTATCCAGATGATCTATCAGATGGCCGATACCGCGATGAACCCGCGTCAGACAGTGCGTGATATCATTGGTCGGCCGCTGGAATTCTATCTTGGCGTTCGTGGCAAGGCGAATACCGAACGGGTGATCGAGCTGCTGGAAATGATCGAGCTGAATGCCGACTTCCTGGAGCGTCTGCCCGCTGAATTGTCAGGTGGCCAGAAGCAGCGCATCTGCATTGCCCGCGCGCTGGCGGCCAATCCCGAGTTCATTATCTGTGATGAAGTGACGTCTGCCCTTGACCAGATTGTGCAGGAAGGCATTCTGAAGCTGTTGCTGCGTCTGCAGTCTGAACTCGGGCTGACCTATATGTTCATCACGCATGATATTTCCACCGTCAAGGCGATCGCCGATCAGGTGGTGGTGATGAATGAGGGGCGCGTTGTCGAACAGGGCAGCAAGACCGAGGTGTTCCAGCCGCCACATCCCGCCTATACCGAATTGCTGTTGTCATCGGTTCCGGAGATGGACCCCGACTGGCTGACAAATCTGAACGCCGCGCGCAACCGCTAGACCGGTCCGGTTATGGCATTTTGTGGTGATTTGCGGTGATGCATGTGCCGTCAACGTCCGTCACGCGGAATGCTCTCTGACACGTCCTTTTCGAAAATCAGCTTGTCACCTTCATAGGCCTCAAGCCTGGCGGTCAGATGAAAGTCGGTCGCGTCAGATGTCATGGTGGCATAGGTTTCGGTACGCACCGACCACGTGCCGCGACTGTTCTCGGTCGACCAGTGGGTTTTGGCGGTTGCGCTCAACGGGTCATCAGGATGGATGCTGTACCATTCACGTGCCGCAGACCCGTTCACCAGCCCGTGATCGCTGTCACATACACTGCCGAAATCATCGATGATTTCCAGCGTTATGACGCCGGTTTTCATATCAGTTGTCACAGTTCGGCTGTTTGATGCCGGCCTGATGGTTTCGATCTGCCACGGGGCGTCAGCTTCGGCTTGTCCGAACTGGCGTTCATCAGCATCACCTGATGGGCGCGTCGGCAACCCTAGTGATCCTGCCAGCAAGGTCAGGCTGACAGGTGAGGGTGATGGCCATATCAGCGGCCAGTAGGCAGACGATACGGCGATGTTTATCCGGTGGCCGGCTGGCACACGATAGGCGATATGGTCAAGATCAAGCGTGATCTCGGTGGCCTTTCCCGGTGTCAGCGGGTCAGCCGCATGATGGCCGTTACGGTGCGCCAGATTCAGCACACTATAGGTAATCCGTGTGGCGGCCCCGTCGGGGTGGATATGGTTCAGGCGAACAGCGATCTGCGCGGCGGGTGCATCAGCGCAGAGGCGCAGACGCACAGATGGTGCACCCACAATATCAGTATCTTCTGTCAGTATGGCCGAGGTGAAACAGGCTGATCGCGCATTATCACTTCGCTGGTCCCCCGGCATTTCCGGGCCAAGCCAAATGGCGCAATATTCGCCGCCATCCATGCCGCAATCCTGTGGCGACGCAACGATCATGTTCATGTCGCCATCTGCTGAGGCGGTTGCATTGTCAGCTGGTTGCATGGTGCCGTCACCGCGCAGCTGCCAGTCAGAGACAGTTGGCCCCTGCGGCCAGTCGCGCAGGCCGATCCACCGGCCGGGGCGGGTGTCATACCAGGTTTGCGGACGCACACCATCCATCAGATAGGCGGTGTAATCAGGATCATCCATCACACCGCGATCAACACCCTTCAGCCAGTGATCCCACCAGCGCAGCGCTTCCTGCAGAAAACCTATTCTGGGTTCGGGTACGGCGAAATGCGGATATTTGTGAACCCATGGGCCGGTCAGCCCGCGGACAGGTGCGCTGATATTTTCAACCAGCGCCGGCACAGCATTCTTGTAGGCATCCCCCCAGCCACCGACGGCCAGCACGGCTGCCGTTATGGCGCTATAGTCCTCGCAGACCGAACCATGCTGCCAATAGGCATCACGATTCTGATGGGCAAGCCAGCGCAAGGGCAAGAACGGTTCGGCCCGCAGGCGGTCCAGCCACATCTGCCGCCAGTCATCACCGACAAGGGCCGGGTCAGGCGCGCGTGAGGAATAGGACCACATGGTTGATCCCCAGCCAAAATTCTCGTTCAGCAGGCACCCGCCCTTGTAGTGAATATCATCGGCATAACGATCGACAGTCGAACACAGGGTGATGATGGCATTCAGTGGCGCCGGGTTCAGCGCGGCGACCTGCAGGCTGTTGAACCCGCCCCAGCTGATCCCCATCATCCCGACGCTGCCGCTGCACCATGGCTGTGATGCCAGCCAGTTGATGGTGTGGACGGCATCATCCAGTTCCTGCTGCGTATATTCATCTTCCATAATGCCATGGCTGTCGCCATTGCCACGCATATCCACGCGAATGCAGGCATAGCCGCGCTTGGCAAAATAGGGGTGGGTCAGGCTGTCACGTGCGGTTGTGCCATCGCGCTTGCGGTAGGGCAGAAATTCCAGAATGGCAGGGACAGGTGCGGTTTTGGCATCAGCCGGCATCCAGACCCGTGCTGACAGGCGGCAGCCATCACCCATGATGATCGGCATATCCGGGACTTCGGTAATATCTCTCAGATTGGCAATGCTCATATCGGTGGTCCCTGATAAATCAATAGGTGGCAAATTATGGGTGACAGATCACAGGTGACAGATCACAGGTGAATAGTCACCGCTGGTCATTCGAAAGTCCATGCACCGCTGGCAAGCATGGCGACGGCGTCAATGATGTGTGCAAAGGCTGCGGTCGCGCGGGCGGATGATCCGCGGGCGCGCAGAAACCCGTGCACAAGTCCGTCCGCATCAATCCACTGCGCCTTGCCACCAGCCGCCGTGATGGCGCTGCAATAGGCAGGCCCGTCATCGCGCAGGGGATCGCATTCAGCGGTGATAACCACCGTTGGGGGCAGGCCGGAAAAGTGACTGTCATCCAGCGGATACACTGCCGGGTCATTGCTGGTCAAAGGGTCCTCCAGACGCAGCTTCAGATAATACTGCACATCTGCACGGGTCAGCATCGGGGCGTTCGCATGCGCAACAAAGCTGCCGGATGCGGTATCCCGGCCAAGTGACGGATAGATCAGAATCTGGCCGATGATGCGCCTGCTGACAGCTGCGTCCTTGCGCAGCGCATGGGCGGTTGCTGCGGCCAGATTGCCGCCAGCGCTGTCACCGCACAGGATCAACGGCCCGCCCGCCGCATCGAGCAGGGCCCGTGTTGCAGCCACACAATCATCAAACATGGCGGGATGGCGGTGTTCAGGGGCAAGGCGATACTCTATTGCGATCACATCAAGGCGGCTGCGCGCGCAGATCTCGGCGCAGACATCATCATGGCTGTCCAGGCTGCCGACAACAAACCCGCCGCCATGGAAATAGATTATGCGCGCGGCGGACGTATCGGCATCAGCGGCCTGTGCGCAAGTATAGTGGCGGGCGGGACGGCCTGCCAGCGGCCTGTCTTTCACCGTGATACCGGCAGGTCTGCCCTGATGGAAATCGCGGCACATCGCATCATAGGTGGCGCGCTGTTCAGCAATGGTCATCATCGCTGTGTCGCCGGAATAAAACGCTTCGGTGCGTTCAATAAAGGCTCGGGTTTCAGCATCGATAATGTGATCATATAGGGAGTCGGTCATCACTGGGTCTGTTCATTATTCCTCCGCCAGACAGCATGCCGCAGCCACCACTCAATGCAAGCGGACATTATCGGCAGATATGTTTTGGCAGATATGTTTTGGCAGATCATCCCTGCCCGATCATGCATACCGCTTCATTCTGGTGATGTTTATGGCGCGGCATGTTCCTTTACCGCTGCCACCAGAGACCGCACCCTGCTATGATCAGCTGCCGACCAAGACATCGTTACAGAAGGGCCAACCCGGCAAAAACACATGACGCTTGTTGCTGTTGATATTGGCGGGACGAACATCCGCCTTGCTGTTGTGCGTGACGATGGTGGGCTGGCCGAACATCGCAGCATGCTATGTGCTGACTTTCCGTCTTTTGAGGCAGCCATCACGGCCTATGCTGATGCGACAGCGATCAAGGTCAGTGCGGCCAGCGTTGCCGTTGCCGGCCCGGTGCAGGATGACCTTGTTGATGTGACCAACAACCACTGGTCATTTTCAAAGACTGGGCTTGCCGAGGCGTTGCAGCTTCAACAGCTGCTGATCATCAATGACTTTACCGCGCAGGCACTTGCTCAATCTGATCCGTCAGCGAATGGCAACATGCCGTTGCTTGACGGCACATCAGCCGATCATGCGCCACTTTTGGTAATTGGTCCCGGCACCGGGCTTGGTGTGTCGGCGCTGGTACCGGCGGGCGGTGAATATCTGCCGCTGGAAGGTGAGGGCGGTCATGTCGGGATGTCACCGCAAAGTGACGCAGAGCTTGCACTGTTTGCAACCCTGCGCAGTGAAGTGGCGCATGTATCGGCCGAACATTTCATCAGTGGCAGCGGGCTGCAGACCATCTACCGGCTGCAGACTGGTGGCAAGATTCTGAGCGCACCAGACATTGGCAAGGCGGCGGTGGCGGATGCCGGGCCTGAACGCGATGCGGCCAATATGATGCTTGGCCTTCTTGGCAGTGTTGTTGCCGATGCGGTGTTGACGATGGGATGCTGGCGCGGCGTGGTCATTGCTGGAGGTATCGTGGCGCATATTCAGCCGCTGGTTGCTGACAGCCCGTTTGCCGCGCGTTTTCGTCATAACGGGACCATGGCCCCGTTGCTGCAGGCGGTGCCGGTCTGGCTGTCCTTTGATCCGCATGCGGGTTTGCGCGGGGCCGCTGCAGGTTTTTCAAACAGCCATATGGCCGCGCGGATGATCAGCCCTGATCAGTCTTGACCAGTTCCACGCCGTCCTGATCGGGCTGGGGTGGCGGTACAAAACGGGGCATTGTCATCACCAGACAGCCCAGAATCATGGCGGCACCTGCAAGGGTAATGATGGTGGCATCAAGCCCGGCAAAATGGGCAATGACGCCCAGCAGCGCCGGTCCGGTAATCAGCCCGACATAGGCAAACCCGACAACAATCGAAATATCACGCAACCTGTCACCGCCTGCAGCACTGCCGGCTTGTGAGATGATGATCGGAAAGGCGTTGCCGATTGCCAGCCCGAAAATCACATAGGCGGCCATCAGGACAGCGACCTGGCTCAGCAGAACAGCGGCGAACAGCATGATGCCGGCCAGCATCATCGGGACCGCCATGATCAGATGAACCGGAAACCGGTTGGCCAGCCAGTCACCGGCAAAACGAACGGCGGCAATCGCAATACTGAAAAAAACGATAGTCTGTCCGGCTTCGCTGACCGACAAGCCCATAACGCGGTTCATATGCAGTGCCGACCAGTCCAGAGCGCCGCCTTCTGACAGGGTTGCCAGCGCAATACACAGTCCCAGAAACAGCACAACTGGCAGCGGCAGGCGCGCCGCGGCAGTGTCAGCTGCCGGGCTGCCACTGTTATCGGCGCCAACATCAATATCAGCGTTAGCCGCAGTACCTGCAATGGTCTGGGTGCCGACCCACTGCCGGCGCATGGCCAACCCACCGCCGACCAGAACCGCAGATCCATAGATCACCCATTTGACCGGCAAATCCAGCGACAACATCAGCGTCAGCAGCGCTGCCCCGCTGAGCGAACCGAGCGAAAACAGCGCATGAAAGAACGACATGCCGCGACGCCCCGAATGCTGCTCCCATTCTGATGCCTGACTGTTCAGCCCGGCATCTACAAAACCGGCGGCGAATCCGGTCACAATACCGATCAGGAACAGCATCATCACCGATCCGGTTGTCAGCACCACGGCAAAGCCAAGCACGTAGATGGCGGAAATGACTCGGATCAGCTGCACCGCATCCTGAAAGATCACAAACCGGTTCACGCAAAAGATGGCAGCACACAGGCTGAGCCCGATCACCAGCAGGAACAGACCAAGGGTCAGTTCTGACAGACCGAGGCTGGCCACGCGTTCCGGGATCATCACCCCCCACATGCCCATAAAGGTGCCAAGACCGAAAAAGCCGGCGCAAATGGATCGCCGTGCCGCGGCCAGATGCGTTGCTGCCATCTAGCTGGACAGACTGGCGGCAGCGCTGGCGTTTGCAGCAATCCTGTCAAAGTCACCAGCGGCAATCATCGCCTGCGGGGCAATCCAGCTGCCACCGACACACGACACATTCGGCAGTGCCAGCCAGTCTGGCGCGGTGGCAAGGGAAATGCCGCCGGTCGGGCAGACCGATACACCCGGCAGCGGGCTTGCCAGCGACTTGATGAAGGACGGGCCACCAGCAGTGGCGGCCGGGAAAAATTTGACGGCATTGAATCCTGCTTCCATCAGCACCATGATTTCGGACACGCTGGCAGCGCCCGGCAGCAGCGGCAGACCGGCATCAACTGCGCCTTTGATGACGGCATCGGTGGTGCCTGGCGATACCAGAAATCCGGCTCCGGCATCGCGCGCTTGTTTGGCAAGCCTGACATTTGTCACTGTACCTGCACCAATCAGAATCTCGGGACAGGCTGTTGCAACCGCCTGCATGGCATCCAGCGCCGCCGGCGTCCGCAAGGTAATCTCTATCGTCCGGATGCCGCCTTGCAGCAGCGCCTGAGCCAGCGGTACCGCCTGCGCGCTGTCATCAATGACAATGACCGGCATTACCGGACCCATCTGCAAAATCTCGGTTATCGAGGTCATGACATGTCCTTTCCGGCAAGCAGGCCGCCGCCGCGTTCGGCAGGGGCTGCCCCGTTGCGAAGTGCGGCAAAAAGCGGACGTGCAAAGCCGCGCTGCGGGGCCTGGTTGAGCGGTCCTGCAGCCGCGCGACTGTCCAGATCAGCCGATGTGTCCAGGTGTCCGCTGGCCGCATCAAGCGTTATCACATCGCCGTCCTGCAGTTTGCCAATCGGCCCACCTGCAGCCGCTTCGGGGGTGACATGGATGGCCGCCGGAACCGTGCCCGATGCGCCAGACATGCGCCCGTCAGTGACCAGCGCCACGGCAAACCCCTTGTCCTGAAGGTTCGACAGCATAGGCGTCAGGCTGTGCAGTTCGGGCATGCCCGTTGCCTGCGGGCCTTGACCCCGAACCACAACCACCACATCGCGGTCGAGCTTGCCATCGGCATAGGCCGCCTTGACAGCCGCCTCGTCGGAAAAGACGGCTGCGGGCGCGCTGATCCGGTGGCGCTGTTCGGCAACGGCTGAAATCTTGATAACGGCCTTGCCAAAATTACCGTCCAGCATACGCAGCCCGCCATTCGCCGCATGCGGGTCAGACGCCGGGCGCAGAATATCCGGATCGAGCGATGTGATGGCGGCAGGCTGCCAGTGCAAGCCATCCTTGTTAAGGCGCGGATCTGCCGCATGGTCCGACAGGCTGTCACCAAAAACGGTGCTGGCGCTGCCATCCAGAAGCCCGGCCCCGATCAGCTCACGGATCACAAAGCCGATACCGCCGGCAGCATGGAAGTGATTCACATCCGCCTTGCCGTTTGGATAGACGCGCGCCAGCAGTGGCGTGATCTCTGACAGATCGGCAAAATCCTGCCAGGTCAGCGAAATCCCCGCCGCTGCCGCCATCGCCGGCAGATGCAGCGTGTGGTTGGTTGAACCGCCAGTGGCATGCAGCCCGATGATGGCGTTCACAAAGCTGCGCGCATCCAGCACTTTGCCAATGGGGCGCGGATCGCTGCCGCGCCGTGCGATGGCCACTGCCTGATGCGTTGCGGCAACGGTCAGCGCGTGTCGCAGGTCATCTTGCGGGTTGATGAAGGCAGCGCCCGGCAGATGCAGGCCCATCACCTCCATCAGCATCTGATTGGAATTGGCGGTGCCGTAAAAAGTGCAGGTGCCAGGGCCGTGATATGCCGCGGCTTCGGACGTCAGCAGATCGGCACGACTGGCCTCGCCGCGGGCAAAGGCCTTGCGCACCGCGGCCTTCTGATCGTTCGAAATGCCACTTGTCATCGGACCGGCCGGCACGAATATGGTTGGTAGATGACCAAAGGCCAGCGCCCCGATTACCAGCCCCGGCACGATCTTGTCGCAAACACCAAGGCACAGCGCCGCATCATAAACCCCATGCGACAGGCCGATGGCGGTCGACATCGCGATAACATCGCGGCTCATCAATGAAAGTTCCATGCCCGGGCGGCCCTGGGTAACGCCATCACACATGGCCGGAACGCCGCCAGCCACCTGCGCCGTTGCCCCAACAGTGCGCGCGGCGGCCCGGATGATCTGCGGATAGGTCTCGAACGGCTGATGCGCCGACAGCATGTCGTTATAGGCGGTGATGATGCCGATATTCGGGGCCGGGGCGGCGCTGTCTCCCAGTACCTCGTTCTGGTCCGGGCCAGCCGCAGCAGCAGCATGCGCCAGATTCGAACAAGACAGGCCGCGCCGGTCGCTGTCAGGTGATGTTTCCATCGCCTCGATATCTTCAAGATAGGCGCTGCGTGTATCGTGGCTGCGCCGGTCGATACGTTCGGTCACGCTGGCAACGCGATCATGAAGGGTGCTCATTGACATGTCCCCGCGGCAGCTGTCGTTATGGCGTCAATCGTCATAAGGGTCGATCCAGTGATGCC
This sequence comes from Alphaproteobacteria bacterium, assembly GCA_016780765.1. Taxonomy (GTDB): domain Bacteria; phylum Pseudomonadota; class Alphaproteobacteria; order Puniceispirillales; family Puniceispirillaceae; genus UBA8309. The sequence continues at coordinate 1,504 of JADHLH010000022.1, read as the reverse complement.
CGTCGCGTGTCAGCAGATTATCAGCCGGGCCCATGGTTCCACTACGGTAGAGTTCTGGTCTGCGCCCGGCAAGCTGGTCAATAACAGGATCAATGATATCCCATGCGGCAAGCACTTCATCCCGCCGCATGAACAGAGTCTGGTTGCCGCGCGCGGTATCCATCAGCAGGCGTTCATAGGCATCGGGAAGCCGTTCATTGAACGTATCATCAAAGCTGAGATTGAGTTCAGAGGGAAACAGGCGCATGCCGCCCGGGCCCGGCTGTTTTGAAATCAGCTGCAGACGCAGCCCTTCACTTGGTTGCAGGCGAATGATCAGCCGGTTTGGCTGGCTGTCGATCGCGTCATTGCCGTTGCGGCGAAAGATATCATGCGGGCGCTGCTTGAAGGTGATGACGATTTCGGACGCGCGGTGCGACAGCTTCTTGCCGGTGCGGACAAAGAAGGGCACACCTGCCCAGCGCCAGTTATCAATGGCCAGCTTCATCGCGACATAGGTTTCGGTATCCGAATCCTGACCCAGTTCGCCAGCATATTCCTGATACTGCCCGCAAATGATGTCGGCTGCATCAACGGGCCGCACGGCGCGCAGCACGCGCAGCTTTTCATCACGTACCTGATCGGCATCAAAGAAGGATGGCGGTTCCATTGCCACAAGGCAGACAAGCTGCAGAAGGTGGTTCTGCACCATATCGCGGATCGCGCCATAGGAATTGTAATAGCCGGCGCGATCACCAACCCCAACGGTCTCGGCGACAGTGATCTGCACATGGTCGATATGATTGTTGTTCCATTGCGTTTCGAAGATGACATTGGCAAAGCGCAACGCCATAAGGTTCTGCACGGTCTCCTTGCCGAGGTAATGATCGATCCGGTAGATCTGGCTCTCGTCAAAAATCTCGGCCAGTTCGGCATTGATGGCGCGGCTGGACGCCCCGTCATGACCAAGCGGCTTTTCAACCACAAGACGCGCCTGCGCGGTGACAAGGCCGGAAGATTTCAGCATGCCCGTTGCCGCGCCAAACAGACTGGGTGCGATGGCAAGGTAAAAGATGACGGGCCGTTCAGCATCGCTGCGTTCACCAACAAATTCGGCCAGCGCAGCGCTGCCATCACCCGAGGCCACATCCAGCTTAATCATTGTGATGATCGACAGAAACGCGTTCCAGGCATCTTCACTTGCCCGCCCGCTGATGAAGGCATCGCCGCAGAACGGGCGCAGCTTGTCAGCATATTCAGTTTGCGATATTTCATGGCGTGATGCTGCGGCAATGCGGTAATCGGCGGTGATCTGACCATCGAGATAACGCCAGAACAATGCTGGCAGAATTTTCCGCAGCGCCAGATCGCCGGTGCCGCCGATGATCACATAATCGCTTGGCACCAGCCCTTTGGTCAGGGATTTCATGTCTGCTTCTCTGGCGTCAGCTATGCCGTGCTCAGCCTGTTCACCGGTCATGTTGTCAACCATTGTTGTCAGCCATCTTTGCAGGTCCGTCGATTA
>JADHLH010000021.1 GCA_016780765.1 Alphaproteobacteria bacterium | reverse complement strand
CTAGTCTTGGCACAGTCAAGCCTGACAAAACTATGCGGCGCACCGGTCTGTCAAGTGCAGCCAGGGCGGCCACCCCGTCGGTATCAAGCCAGTCTGCCATGGCGGGCGATATCTCGATCACCGGTGCCGCCAACGTCGGTCGCAGGGCGATCTGCCGCAAGACACCCAGCACCTCGCTTGCCATGCGGCCAGAAAGGTCCGTTGGAAAGGGATGCCCATAGGCCAGTCGGCATTCAAGGACGCCGCCGCGCGTCTGCCCCAGAATTTCCGGCGACCGCGGAATGACTGCCATCGCCGCCTCCAGATCATCACGAACGCGCTGCATCACGGACGGCTTGGCGCGCGGCAGGTCAATTGCCACAAGCCCGCCGATCTGGCGCAGGCGCAGCGACCGTGCAATTGCCGCCGGTGCCGCTGCATACAGCGCATCCTGTGTGCCACTCCCACTGTCCAGATCAATCGCAGTCAGGGCTTTTGTCGACTCCACCCACATCACCCCACCGCCATCCAGCTGCACTGCTGACTGGAACGCCTCGTCAATCGCCTGATCAAACCGGCTGTCAAATTCGGCTGCAGATGTGGCGGCATCTGTTTCGGTTAAGTCCGCCAACGGTGCCAGACAGCGCGCCTGCACCGCAATCCCGCCGCCGTCATAAAGCATGCCTTCGTCAGATCCGTCGCCCAACCCAAGATTATCGCCCGGCCCAAGATTATCGCCCGGCCCAAGATCATCACCCGGCGCATGATTGTCACCCGTCGCTGTCAGCCAGTCATTGGCACGTGCACGGCACTCAGCAACCAGCGTATCTGCTGACATCTCGACCGCACCGCGCCTGACGATCACCGCAAAATCTGCGGCCATACCCAAATCGGCAAGCAGACCTGCCAGCGCATCAACCAGAACCGCTTTCGATGTCTCAGACAGGCTGGCAGCCAGCGCGCGCGATATTGTGATGCCTTGCTGGCCCACCAGCATGACCAGATTGGCACTGACCAGCCGTGCGCCAAGGCTCGCCTGCCAGGCCTTTCCATCGCGCGGCGCGGCCGTAATGGTGATCACAGACATAGCACCAGCAACCACGCGGTCCGACTTGGCAAGGCGGACCGACACCTGCGTCCCGTCAGCAAGCCGCGCAAATGCCCTGTTCTGTCCGGCGATGACGCGGTTGATCTTCACACGATGAATGCTGCCCGTCAGGTTGCGGGCATGGTGATAGTCAGCCAGCACCTCGACCACACGGTCACCCTGCATCAACAAGGCCCTGTCCTGTCCCGGCGCACGGTCTATCAGAACATGATCACCCATCATGCTACCGCCGCGCCTGCATGAGGGATAAAACGCAGCGCCATCATGTCCCGACCCTGGCGGCAAGGCCGTTTCCAGCCAGCAATGCCGACACATCAAAAAGTGACAGCCCGACGATATTCGAATATGAGCCGGAGATGTGCCGTATATGGGCGGCCGCAGGGCCCTGAATGGCATAACCGCCTGCCTTGCCCTGCCAGTCATTGCTGTCGATATATTGCGCGATATCCTCTGCGGACAGTCGCTTGAAGGTCACAATGCTGGTCACCAGCCGGCTGACCATCTTGCCATCGGGGCGCAGCAAGGCAATCCCGCCATGGACCCGGTGACGCCGTCCTGACAGGCTTTCAAGACAGTCTCGCGCCGCATCGGCCGTTTCGGTTTTGGGAAAAATTGTCCGGCCACAAGCCACAACTGTGTCACCGGCAAGAATGGCAGCACCGGCCGGCGGGTTCAAGCTCTGTGCTGCTGTTGCCTTTTCACAGGCCATCCGGCGCGCGTAAGGCGCGGGCAATTCGCCGCGGCGCGGTGTCTCGTCAATATCGCAGGAAATGATGCTGGCGGGTATGACGCCAATCTGTTTCAGCAGTTCGCGCCGACGGGGCGAGGCTGACGCCAGAACAAGCGGAGTGAAAACTGCGGTCATTCGTGACCTTTCATGCCGGGCTTAATCATGCTGGACCCATATCATGCTGGACCCATATCATGCCGGGCCTAAATCATGCCGGAACCTGACGGATCATGAACCAGCCCGCCAGACCGTCCAGATGGCCTCACTGCCCAGTGATCATAAAACCCGCTATCCTCGCGTGACACGGTCGATCACTTGAAACGGAACGTAATCCGGCCCTTGGTCAGATCATAAGGGGTCATTTCGACATTGACCCGATCACCTGCCAGAATACGAATACGATTCTTGCGCATCTTGCCGCTGGTATGGGCCAGCACCTCGTGATCGTTGTCGAGCTTGACCCGAAACATCGCGTTTGGCAGCAGTTCAGCAACTGTGCCGGAAAATTCGATTACGCCTTCCTTGGCCATGAGACCCTTTCCGCTTCGCGTTGAGAGCCATAGAGATGGCCAAAAAAGTACGAAAGGTCAAGCCTTTCAGGCATCTTTGCCTGATCAATCGTCTTCAGGCAGGTACAAGTCCAGTTTGGCGATGATATCATCGCGCACCGACCGATAGGCGCGCAGACGCTCTTCACGCGATCCCTGCAGCCCGGCAAGATTATCCACCGGCCAGTACAGAGCATCACAATCAACATTGCGGGTCAGGTCCTGTGCACGCGCATGCGCCTCTGGCGAAAAGGAAATGATGACGTCGTAAAAGTCGCAATCCAGATCATCAAATCCCTTCGGGGCGTGCTGGCTGAGATCAACATCGATCTCGGCCATGACCGCTACGGCAAAGCCGTCTTGCTGGCCTGGCGTCACCCCACATGAATCGGTGAATATCTTTCCCGGAAACCGCGACTTGATAATGGCCTCGGCCATTGCTGATCGCACCGCATTGATGTTGCAGGCAAACAGGACAGAGCTGATGTCGCGGGCCGGTGTGATTACCGTCTGGTCATCCATGGGCGCTCTCCTTTTGTTGCCGCGCAGGGCTATGTTGAGCTTGGTATCTTGTCATTTTGTTTGCAGAACACAGATCAGTGTGAACAGTCTTCGCGCTGTCATCTCGTCAGTCACAACCCTGCCATCCAGCCGCCCGCGCAGAATATCCGCCCCTTCATTGTGAAGCGCCCGGCGCCCCATATCGATGGCCTGAATTTGTGACGGGGTCTTTGTCCGAATGGCCTCGTAATAGGTATCACAGACGTGAAAATAGTCGCGGATAACGCGGCGCATCGGGCCAAGCGCCATATAGAACTGGCCAAGCTCGATGTCTGTGCTGTCCCTGATGTCAAAGCGGATATGGCGGCCTTCTGCGCGAAGATACAGGTTGAAAGGACCTTCAAGCACTGTGCCTTCCGGGCCCACCAGTGCAAAGCTGTTCTCTTCAAGAATATCATAGATGGCGATGGCGCGTTCGTGTTCAGCTTCGGGCGAGCGGCGCGGCGCACCAGTCTCGTCAAGCTCGATCCTGACAAGATGATGTGCCACCCCGGCAGCCTGCTGGCTGCCGGGCGTTTGCCCGTCATCAGCCATCTGATCCCCTCGCATTCATCCGGATCGACATTGACAGCGCATGCGCGTCCAGCCCTTCGGCATTCGCCAGTGCAATGCCAGCAGGCGCAATCGCGCCAAAGCTTTCAACATTGCATTCAACGGTTGTCGTACGTTTCATAAAGTCTGCCACCCCAAGGCCGGACGAAAACTTGGCCGTGCGCGCCGTTGGCAGCACATGGTTCGGACCGGCAACATAATCGCCAATCGCCTCCGGCGTATAGCGCCCCAGAAATACCGCACCTGCGTGACGAATTTCGGCAAGCCAGCGCCGTGGTTCGGCCACCGCCAGCTCCAGATGCTCGGCGGCAATCCGGTTCGCAAGCGCGGGCATCGCCTCCATATCGTCGACAGTGATGATCGCGCCATTATCCTGCCAGGACTGCCGGGCCACCTTTTCTCGCGGCAGGGTGGTCAGCAACCGTTCCACCGCATCGCTGACCGCATCGGCAAAATCCGGATCATCGGTAATCAGGATGGCCTGCGCCGCCTCGTCATGCTCGGCCTGTGACAGCAAGTCCACAGCAATCCACGCCGGATCATTATCGGCATCGGCAATTACCAGAATTTCTGAAGGGCCAGCAATCGAATCAATGCCAACTGTGCCATAGACCTGACGTTTCGCAGCTGCCACATAGGCATTTCCGGGACCAACAATCTTGTCCACCGGGGCAATCGTCTCGCTGCCAAAGGCAAGCGCGGCGATGGCCTGCGCCCCGCCAATCCGCCAGATTTCATCAACACCGGCAATACCGGCAGCCGCAAGCACCATCGGGCTTACAAAGCCATCAGGAGCCGGCACGACAATCACCCGCCGCGCCACCCCGGCGACCGCCGCCGGCATCGCGTTCATCAATACAGAAGACGGATAGGCTGCCTTGCCGCCAGGCACATAGAGACCCGCCGCATCAACCGGCGTATAGCGCATGCCAAGCCCGACACCTGTATCGTCCGTATAGTCAAAGCCCTCGGGGCGCTGGCGTTCATGAAAGGCACGAATGCGTTTGGCCGCTGTTTCCAGGGAGTCACGAAGGGACGGCGTCAGCGCATCCAGCGCCGCCTCAATTTCATCCCGGCTGACAGCAAGGTCAGCAACATTGTTTGCCGTCAGACGATCAAATTTGGCCGTCAGGTCCAGCAAGGCGGCATCACCGCGCCGGCGCACATCTGAAATGATGCCGGCAACCGCTTCGCCAACATCAACGTCAGCTTCGCGCTTGGACGCCAGCAACGCATCGAAGCGCGCCTCGAAATCCTGCTGGTTCTGGTTCAACCGTGCCGCCATAATGCCGCCCTTCGCCTGAAAGTCGTTGCCTGTAAACAAATACCCAGCCTGTTAGCGTCCTGTACGGCGAGACCGCGCACGATCTGCCCAACCCCGCTGGATATGTCCATGGTTTAACGCCAAAAAGCGCTGAAAATCAATGTCGGTCAGGCAAATTGTGCCGCGTTTGGTCAGGCCTTGTCGTCAAGGCTGTGCGACGGATGAAAGATTGTCGGTTGTGACAGGCCGATATCCTCGGCAATCACATCTATGTCATCTGTCGTCAGACGCAGTGTGGCAGCCCCCGAAAAGGCCAGCTCAATACCGCCATCAACTGTTGTAATCGCCAACAGATTCAGCAACGCCGCCTTGCGGTCTGCTGGCAGGCCAGATGTTTGAACGCGCGAGACACCAAGGAACTGCACACCGCAAAGCTGGCGCTGGAAAACCGGCTCGCCAGATTCGCTGACCAGCCCGTCTTCTGTCGGCTGATCCCAGCAAAACCGGTTTGCAACAAGAATGAACCGCTGATCGGCACGCGCATAAACCATGTCTTCGCCAGGGATGATGGCATCTTGCAGAAGCGCGGACAGCACTTGCAGATCCTCATCGCTCGATACCTTGAGACCCAACGGATCAGCCATCTTTGCCATTGATCCTGTGCAGTCTTGCGCCGCAGGACCCAAGCTTGTCTTCAAGATCGGAATAGCCACGGTCAAGGTGATAGATGCGGCTGACCTCGGACACACCTTCGGTTGCCAATGCTGCCAGCACCAGCGATACCGACGCACGCAAGTCGGTTGCCATCACCGGTGCAGGTGTCAGTGATTTCTGCCCCCGCACAAGTGCAACACCGCCATCAACCTGAATATCAGCGCCCATGCGCGCCAGTTCAGGCACATGCATGAACCTGTTCTCGAACACCGTTTCCGAAATACGCGATGACCCTTCGGCGACACACATCAGGGCCATGAACTGGGCCTGCAGGTCGGTCGGAAAGCCGGGAAACGGATCGGTCGTGATATCAACGGCCCGGGGCCGGCCTGATGCGGTCACCTGAATCCCGTCTTCGCGCACATCAACAGTGGCGCCGGTGCTCACAATCACATCCAGCAGCGCATCCAGATGGCGGCGGCGGGCATGTTCCAGAAACAGATCACCGCCGGTAATGGCTGCGGCGATGGCCCAGGTGCCCGCCTCGATCCGGTCAGGGATGACACGGTGTGTTGCATCGCCAAGTTCGTCCACACCCTCGATCATGATAGTATCGCTGCCATGACCGGTAATCCGTGCGCCCATGGCATTCAGACATTCCGCCAGATCACTGATTTCCGGTTCGCGTGCCACATTCACCAACTCGGACGTGCCCTTGGCCAGACTGGCGGCAATCATTGCATTTTCGGTAGCACCTACAGATACATTGGGGAACACCACACGTCCCCCCTTCAACCCGCCCGGCGCGCGTGCCTGAATATACCCGTCTGCAAGTTCAACCACCGCGCCAAGCGCCTGCATCGCTCGGATATGCAAATCCACCGGCCGCGTGCCGATGGCACATCCCCCCGGCAGCGACACGCGTGCCGCGCCATATCTTGCCAGCAGCGGCCCCAGAACAAGCACCGATGCCCGCATCTTTCGCACCAGCTCATAGGGTGCATCGATGTTGGTTACGGCACCGCCAATGCTGACATTCAGCCCGTCGCGCGATACTTCCATGCCGTGATTGGCGAGCAGCACTTCCATCGATTGCGTATCAACAAGGCGCGGTACATTTTCCAGCTGCAAAGTGCCCGATGTGGCCAGTCCAGCCGCCATCAGGGGCAGTGCGGCGTTCTTTGCACCGCTGACAGTGATGCGCCCCTTCAACGGCACGCCGCCCTCAATCTTCAGACTATCCATGATCGTCTCCGTCTGCGGCAGCAGCGTTTTCAGACCCGGGCGACCTGTCTGTACCAGACAGCCTTGCCGCATCTGACGACGCATCAATCGCTATTCTGTCTGCTGCGGGCGAACCGGAAACGCCCTGCGGCCCGACACCGCGCCGCGCTCGGGACTGGGCTTTCCGGCGGTGCAGATTCGCGCGCAGTGCCTGTGCCAGGCGTTCGTCCCGGCTGGTCGGTTCTGATGTCACGCCGTCTCCTCGTCTTGTTCTGCCGGGGCGCTCTGTCGCCCCTTGATATTTCCATGACCCACATCTGTATCGCCGAAACGCCTCATATCGACAATAGTGATTTGGAACGACCGGCAAAGATCAAGTTCGTTTCAACATCTGCCCGTTTTGTCGTCTGCCCCTTAACGACTTGGCCACATTGGACAGCCTTTAAGGATATATTGTGGCAATATGTTGCGCTGCGTTAGGCTTGCGCCAATTCGGACTGAAAAGCGCCATAATCAGCGCCTAGTCCAGACCCAATGACAACTACATTTACTGGCAGGCGCCCTATGCCTCCTCCGACGGCAATGCTGAAGACGCTCTGGCTGCCCCTTCTTCTTGTTGGCGGGTTGCTGGTGTTCTTTGCGACCGGAACCCACCACGCTGTCAGCTGGCAAGGCATTGCCCGGAACTATGCCGGCATTACCGGTTTTGCCGATGACAATCTGCCGGTTGCCGCTCTGGGCTTTACTGTGATCTATATTCTGGCTGTGGCATTTTCGCTGCCTATTGCGCTGTTCCTGTCGCTGACTGGCGGTGCTGTGCTGGGGTGGCTGGCAGTGCCGTTGGTGGTGATCGGTGCAACAGCTGGTGCCGGTATTGTTTTTATCGCAGCACGGACCATCTTCGCCGATCTGGCGCGGGCGCGGGCCGGACCGTTTATCGCGCGCCTTGAATCCGGATTCACGGCAAATGCCTTTTCCTATCTTCTGGCGCTGCGCCTGATACCCGTTGCACCCTTCTGGGTCATGAACATCGTGCCAGCCTTCTCGCGCATGTCGCTGACCGCCTTTCTGGGGGCCACCTGCCTTGGCATTCTGCCCGGATCAGCTGTCTTCGTTTCGGTCGGGCGCGGGCTTGATCACATATTGGCTGCCGGACAGACACCCGATCTCGAGATTCTGGGATCACCCGCCATTCTGGGCCCGCTGGCGGCGCTGGGCCTGTTGGCGCTGATACCGGTTGTGTGGCGACGTATCCGGCCATCCGGCAACCAGCCCGCTGAGGATGAATGATGGAGCATATCCACACTGACATTTGCGTGATTGGTGGCGGGTCCGGCGGATTAAGCGTGGCGTCCGGTGCTGCACAGATGGGCGCGCGCGTTGTCCTGTTCGAAGCTGATCAAATGGGCGGCGACTGCCTGAACAGCGGGTGCGTGCCCTCAAAAGCCCTGCTGGCCGCAGCGAAAGCCGCCCACCACACCGCCGGCAATCCTGACATGGGTATAGGCGGTGCGCCGGCAAATGTCGATTTTGCAGCGGTAAAGGCGCATGTCGCGGCGGTGATCGCAGACATCGCACCGCATGATTCCGTAGAACGCTTCAGCGGGCTTGGCGTCAGGGTGATTGAGGAACATGCCCGCTTTGCCGGACCGCGGGTTGTGCGCTCAACCAATTACGAGGTCACGGCCAAATTCATCGTGATTGCCACCGGATCGAAAGCCGCGATCCCGCCCATCCCCGGGCTGGACAGCGTCCCGTTTCATACCAATGAGACCATTTTCGCCGACACTGAAAAGCCCTCACATCTGGCCATTATCGGGGGCGGGCCGATTGGCATTGAAATGGCACAGGCGCACCGGCGGCTTGGCTGTGCGGTCACCGTGATTGAGGCAGCACATATTCTTGGCCGCGATGATCCGGAGCTGGCCGGCCTTGTTACAGCGAGGCTGGCAGCAGAAGGCATCCGGCTGATTGAAGAGTTTGGTGTGCAAGAGGTCGCCAATAATGCCGATAGCGGTAATGATGATTCCATCATCATTACCCTGGCCGACGGCACCCATGTAACAGCCAGTCATCTGCTGGTGGCCACCGGGCGCGCGCCGTCAAGCGGTGACCTTGATCTTGAGACAGCCAGCATCCGCACCGACCGCGGGGCCATTGTGACCGACCGGCGTTTGCGCACCAGTTGCAAGCACGTCTTTGCCATCGGCGATGTGACCGGAAGCGCACCATTCACGCATATGGCCGGCTATCATGCCGGTATTGTGATTCGCAATATACTGTTCCGGCTGCCGGCGAAAATCGATGATCGTCTGACGCCGTGGGTGACCTATACCGATCCTGAACTGGCGCATGTCGGCATGGGCGAGGGCACGGCATCTGCTGCCTATGGCGCTGCCAATATCAGGGTGGAGCGTGCACCGCTGACCGGTAATGATCGTGCCCGTGCCGAGGGTCGCACCGAAGGTATGGTCAAGGTGATCATACATCGCGACGGGCATATTCTGGGGGCCGGCATTGTGGCACCGGCAGCTGGCGAGATGATCATGGCCTGGTCGCTTGCCATTGCCAGAAAGCAGAAGATCGCTGCCATGGCCAGCACCATCGCGCCCTATCCCACCTATGGCGATGCCAGCAAACGCGCTGCCGGCCAGTTTTTTACTGACCGGTTGTTCAGCCCGCGCACAAGGTCACTGGTCAGGTTCTTGCTGAAACTGTGATCTGGTGGCACCCGATCTTGTGGCATATGATCCGGGGCATTTACGGGTTTTCTGATTCTGCGTCATCTGCCCCTAGCCGCTGTGCTGGCCGGGTTCAGGCGTCCAGTCAGGGTTGTTGTATTCCTCGATAACAAGGCCGGAAAAGGCCGAGGTGCGGCTTTCACCGAACTTCACCAGCATATGTTCCACCGTATCGAGCCACGGGATGCCGACCTCCTCGCGCTCTACCACATCCTCGACAGCGGGCAACTCGTTGATCGACACAAACGTGTCCTCGCCGACAGCCAGCAATCGCCAGAAATTCGCACTGCTGCTGCCCGCCTTGCGATAGGCGTCGGCGAATTCCTCGTGATAGCCATCCTTAACCTTGAAGGTCACCACTGACATGATTTTCATGGTCTCGTCTCCCGGGTGTCAGATACCGACTCTGTGTTCCTGTCTGAATATCGACGAAATCACCTGCCTGCACAAGATACTGTCCTTCAGACGCATCTGGCCTTCAGACGCACTTGTCCTTCAGACGCATCTGGCCCTCAGACGCATCTGGCCTTCAGACGCACTTGGCCTTCAGACGCACTTGGCCTTCAGACGCACTTGGCCTTCAGACGCATCTGGCCCTCAGACGCATCTGGCGCTCAGTGGCATCGGGGGGCGTACCCAAGGGTGCCGCCCGAACACCAGAATGCATGCAGAATACGCCCCTGACAGGCAGAAACACGCCCGCCAATCTGCGGTAATATGGCTGAAAAAGCAGGGTCCGGAGAGGATTCAATCCTTCTTGCAAACCACTGCCCCCTATTGTAGAACTCGCCCCAGTGCTGCCATAGCTCCAGCGGTAGAGCGCACCCTTGGTAAGGGTGAGGTCGCGTGTTCGAATCACGCTGGCAGCACCATCTAACCCACTTAATTTAAAGTAAAGTTCCAGGTCCGGAGTCGGGCTTTGGTGGCTGGCGCTCCTTGTCCGAAGGTTGCGGCAGCTCGTCCGCTGTGAAGCATGGCCCGGCGACAACCTCGCCAAGGATTTTTTCCAACTCCGGCTCCATGCCAAGTGTCGCCTCAAGAACCCACAAGAGTTCAAGGAACTCATCGCTCATCGCCGGGCTCCAGCTTTCCGGGCGGATGTCATCCAATGGCGATGATTTTTTGCCAGTCCGATCTTTCATGCGGTAGCCAAGCCATGACTGCACCACCTTCAGGCCAGACACCTGGAATTCCCATGCCTCTGGCGAGACAGGGCCAAACCGACCATCGCCGACAGAGATTTCCCGTTTGGCCAGATCATAGCTGAATTTGGTTGGATATCCCGTTTGACCTGACGGCACACCCCTGATGTTTTTGGCCGAACCCTTTGGCACCTGATTTTCCCAATCATCATTACCAAACCTCTCAGCATAGGTATGAAGCCAGATCAGATGGCGGCCAAGGGTCACCGCTGACTGGAAAAGATCGCTGTCCTTCGTGATTGGAATTCGCGGCCCCGGTGTTTCCAGCTCGTTCCAGAAATATGTGGTGTAGGATTGCCCACCAAGCATGGCGTAAACATAGGCTGCCAAATCCTCAACGGTGACCGGCATGTCAAGAACGCCAGACAGACAGTCAAGCAATCCAAGGGTCACATTGGGCTGACTGGCGGCAGCATCGCGATAGAGGGGGATTGTATCTTTACCCCCAAACGAACCTCGGAAATGATCTAAGTCAGGCACCACGGCCGAGACACCAAGTGCGGGACCCGACCCCAAATGTTTGGTCAACATCGTTGAGAAAAAAACCTGTTTACCACTCATTGTGTTTTGCAGCTCTGGCCGCGGACGGTCAGCAACTCTTGGGTCAAGAATTGCAAATTTCCGGTCAAAGGATCGGTGGGCATACCGCCCTACAGACAGATCCGCGGTCGATGGATCCAGTTCATAAATTGATTTCAATGATCCATCCCTGGGCTTCCATGTGATTTCTCGATCATTCGTTTCCCTGAACAATTCCCCTTTCTTCTCAGGTTCAGACTGGATCAGCAGTGACAGCCGCTTTTCCAGCACCTCTCTGGTTTCACCAATGGGCCAGGTTCGTTTGAACTGGACGCCAGAATGCGTCCAAGGAAACAGATAATCTAATCTTGGCCATGTGAAATAAAGACCGGTTCCCGCAGGTCGAAAAGGGGCATGCCAATCGTCAGGGCAATCTGCCCATTCGATATTTGCAAGGGTCTCTATGACATCAAGCCGTGCCAACTTGGCGTCACGATCATCCGCATCAATGCGGGCATAATGAACCCGCGCTGATTTGCCGGGTATTGGCGTTGACCCCCTGACACCAACGGCAATCGCGACAGGTGTCTGAATGTTAGAGACATTCGGCGTCTTGCGTGTTCCAAAATTGTCGCCACCAAGATCAAGAATCCATACTTCATCAAAAGTCTGGCGTATCACCTGCCGCATACCCAAGAAACCCGGGCCGGTCAGATAGCTTGACGCCGTGATGAAAGATATAATCCCGCCACATTCCTGTTGCTCAAATAGCCGCCACATGGCCCACCGCCAGAAATAGACATAGTCGTTGTAGAGATTCTTCAGGTGAACTCCAGCACCAGCATCTGTTGCTGGTTCGGTAAAGTCCTTCAGAATGGGTCTTTCTGCCTGTTTTTCATCATCTGCGCCGCCTTCCTGTTTGTCGCCATACCTGACCCATCCGCCTTTTCTGCGTGTTTGATCGTCTGCATTCTCTTTCATCTGACGGTCATATGGCGGATTTCCCAGGCAGACGAGAATGTCACCTGTATTTTTGACACGGCGGGCCGCATCGTGTTCATCAGTCAATTTTTGGTGCGTCAGTGTCAAACCACCGGGCGGGGTGACATTCGGGCTGGCAAGCGTGTCGGCCAGATAGATGTTGAGCCTGTTGCCAAGCCGCTCTTTCGGCTCATCATCCGCTTTTCCAGCGTTGATCGCACCTTCAAGCGCCTGCGTCAGCCGCAGATGCGCCACCGCATAGGGGCCGACCAGAATTTCAAAGCCGTGCATATTGTGCGCCATCTGCCTTGCGCGCCCTGAAACGGCACCCTGACCAGAGCGTGTCCGAACCCGTTCCAATCCGTCCTTGATGGCCGCCAAGGGATAGGTGCCAGTCCCCACTGCCGGGTCAAGAAACACAACCCCATCATCAGCAAAGCCCAGATGTTTGCCAAATCGTGTCTCCAGCAATTCGCTGACAAGACGCACCTGAAGTTCGACCACCTCTCGCGGCGTGTAATAGACACCATAATTCTGCCGCAACTTTGGATCGTAGGCCGCCAGAAAGTCCTCATAGAAATAGAGCCACAGATCCGGGTCAGACTTCAAAAATTCGTGCGGATCAAGTGCCTCCAAAGATCGGCCAAGCAATTCAAAGCCAACTCTCAATTCCTGTCTTGCATCATCCTGACCAAGCAGTTCAAGCGCACGGGCAAGCAGGCCATTATTCTGATCCAGCGTCTTTGCCGCCCTGGATGGTGACAAATCGTCAGCACCCGAAAGACGCGAAAGCAGCATTGCGTATGTAACCGTCTGCGCATAAGCATCAGCGAATTGGGTATCGTCGGCTTCTGGAAAGAAAAACTGCCGCCACTCGCCCGCAAGCAGCGAGACAGCACTCCTTTCCCTGGTGAGAGCAGCCTCAATTTCCGAGCGCAGAAAGCGGGTCAGGGGGGCAAGGTAATTGGCGAGCGGGGTGGGCCGGTGGGGGATAATTGGCTGCCAGTTCAGAAAGTCGCGAAGGAGCCTCTCCAAAGCAGCAGCATCTTCGGGATTTACTGCATCTTTACCTTCTAGAGATGGGTCTCCTGTCAGTCTGACCAGAGGCTGACCATCTACAGACTCTCCGTCGCGATAGAGCGCCCATTCCCGACCATCCGTGTAAATCAGGTTTGGCAGCCCTTGCAGCTTCTGCCATTGCTGTTTGTCGTGGCCGCCCTTCAACCGCGCTGCGTCAGCACCTTTACCGGGCGCTTTCAGTTCTATGTATCCACAGATCAGCCCTCCCACATAAACACCGATGTCGGGACGGACTTTATGCTCAGGAAGGTGTGTTTCGGTGAGCGTCTCGACCGAAAGCCCATAGCCAGCCCCCGCCACCTCAAGCAATTCGGCAACGACTGGCTTTAACTGATCTTCGTCGGAGGCATCACCCGGTAACTGAAACTTTGCACATATTGCGTCCGCGAACTCTTCGAGATCGCTTGGTTTCATTCTTCCCCACACCGACCAACGCTGTGTACCGTGGTGGCCAGACAGTCAGATAAAACTCCGCATTTACTATTTCATGCAAATGATGAATGCCCGGCGGCGCGTTCCTGTTTCTGCATGCGACATGGACGCGGGTGACGCCCCGATCAGATGCCTGATTCAAAGGCCCCCTGGCGCACGCGGTAATCGACTGCCACCTTGTATTCAGGGTCATCATCACTGCCGATGATCAGCTGCCCTGATCGCGATAACAGCTTGTGGCAATCAGGGCTGAGATGGCGCAGCATAACCGTCTTGCCGGCCTCATGATATTTCGCCGCTATATCCTCAATCGCCTGCAGCGCGGACTGGTCGACCACGCGCGAGGTGGCAAAATCAATGATCACCGTGGCCGGATCATCCTTGATCTGGAACAATTCGCGAAAGCCGGTCGCCGAGCCGAAAAACAGCGGCCCCCTGATGTCATAGACGATGGCCCCCTTTTCGCTGGTCGAGGGGCGTTTCGATGCCTGAATTGTCTTGGCGGCGTTCCATGCATACACAAGCGCCGACATGATCACACCCACAATTACCGCAATGGCCAGATCCTCAATCACCGTGACGGCTGTCACCGTCAGAATAACCAGCGCGTCGGCGCGCGGCACCTTACGCAGGGTGGTGATGGAATGCCAGGCGAAGGTGCCAATCACCACCATGAACATCACCCCGACGAGGGCCGCGATCGGTATCTGTTCGATCAGCGATGCGGCAAACAGGATAAAGCCCAGCAGGAACAACGCGGCGGCAATGCCGGCAATGCGGGTCCGTCCGCCAGATTTCACATTGATCATCGACTGGCCGATCATTGTGCATCCGCCCATGCCGCCAAAAAAGCCGGTCAGGAAATTGGCTGCGCCCTGCGCCACACATTCACGCGATGCCCCACCGCGCTGTTCGGTCATGTCGCCGACCAGATTCAACGTCAGCAGGCTTTCAATCAGGCCAATCGCCGCCAGTATCAGCGCATAGGGGAAAATGATAACGAGGGTTTCAAGCGTCAGCGGCACAGCCGGAATGGCAAAGGGGGGCAGGCCGCCCGACAGGCTGGCAAGATCACCGACACGCGGCACCTCGATGCCAAATCCGATCACCACAGCGGTCACAACAGCGATCGCCGCCAGCGGTGCCGGTATCAGTTTGGTCAGCTTTGGTGCCTGCCAGATGACAAGCATGGTCAGCACAATCATGCCGATGGTGTTGAACAGAACTTCGCCTTCCATCCAGCGCATATTGCCATCAGGACCAGCAATCTTGAATTGCTCCAGCTGGGCAAGGCCGATCACGATCGCAAGGCCGTTCACAAAACCGATCATCACCGGATAGGGCACCATGCGGATAAATTTGCCCCATCGCAAAGCACCGGCAATCAGCTGCAGAATGCCCATCAGAACGACAGTGGCAAACAGATACTGAACACCATGTTCCATCACCAGCGCAACCATGACCACGGCCAGCGCGCCGGTCGCGCCCGATATCATGCCGGGGCGGCCACCGAACAACGCGGTGATCAGTCCGACGATGAAGGCCGCATACAACCCGACAAGCGGGGCCACACCGGCCACAAAGGCAAAGGCCACAGCCTCGGGCACCAGCGCCAGCGACACTGTCAGGCCGGACAGAACTTCGACTGACATTTGTTTGGGGGACAGGTTTGGACGCGCGGTATCACTATAGAATTCACCACAGATGAACCGGTGCAACCGGCCTTGCTTTAATAATGACATGGGTGCTGGTCTGCTTCCTGGGAACGGGAAACACATATATGGGGCGTGTCGTTCACAATTCCACGTCCATGCGTTCGGCCTGCTATAGCCTGCGCGGATACAGATAGCCAGAATTCATCAATTTTGCGCAATTCAGAAGGCGGCGTCAGGAAGAGGGCAAGACCACCATGGCCACAACCTGCAAGCAACACCCGCGAGGCAGGACAGCCTGATGCGCCTGGCGTGCCGGCCGGTGCGCCGGATCTGGCCACAGCCGCAGCCAGTGTTCATTGGCCAGCGATCTGTCGGACTTGTCGGCAAAATACAGATCCAGCTTGACCACATCTTGCGGGGTTGCACCCGCCTCCTCAAGAATTGCCTGAAGATAGGTGAATACCAGCGCCGTCTGTTCAGCCCGGTCAACTGGATAGTCATCGGTATCAAGCCGCTTGCCAAGAATGCCGGAGGTCACCATCACACCGCGCACAATCGCGGCGTTCGGCACCGGGTTATGGTGCGCTGCCACCTTGTCGCTGTTTATGGACAGCACCATCAGGCACCACCCTTCTGGTGACGGACCGGGTTGGCAAGCCGGCCAAGCGGTTCGATCTCTATCCCCACAACGCCGGTGATCTCGCCCAGCAGCAGGCTTTTATGGCCACGCGGAAACCGGCCAACCCCCTTGCCGGTGGTGCCAAAGGAAATCATGTCTCCCGGCTCCAGCGTGAAATAACGGCTGGCCTCAGCAATACAGGTCTCGACGCTGAAGCGATAATTGCTGGTATGATCCCTGGTGAACACCTCATCATCGATGGTGCCGGTGACATGCAGATCGTTCGGATTTCCGACCACATCACACATCGTTATCCAGGGCCCGCACGGCCCGAAACTGTCGGTGCCCTTGGAGCGCGTGTGATAGACGTAATAGGCATCAGTATCATCCTCGCCATGCAGGTTCCGCCAGCCATAAAACTCCGGGCGCGCCATATCACGGTCATAGGTCACCGCGATTGAATCCTTGCCGAATTTCAGCCCGTGCGACGTCACATCATTATGGATCATGAAACCGAACACATGATCCAGCGCCTCTTCCTCGCTGATATGTTTGGCGCGGCGACCAATGACCGCACAGATTTCCGGTTCAGGGATCACCGCACCCCAGTCAGGATCGACAAAAATGGGCTTGCCGTGTCCGGTCAGGCAGGATGGCGGCTTCAAAAAGAAATTTGGAACACCCGGATCATGATGCGCCTTCTTCATCAGTTCCCTGTTATTGAAGGCAACACCAAGAATCTTTGACGGATTGCCGATTGGCGGCAGCCAGTCGGTGTCGTCATCCGGCCGGATAATGCTGTCTTCGGCCATGCCGTCAATCGCCGCTGCCAGGGTTGGCAGCAGATCTACGTCGTCGTCGGCACGGGTGACAAGATCAAGCATGGTGCCCGGCAGGTCACGCCCGCTCACCGCCATCACTGCTTCCATCTGGCAGATCCCGCCATCATTTGTCTGTATCACCAGCTGCGCTTCGCCGTCCAGCCGGATGGTTCCGAACTTCATTGTGACCATCCTTCCAGAAAATCCTCAAGCGTCACGGGCGGTGCATCCAGCGATGGGGGCTGAACCGGCACGCCGTCAAAGCAGGCGGCTTCCTGAAACCATTTGCGCGGGGCGGGAAACCCCCACAATTGCGACCGGCGCAGATCAGACAGGTCCCAGCGCGTCGGCTCATGATCAACATCAATCACATTATAGTGACTGGTGAAGGTCTCGACGCGGTGCCCGTCCGGGTCGCGGTAATAGATAAAGAAGGCATTACCAATACCGTGGCGGCCAGGGGCACGGTCCATCGTTTCTGCCAGCCCCAGCGATGCCATCACATCCGCCCCATGCACGACATTGGCGATTTCAGGCGTGTGATAGGCAACATGATGCAGGCGGGGGCCGGCACCGTTTGCATAGACAACATCCTGCGTATTGTTCTTGCGCTTCAGCCACACTCCCCACACCTGATCGGTGCCATCGGTGGCTGTATATTCGGTCAGCCGAAATCCCAGATCATTATAAAATGCATAGGCAGATTCAATATCATGAGTCGCAATCTGGATATGATCCAGATAGACCAGCTTGCCGCCGGCATGGGCATGGAACTGGCGCATCCGGTTGGTGTGCTGGTCCATCGTCGCGCAGAATTCCACCGGCACACCCACCGGATCGGTGATGCGCAAGGTCAGCCCCTGAAAGGGCCGGACGACAAATTCAGCCGCCATGCCGCGTTCATGAAACCAGTCATGCGCACGCTTCAGATCATCATCGGTATACATCCGGTAACCAACCGTTCGGCAGGTGCCTGGGCCGTCATCTGTCACCTTTTCGAACAGCAGCGAGAACATGCCCGGCTCTTCGATGGCGCGCAAAGCCAACCGTTCAGAATCATGGAAGGTTACCTCCAGACCTAGACCGGACTCATAGAAATAGCGGGTGGCATCGAGGTCACGGCTTGTCAGCACAACATGGCTGATCCGCGTGATGTTGAAAGGCATCTCTGTATTCGGTTGCAAAAGTGCCATTCGGTCCCCTGATAACAAAGAAATATGTAATAACAACAAAGTGCTGTGATACATCCCTCAACAAGGCCGCTGCCAGCCTGCCGCGCGCGCATCATCCTAGGGACAGCGCCGCGCGCCTGTCTATCAAATTCTGCGGGTTGCAAATTCTGCGGGTTGCAAATTCTGCGGGTTGCAAATTCTGCGGGTTGCAAATTCTGTGGGCTGAATGTCGTGATCAGGTCGATCTTGTGATCAGGCGGGGATATCTGGCGGGCTCGCTGCAGGAATGCCGCTACGCCCGCCCTGCGGCGTCACTTGCACTGTCAGTCAGCACCCCTTTCGCCGTGCCGCCTTCATCTGGCGAGGAAAAACCAAATATCAGGCTGTCATTCGCCGGATCAAGGCGCACCTCGACCAGATCACCATCACCGAACCGGCCTTCAAGCAGCGCCTGGGCAAGCGGGTTCTGCACTGCATTCTGGATCACCCGTTGCAGGGGCCGCGCGCCAAACTGCGGATCATAACCACGTGTTGCCAGCCAGTCAGCAGCATCATCACTCAGGCGCAAGCTGACCCCGCGGTCGGCAAGCCGTGCCTGCAGTCTGGCAAACTGGATACTGACAATAGCCCCCATATGCGACGGTGCCAGACGGTGGAACAACAGGATCTCATCAAGCCGGTTCAGAAATTCCGGACGGAAGGTTGAGTGTACATCCGCCATAACCGCATCACGCGCGGCATCACTGTCCTCACTATCATCAAGCGCGAGCAGATGATCAGCCCCGATATTCGACGTCAACAGAACAATGGTATTGGCAAAATCGACACGTCGGCCTTGACCGTCGGTCAGATGACCCTCATCCAGCACCTGAAGCAGAATGTTGAAGATATCGGGATGCGCCTTCTCGATCTCGTCAAACAGCACGACCTGATACGGACGCCGGCGCACAGCTTCGGTCAGCGTGCCGCCTTCTTCATAACCGACATAGCCGGGCGGCGCCCCGATCAGACGTGCCACCGCATGCTTTTCCATATATTCCGACATATCAATGCGCAGCATCGCGCCGTCATTATCAAACAGGAAGCTGGCAAGCGCCTTTGCCATTTCGGTCTTGCCAACACCGGTCGGGCCCAGCATCAGGAAGCTGCCCATGGGCTGGTTCGGATCGGAAAGCCCGGCACGTGACCGGCGGGTGGCATTGGCAATCGCACTGACCGCCTCATCCTGACCGATCAGCCGCTGGCCGATGGCAGCCTCCATTGCCAGCAGCTTTTCTCGCTCACCTTCCAGCATCTTGTCGACCGGGATACCGGTCCAGCTGCTGATTACTGCGGCGATCTGCGAATCCGTTACCTCTTCATCGACCAGCTCGGACACCGAAACAGCATCCTTGGCAGCCGCAAGCTCCTGTTCCAGACCCGGCAGCCGGCCATAGGCCAACTCGGCAGCAGCTTCCAGCCTGCCTTCACGCTGCGCCACTTCCAGCGCATGGCGGGCATCCTCCAGATCCTGCTGCAGGCGGGCCACTTCTGACATCTGCATTTTTACCTTGGTCCATTCCTCGGTCAGCCGCGCCGACACTGTTTCCAGATCGGCCAGTTCTTCGGCAATGGCTTGCAGCCGCTTGCCGGCACTCTTGGCACTTTCTTTCTGCAAGGCAGCCTGTTCGATCTTCAGCTGGATGATCGCGCGGTCGGTGGCATCAAGCTCGGGCGGCTTGCTGTCCGACTGGATGCGCAGATGGCTTGCCGCCTCATCCATCACATCGATCGCCTTGTCGGGCAAAAAGCGCTCGGCGATATAGCGTTGCGACAGCCTGGCAGCGGCGATCAGCGCGTCATCCGTGATTCGCACACCGTGATGCAGCTCGTATTTTTCCTTCAGCCCGCGCAATACGAAAATCGTGTCCTCGACCGTTGGCTCATCAACAAAGACAGGCTGGAACCGGCGGGTCAATGCCGCGTCCTTTTCCACATACTGACGATATTCATCCAGCGTTGTTGCGCCGATACAGCGCAGCTCACCACGCGCCAGCGCCGGCTTTAAGAGGTTCGATGCATCCATCGCCCCGTCGGTTTTTCCAGCGCCGACAAGCTGATGCATCTCGTCAATGAACAGCACCACCTCGCCGTCGCGTGACTCAACCTCCTTCAATACCGATTTCAGACGTTCCTCGAACTCACCACGATATTTCGCACCGGCGACAAGTGCCCCCATATCCAGCGACAACAGCGCCTTGTTGGCGAGCGCCTGCGGCACATCCCCATTGACGATCCGCTGCGCCAGCCCTTCGGCAATGGCCGTCTTGCCAACGCCGGGCTGGCCGATCAGTACCGGATTGTTTTTGGTCCGGCGTGACAGAATCTGAATGGTCCGGCGCACTTCGGCCTCACGTCCGATCACCGGGTCAAGCTTGCCGCGGCGTGCCGCATCGGTCAGGTCCGATGTGAATTTCGCCAGCGCTTCATAACTGTCTTCAGCGGCATCACTATCGGCGGTTCGTCCCTTTCGCATGTCGGTGACGGCGGTCGCAAGGCGGCCAGCATCCAGACCGGCAGCAGACAGAATCTTGCCGATCTCGCCCTTGCTCCTGACCATCGCGATCAACAGCGCATCAACTGCCAGAAAGCTGTCATTCAGGCTGCGTGCCTCGGCCTCGGCAGCCTGCATCACACGCGCCAGATCCATATCAAGCTGCATCTGGTCAGCACCTGATCCGGTCACCGACGGCATGGCGGCAAGCGCCTTGTCCAAGCCGGCTTGCAGCACGGAAATATCACCTCCGGCGCGCCCGACAAGGCTGCGCAGGGTTACATTGTCATCGGCCAGCAATGCTGTCAGCACATGCATGGCGGTCAGTTTCTGATGATTGCGGGCCAGCGCGTCATTCTGCGCCGCCATGACAGCGTTGCGCACCAGCGTCGTCAGCTTGTCCATCTGCATCTTGCCACTCCTTCTCCGGCTCTTCCCCGCGCTGCAGAAACCTCGCCCACGCCCACAGACTCGGAGTGAAATTTCCACGCGACCACCAGTTGGCACCAGACCAACGGCATGCAAGCCGCAGTCCAGTATGCGCGAATTGGTGGCACCCTGCCCCTGCCAGCACCGTATTTTGACATTTTTTATGCTGGAGAAGTTTTGTATGCGTTTTATTTATGGATTGGCGTGCGAGGTTTCAAGACCGGTGCTTGTGCCGACTCCGGTCTCGTGAAAAACTGCGCCTATGAATTCCCCCTCCCCTGCACATGGACGGCTTCAGGTCGGCACGGCCGAATTTGTCCGCGTCGAGTGGCGCTTTCTGCTGTTCGGCATGGCGATGGCGTTCTGCTCGTCACTTGGCCAGACATTCTTCATCTCGCTGTTTTCAGCTGAAATCAGGGCAGAGCTTGATCTGTCACATGGTGCGTTTGGCAGCTATTACGCGCTGGCAACAACCGCGAGTGCGATCAGTCTGGTGTGGCTTGGCAAGCTGGCGGACACCATGCGCGTTGAGCGGCTGGCGCTGTTCGTGATCTGCTGTCTGTGTGCATCTGCGATGCTGTTCAGCCAGGTATTTTCCGTGGTCACACTGGTGTTCGGGTTATATCTGCTGCGTCTGTTCGGACAGGGCATGACATCACACACCCACACAACCGCAATGGCGCGGCGTTATGTGGCGGCGCGTGGACGCGCCTTGTCGCTGGCGCAGATGGGCATGACGGCGGCGGAATCTGTCGGGCCTGCCTCGGTCGTGGCCCTGCTTGCCTTTCTGGACTGGCGCACCCTGTGGTTGTTACTGCCGCTGATCCCGCTGGTCGGACTGGTTCCCTTCCTGCCCGTTCTGACACGACGAACCCGCTTTCAGGATGGTGGCGGTCTGGAAGGCGTGCGGGCCGCAGCAGCGTCTGCCGGCATTGATGACAGCGGGTCAGAAGATATCATCACCATTGACGGCATCACACATTGGCGCCGCCGTGCGGTGCTGCGTGACAGGCGGTTCTGGATTGGTGTGATCTGGCTGACAATGGTGCCCGGATTTTCGGTAACCGGATTGCTGTTCCATCAGATTTATCTGTCCGAGGTTGCCGGCGTCACCTTGACGACCTGGGCCGCAAACTATGTTTTCTATGCTGCCTTTGCGGTGATTGGCACGCTGGTGGCCGGACAGCTGGTTGACCGTTATTCGGCGCGCCGCGTTGCCCCGCATACGCTGTTCCCGATCACCCTTGCCTGCCTTGCATTGTGGCTGGGCGATGGACCGTTCGGTGTGTTGATATTCTTTATCTTTTTCGGCCTGGCATCCGGCATGCCGCATGCGGCAGTATCGGCAGCATTGGCAGAACTTTATGGCACACGCTATCTAGGTGAGGTAAAAGCCGTATTTATGCCGCTTGGCGTATTTTCCTCGGCATTGTCGCCCATGCTCATGGGGCTGCTGATTGACCTTGGGTTCGGCATGGCAACATTGATGGGGTTGAACATCGCCTTGGCAGTGCTGTCACAAATCGCGGCGATGCGAATGCTGAAAGCAAACCCGGCTGGCCGGCTGGCCGGCGCGGCATGACAGACACAAACCAGAATAACAGGACCAGACAGGTGCGCAGCCCAACAAACCTTCCAGACCCGATTGCCCGTCAGGCCATTCAACATGTCTGGATATCGATCACTGCCATGATGATGGCATTGGCATGTTTCAGCCTGCCGACGTCAGCACGCGCAGATACAAGCTGGGACGGCACATGGTTTACCTGCGAATTTGCCCAGCGCCAGCGCGCGCCGGATGATGGCTGCGCGATGTTTGATGATGAAGGGTTTCGCTTTTCGGACGGGCGCCTGACTTATGTGCGCATTACCGCGTCGGACGAGACCGCCTGCCGCGGCGAGAAGGTTGGACAATGCTTTCGCCGGAACCGTCCATCGATCAGCATCACCACCGCAGATCGCGGCAAGCTGGTCATTCTGGAAGACCGCATTCATGTGCGCTATCTTTTCTGCAAACAGGTTTTCTATTTTCGAGATACGCCCGATTATCGCGAAATCTGGCCGGATGATGACAGATGCATCTGGGCCTCAAAACGGCGGTTCTATATCGCCCGATATAATGGCGAGATCACAGAAACGGCACCTGCAAATTAACCCGCCAGAACCCGTATCGCTGGTCATACCAAACACACGGGTCACACAAGGATTACAGGCCATATGAAAGCAACAGGCCATATGAAAGCAACAGGCCATATGAAAGCAACAGGCAACACAGGATTTATCGCACGCGATGACCAGCGCCGCCTGCTCCGTGTGTCTGGCACCGATGCCACCAATTTTCTGCAATCGCTGATCACAGCCAATGTCGAGACCTTGCCCGATGATACGGTGCGCGCCAGCGCGCTGCTGACCCCGCAAGGCCGTGTCCTTGTGGATTTTCTGATCAGCCGTACGGATGACGGGTTCATGATCGAATGCGATGCGGAACAGGTGGACGAGCTGTACACCCGTCTTCGTCGCTATCGTCTGCGCCGGCCGGTTGATCTGACACATGAAACAGGTCTTTCAGTCTGGATCATCTGGGGGGGCAATGATCCACCCGATAATCTACTACCCGCCGAGGCTATGCGCGACACCCGGCACCCCGATCTTGGCTGGCGTCTGCTGGCACCGGTTGGCGCATCTGCCAATGCACCAGGCAGCGATGCTGAACCGACGTCGCTTGATATGTGGCATGCGGTGCGCATCGGTGCCGCCGTGCCGCAAGGGCCAGTCGATCTGACCCCAGAACGCGCGCTGATGCTGGAAGCCGGGCTTGACCGGCTTGGCGCTGTGGATTTTGAAAAGGGGTGTTATGTCGGTCAGGAAGTAACAGCCCGCACGCATTATCGCGGGCTGGTCAAACGTCGTCTGGCGCCCTTTATCCTTGCTGATGCCACCGCCACAACAGGGGCGGCGATTACCGATGACGGCAAGCCGCTTGGCACCGTTCTCAGCACCAGTAGCACCAGTAATATCGGCACAGGCAGCATTTGCCTTGCCGCCATGAAACTGTCCGATCTGCATCGGCTTCATGCTGGTGATGCAACGGCACAGATTGACGGCGCACCGGCAACACTGTCACTGCCGGACTGGATGTTGCCATTGCCGCAACTGGCACGCACCGACAGCGCCTGATCGGTGTTCAGCCAACACGCAGTCAGGACGGGTCGCGAAACAGGGCATCTGCCGCCGCATTCACCGTGCTTTTTTCGGCAATGATCGCCTCCACGCGCGCAATCTCGGCACGCATCCTGTCGATATAGGCCTGCAAGTCAGCCACATTCCAGCGTTCCATTTCAGCGGCGGTGCTGGCCGGCTTCATTGCATCCAGTTCTTCATCCATGCTTATCCTCCATTTTGTCCATCTGCACATCAACAGACATCATGCGCGCAAAGGGCTTTGCATTCGGCGTGCGGTGACAGTATAACAAGGCGTTTCCCGTTAGTTAAACGCGAGAGTGCGCCGGCCTGACAATGGCCGTGACGCAGAAAGCAGGTAATGATGACACAGCTATTGATGCCAAAGGCGACGGCCGTCTGGCTGATTGACAACACGGCACTGTCCTTTGACCAGATTGCGGATTTTTGCAGCCTTCACCCGCTTGAGGTGCAGTCAATCGCTGATGGTGAGACCGGTATCGGTATTCAGGGTTATGACCCGGTGCAGAACGGTCAGTTGACCCGCGCGGTGATCGAGGCGTGCGAATCCGACCCCAGTGGCCGGCTGAAACTTGCCGAATCCGATCTGCCAACACCAAACCGCCGCACCAAGGGCCCGCGCTATGTGCCGGTTGCCCGCCGCGGTGACAAGCCGGATGGCATTGCATGGCTGGTCAAGCATCATCCTGAACTGAAGGATGCACAGATCGTCAAGCTGATCGGCACGACCAAGGAAACGATTACAAAAATCCGTGAACGCACGCACTGGAATATCAGCAATATTTCAGCCAAACATCCGGCGATGCTGGGATTGTGCAAGCAAACAGACCTCGACGCTGCCATCGAGAAGGCCGGCGGCACCCCGCATGTTGAAGAACAGGTGCAGGATATCAGCGAATTGCCATAGGCCCGGAAACGGCAAAAGGACAGACAGAAAAGAGGAACCGGGCCAGTGGGTGACGCTGACATCAGGGAACAGCAGCAGCTTCGCGCGCGGCTGGGCGAACTGGAAAGCGAACATCGTGATCTTGACGATGTCATTGGCCAGCTTGGAACCGATACGCCGTTTGACCAGCTCCAGCTGCAGCGCCTGAAAAAGCGCAAGCTGGGACTGAAAGACGAGATAGAACTGATCCGCAGCCGCATTCTTCCCGATATAATCGCCTGAAACGCGGCGCCCACATTCGCACAGCACATCGAAAGTATCTTTAGGCAAGAGTTCGAGACATGACCACACCCCAAGCACCTGTTGTGATCTGCATGGGCAGCCAGTCTGACTGGGACACCATGCAGGAAGCGGCAACGATTCTTGAAGAACTCGGCATCGGTTTCGAATCGCGCATTATTTCTGCGCATCGCACCCCCGGCCGGCTGTCAGACTTTGCCAGCACGGCGGCTGCAGACGGGGTGAAGGTGATCATTGCCGGCGCGGGCGGGGCTGCACATCTGCCGGGCATGCTGGCAGCCAATACACGCCTGCCGGTTTTGGGCGTGCCGGTCGAGTCCAAATCCCTGAAAGGTATGGATTCGCTGCTGTCGATTGTGCAGATGCCTGGCGGTGTGCCGGTTGGCACACTGGCAATCGGCAAACCCGGTGCCAAGAATGCCGGCCTTATGGCTGCGCAGATTCTGGCCATTGGTGACAGTGATATCGCTGGCCGTCTGGATAGCTGGCGCGAAGCGCAGACGCTGTCGGTGGCCGAAACACCCTCATGACAACGTCCCGTTGCATCGGCATCCTTGGCAGTGGCCAGCTGGGCCGCATGCTGGCAATTGCCGCCGCGCAGCTTGGCATCGACACCCACATCTATGCCCCGGACGCCGCGGCAAGCCCGGCCGCATCAGTGGCCAGCCGCTGGACCGAGGCGGCCTATGATGATCTGGCGGCGCTGAATGACTTTGTGGCATCCGTTGACGTGGTGACCAGCGAATTTGAAAATGTCCCGGCCGAGGTCATGCAACAGATTTCCGCGCATTGCCCGGCAAGTCCGGGGGAGGCAGCCCTGCGCACCGCGCAACATCGTGTCGCTGAAAAGACGCTGGCAGTACGCCTTGGCATCGGCACACCGCGTTTCTGGCCTGTTACATCAGCAACCGGACTTGACGGAGCGCTGACAGAACTGGGCGGGGACGGCATTCTGAAGACATGCCGTCTTGGCTATGATGGCAAGGGACAGCGCCGGGTGGCCAGCGGTGACGATGCCAGCGCAATCTTTGACAGCTTTGGCAGCGATGATGCAATCCTGGAAGAAAAGATCGATTTCGTGTTTGAAATCAGCTGCCTTGTTGCCCGCGCACCGGATGGCAGCATCGCCCATTTTCCGGTCAGCCAGAACACCCATGAAAACGGCATTCTGGCGCGCACCGTTGCACCTGCCACCATTCCGTCATCGCTGGCAGAAAAAGCACAGCAGGCCACAGCCGCCCTTGCCGATGAGGTTGGTCTTTTCGGGGTGCTGGCCGTCGAATTCTTTGTGACCAGTGACGACAGGCTGCTGTTCAACGAAATGGCGCCACGGCCGCATAATTCATTTCACTGGACGATCGAGGGCTGCGCCAGCAGTCAGTTCACCCAGCTTGCGCGGGTGCTGGCCGGCCTCGGATTTGGCGATACATCTGCCTATGGGCGCTGGCAAATGGACAATCTGCTTGGCCAGCACATGCAGCAGGTCCCAGACCTGTTGGCAAGTAACGGCGTGCATCTGCATCTGTATGGCAAGCCGGGTGCCCACACCAACCGGAAAATGGGACACGCCACGCGCCAGTTGCCGGAATCCTGACTTTCGGCGCACCTGACCTAAAGAAAGTGAATTCAGGGTCAGTTGTCACCAAGCGATGTGAGATCGAACGGCGTGGCCTGATACAGATCATTGATCCAGTTGCTGAGCAGCAAAAACGCGTATGGCCGCCAGAAATTGACCGGCGTTGCGGATGGATCATCACCCGGGAAATAATCTTGCGGCAGGGGTGTGGGCAGCCCCTCTTTCTGATCGCGCCGATATTCGGACGCCAGCGTATCGGCGTCATATTCCAGATGGTTCAGCACAAACAGATCACCGCTATGCGGGTGGCGCGCCATACCAAGGCCGCACTCGACACTTTCGGCAAGCACCTCGATCCCCACCCTTTCCAGGTCGGCCCGGCGGTTTTCGGTATAGCGTGATACGGGCATCGGGAACGTGTCGGTAAAGCCGCGCAGCAGCCGTCCGCTATTGTGGATCAGGCTGTGGCGGAAAATGCCAAACAGCTTTTCACCGCAATCATGCTTCTCAACCCCGTGCAAATG
Organism: Alphaproteobacteria bacterium; assembly: GCA_016780765.1. Classification (GTDB taxonomy): domain Bacteria; phylum Pseudomonadota; class Alphaproteobacteria; order Puniceispirillales; family Puniceispirillaceae; genus UBA8309. Next base: position 2,892 of record JADHLH010000021.1, on the reverse strand, counting down.
ATAGAGCAGCGCCTGCGCACCCCAGCAAATGCCAAGCCGGCGGAAACAATGCGTTCGCGACCAGTCCATGATCTGTGTGAGCTCTTCCCAATACGCCACATCTGAAAAGGGCAGCCGTTCAACCGGCGCACCGGTGACGATCAACGCGTCGAAATAATCGTCCTGCACGTCTTCAAGCTGGCGATAAAAGCGCCGCAGATAGCCCTGCTCGGTATGGCGCGGCGTATAGCTTGCCGTTGTCATCAGGATCATTTCGATCTGCAAGGGCGAATTGCCAAACAGCCGCGCAAACTGAATCTCGGTATCCTGCTTTTTTGGCATCAAATTCAGCAGCAGCAACTTCAAAGGCCGTATATCCTGACGAACCGCTTGCTTGTCAGTCATCACATCAACCTGCTCTTTTTGCAGGTCGTCGAGCGCTGGCAGATTGTCTGGCACCTTGATCGGCATGTTTCGTTCTGTACTTTCCGGCTTGAAGTTATTCAATCGCGGAGGCGGTTATAGCCTATCCGCTGGCAAATGCCACCCGTTTGGACAGGCTGTCCTGCAACCGCGCAGCGTCTCGCAGCGCAGCACACAGCTGTCGGCATCCAGGTTATTGATTGATTATGCCGGATATCAGCGCCGCTCGCGACGGCTGGCAGCCCCGAATACCCCTTCGGCAAACCGGCGGCCACCTTCCATGATGCCGCGCATCGGTGCGGTGGCTTTCGGTATCTTCGCTACATCGCCAAGCCGGCGATCAAGGAAACTTTCGATATTCGCAGGGTCGCCACTGGTGTCCGCCAGCCAGGCAAGCAGGGTCGAGCTGTAAACAGCCGCCAGCGTCGCCCGCTTTGTATAAAAGGAAAAGTCGGTGTCCATCTGTCCGGCAGCACGCCACATGGTATCCACGGTGGCATAAAGCGCACGTGCTGAAACCAGCGCATTGGCAGGAAGCGCCAGCATAGCCAGCGCCCGCCGCACAGCCTCTTTATGCAAGGCAGCCTGATCAAGACGAATCAGGATCAGCTCACGGATCATCAGATGCACGCGGTCAGGCCGTTCAGTCATCGACTCAAACGCGTCGACCATTGAAATATCGGCAAGCTGTGAATGCAGCAGAATGGCGTCCAGTGCCCCGCCAGGGAACAGGCGCACAACGTCGTCGGGCGAAAGGCCTGCATCGGCAGCGCCCGCCTTCAGTGCCGCATCGCTCCACCCGTCGAACGGGATATGGATCAGTGCTGCCTCGACAATGGCGGCAGCATCAGGATCGGGCGCGTGGTACATGCCCGCGTCTTTATCGGCATTCGTGCTGGAATTTTTATTGGGATCGGTCATATCTGCGTCCACATCGTGGCCAATTCTGCCGTCCGACAAAGCGATCGAGGAAAGGTCGTTTGTCGGCTCTTCAGGCCTGACGATGTCTTTTTATGGTCGATCAGATTTCCCCCTGACATCAAGATATGACCAAATCCACACCGAACGCCAGTGCCAAGCGGTCGCGTGCGTCAATTTTTTCCTGTGCGCCGCATCTTTACAGACCGGCTTTCATCATGCTAAAAACCCCAACCGTGTTCAAGATTTGGCGTCCTTGGGGCGCGCGGGACCTTAGTCCTGCAGCCGTATTTGCAAAAAGGAAGTGACATACCGTGTACGTAACCGTACGAGATAACAATGTTGATCAGGCGCTGCGCGTCCTGAAGAAAAAGCTGCAGCGCGAAGGCGTGTTCCGCGAGATGAAGAACCGTCGCGCTTATGAAAAGCCGTCAGAGCGCCGGGCACGTGAAGCTGCCGAATCGACCCGCCGGGTCCGCAAGCTCATGCGCAAACGCATGGAGCGTGAGGGCTATTAGGCCCCTCTTTCGCGACAGGCTTTTTCGCGCATCATAACGGCAAACGAGCCGCCTGGCATTGCTTGGCGGCTTTTGTTGTTTCCGGGTTTTGGTGATTGCGGATTTTACCGACACCGGATTTGCCATTCATAGCCTTCACTGGCCACCAGCCTGTCGGCAAAACCAGCTGCCTGGCGCGTGTCGGTTAATGCGGCATACACTGATCCCGGAAACAATCGAGCCGACACCCATGGACGAATTGAACTGGCCATTGATGCTTGGTGCAGGGATCGTAGCCTCAGCCAGTCCGGGGCCGGCGACGCTTGGTATTGCTGGTATATCTATGCGCCATGGCCGGCCAGCCGGGCTGCTGCTTGCCGCCGGGATCATCACCGGTTCCTACATCTGGTCCATCACTGCCGCCCTTGGCGTTGGTGCTATTTTGATGGCTCATGTCTGGATTCTGGAAGCTGTACGCTATTGCGGTGCGGCCTATCTCTTGTATCTGGCATTCCGGTCATTGCGCGCAGCGATGTCAGACACCCATGCCGCGATGGCTGAAATGAACGCCCCGCACGGTTATTTTACCGCCGGCGTGATGCTGCATCTGACCAACCCGAAACCTGTGCTGTTTTTTGGAACCCTGTTTTCGATTGGCGTGCCTGCCGGAACCGGAGCAGCTGATCTGGCCCTTGTTGTTCTTGTCGTCGGGCTCTGCAACGGGTCAATCTTCATTGCCTACGCGCTGTTGTTTTCAAACACGGTGCTGGCGCGGCTTTACGCCGGTGCGCGACGTTGGTTCGAATCGGTCTTTGCGCTGCTGTTCGGCGTCACAGGTTTGAAAATCCTGACCTTGAAGCTGACGCAATGACGACACCTTCACCGAATAATGGACGCCAGCAGCACGCCCGCTGCCATCACCCGATATACCGGAACGTGACACAGAGGTGAAAACCGCACCGGTATTATAGCGCTAAACGCAAAAATCCCTTAACAATCTTACCCTTGTTTGCTGGATGCTGAACGGTCCAAAGTGGGCAGGAAAATGACACGAATATGCGCGGTGGACGGATTG
>JADHLH010000107.1 GCA_016780765.1 Alphaproteobacteria bacterium | reverse complement strand
AATTATAGGATGCTTTTGAGTAATCCTTTAGTGTCTGGTAGATAGCCATAAAATAACCTATAAACAAAAGGTTAACGCGTGTTAACAAAGCCGTGAACTCACCGCGACAGGCGATCATTCAGGAGCATTCATGCCCGCACCGATTATCACCATTATGGACGATCTTCTAAGCGCAGCGCCGTCCACGCTTATGTTTCCGGTAACAGCGATGTCGAAACGTCGCTGGATGATCGAGACCGATGCTGGCCCTGTTGTGCAACTGGAATGCCTCGATTCGCCCAATCGGGCGCTGATCTATGCAACGGCAGCGCGTGATGGCAGCGGGCCCCTGCGCGCCGCCTTCACGACCATGCTTCTGCTTGAGGACACAATTGCCATCAATCTGGGTGCGCATGGGGTTTGTTCGGGTGACGCGACGGTGACCGTCTATCGTTTCATCAATCTTGAGGGTGTCAGCGCCGAGACGATTGGCCTTGCCCTGACCGAGTTCGCGCATTTTGCAGCTGCATTGCTGGCGCGGCGCGGCATCGGCCTGCCCGGGGCACGGCGCGATGACGATCATGAGATATCGGAACTGAACATTCTGGAGTGATCTTCTGCACATCCTGACGCGTGCCTGCATGTCCAACACGGCTTTTCACAGACCATGCGTCACCCGCAAGCGCTTGCATCATGTGGTGAGTGCACTAGGTTAGAGGCATGAGGCAAAGGATCGGCGGCATTATCCTGTCTGCCGCGCCCTATCTGCCTCGCAGCCTGGAAAGCATTCATCATGAAATATGATTATGATCTGATTGTCATTGGCGCCGGTTCTGGCGGCGTGCGCGCGGCCCGTATGTCTGCAGGGCATGGCGCGCGTGTCGCGGTGATTGAGGGCGATCGCCCGGGCGGGACGTGCGTTATCCGCGGCTGCGTGCCGAAAAAGCTGCTGATGTATGGATCAGCCTTTTCCGCTGATGCCGCCGACGCGGCAGGCTATGGGTGGCAGGTCAGCATTGACGGGCATGACTGGCCGCAACTGATTGCCGCAAAAAATGCTGAACTGGACCGGCTTGAATCGATTTACAGGTGGCTGCTGGAAAATGCGGGTGCTGAACTGATTGCCGGCTGGGCACAGCTTGCCGGGCCCAATGCGGTATCGGTTGGGGATCGTGTTCTGACGGCCGAGCGCATTCTGATCGCTGCTGGCGGGGCCCCGCATATTCCCGAAATTCTCGGCCTTGCCGAACGCGCGATCACGTCAAACGAGGCGCTGGACCTTGATGAACGGCCAGCCAGCATCGTGATTTATGGCGGCGGCTATATCGCGCTTGAATTTGCCAGTATCTTTAACGGCTTTGGTGTTGATACCCATCTTGTCTATCGCGGTGACCTGCCGTTGCGCGGCTTTGATGAAGATGTGCGAAGCGAGATAGCAACAGCACTGGAAGGGCGCGGCATCACACTGCATCCGGGAACGGTGATTGAAAAGGTTGCGGATGCTGGCACTGGCCACGCAATCTCGCTGAGCAATGGTAGCGTGATTGAGGCTGAACAGATCATGGTGGCAACAGGCCGCGCCCCTAACACAGGCGGACTGCAGCTTGATGCGGCGGGCATTGCCGTTGGCAAGCGCGGTGAAATTCCGGTGAATGCAGACTCAGCGACCAGCGTGCCCTCGATCTTTGCCGTGGGTGATGTCACCGACCGGATCAATCTGACGCCTGTCGCCATTGCCGAGGGGCATGCCTTTGCAGACAGCATTTTCGGGGGACGCCCGCGCACAGTCTCGCATTCCAATGTCCCGTCAGCTGTCTTTACCCAGCCGCCCATCGGTTCGGTTGGTCCGGGTGAGGAAGAGGCACGCGCCATCCATGGCGATGTGACGGTCTATACCAGCAAATTCAACGCGATGAAGAACAACCTGTCTGGTCGTTCGGAAAAGACCTTTATGAAGCTGATCGTTGACACTGCCAGTGACAAGGTTGTTGCGGCGCATATGGTCGGGCCCGATGCGGGCGAGATTATTCAGGGTATCGGCGTTGCTGTCATTGCTGGTGCCACGAAAGCAGATTTTGATGCGACGATCGGCATTCATCCGACAGCCGCAGAGGAATTCGTGACGATGCGCACCCCGCGGGACTGAAGCTGCATATCCGCCAGCGCAAACGGGCCTCACCTGGCGCATGGTGCAAATTTGGTCACATGGCACCACATTTGGTAGCCGGAACAGCTTTTCAGAAATCTGGTCCGGGCATTCCACAAAGCTTGCAAAAAACTTGAAAAATATCAATTTTCGCGCATTATGACTGCCTTCGTTGACAGGATGATGTTCTGTTCAGGACTTACTATATGCCCGCCGAACAGTGCGGTGCACGACATGGATGGTGTCCCATGACTTGGCAGCCCGACAGCTGGCGCAATCTTCCTATCAGGCAAGTGCCTGAATATCCGGATGCGGCCGTGCTTGCAAAAGTTGAAGACCGGCTGTCCAAACAGCCGCCGCTGGTCTTTGCTGGCGAGGCACAAAGCCTCAAGCAAAAACTTGGCGAGGTCGCAGACGGCAAGGCGTTTCTGCTGCAGGGCGGTGACTGCGCCGAAAGCTTTACCGAATTTTCGGCAGATAATATCCGCGATTCCTTCAAGGTACTGCTGCAAATGGCGGTGGTTCTGACGTTCGGTGCATCAATGCCGGTGGTAAAGGTGGGACGTCTGGCCGGCCAGTTTGCAAAGCCGCGATCATCGCCGGTTGAGGTGATTGATGGCATTGAATTGCCAAGCTATCGTGGGGATATGGTCAATGCGATGGGCTTTACCGAAGCCGAACGTATACCCGACCCGAAACGCTTGCTGCGTGTTTACGAACAATCAGCCTCCACGCTGAACCTGATCCGTGCCTTCGCGCAGGGCGGCCTTGCCAGTTTGGGACGAGTGCATAGCTGGGTTGTCGAATTTCTTGACGGCACGCCAGAGGCCGAGCGCTTTGCCGAGCTTGCCGGGCGGATCACCGAAAGCCTTGATTTCATGCGCGCATGCGGCATTACGCCTGAAACGGCGCGTCCGCTGTCAGAAACTGAACTTTATACCTCGCATGAGGCGCTGTTGCTGAATTATGAAGAAGCGCTGACACGCCGCGACACCATCACCGATGAAAAGGACTGGTACGCAACATCTGCCCATATGGTGTGGATTGGCGACCGGACCCGCCAGCCCGACGGTGCGCATGTCGAATATATGCGCGGCATCGGCAACCCGATCGGCCTGAAATGCGGCCCAAGTCTTGATCCGGACGAACTGGTCCGGCTGATCGAGACGCTGAACCCTGAAAACGAGGCTGGCCGCCTGACGCTGATCGCACGGATGGGTGCGGACAAGGTTCATACCGGATTGCCGCCACTTTTGAAGGCGGTGCAGAACAGCGGTGCCAGGGTTGTGTGGTGCTGTGATCCGATGCATGGCAACACGATCAAGGCCAGCAGCGGATACAAGACGCGTCGGGTGAATGATGTCATGGCCGAAGTCCGTGGCTTTTTCGATGCGCATGACGAGGTAGGAACCTATCCCGGCGGCGTGCATTTTGAAATGACCGGCCAGAACGTGACCGAATGCGTTGGCGGTGTCGTTGACGTCACCGAAGCGCGTCTTGGTGACCGGTACCATACGCATTGTGACCCGCGTCTGAATGGTGCGCAGGCACTGGAACTGGCATTCCTTATTGCCGATCTTCTGAAACAGCGTCGTGACGGGGGTGTCGGTCTGTCAGAAGCAGTCTGATCACTGCTTTTGGCCCTGCCACCCCGGCGTCATCCCGCCAACGGAAAGATATCAGCATGGCTGACTCGAACAGCTTGGGCCCGTCGCCAGACCGGCAACCCGCCCTGACAGATACATATTTCAAGCATACCCGCCGCATCGTGCAGCAGCATGGTGAATGCGAGGTGGAGTATGCTGTCTTCATGCGTCGTCCGGTCACCTATGCCGGGCGTCTGGCAGTGGACTGGCTGAAAGCAATGAGCGCGCATCGCAGTGCCGATGTCACGGTCGAAGAGCCACATGCGGAAGGGGCCTGGGTCGGTTCGGGTGAGGCATTGTGCTATCTGCGTGGTCCGCTGTCTGCACTTGCCGATATGGAGACCATTTTCCTGCAACGTCTGGGGGCATCATGTGTGGCGGCATATAACGCCTATAACATGTGTGTGGAGCTGCCGAAGGTTGCGTTTCTGGCGATGGATGCCCGCCATTGTGCCGGCTCTGACATGGCGGACCTGATGGCATATGGGGCCTCGGTCGGGTCACGAAAGGCCAAGGCCAAGGCAGGGGCGATCGGGTTTGTGGGCTCGTCAACCGATGCGACAGCGCCGTTCTTCGGACAGGACAGCGGATCGGGAACGATGCCGCATGCGCTGATCGGATACGCAGGATCGACGCTGCGCGCTGCCGAATTGTTTCATGAGACGATTCCCGATGCCCCGCTGACCGTCCTTGTTGACTATTTTGGACAGGAAATTACCGACGCGCTGACCGTGGCTGAGCGGTTTTCCGATCTGGCGGCTGATGGTCGGCTTTCGGTGCGCATCGATACGCATGGTGGCCGTTTTATCGAGGGGCTGGATACGCCTGAATCCTATGCGGTTCTTGATCGCCATGTTGCCTATGCCACCCGCGGATATCGCACCGAGTCCGAGCTGAAACATCTGATGGGTACCGGTGTCAGCGTCGCGGCAATCTGGCATCTGCGCGAAACACTGGATGCGCATGGCTTTGACAAGGTGAAGATTGTGGCCTCCAGCGGCTTTGGTCCTGACAAGTGCCGGATCTTTTCCTTTGCCCGTGCGCCGGTTGATCTGATCGGCACGGGTTCCTACCTGCCAGAGAAGTGGTCGGAGACCTATGCGACGGCCGATATTATTGCATATGACGGTGCGCCACGCGTTAAGGCTGGCCGTGAATTTCTTCTGCGCAAGTAGGGAACGGATATGATGTCAAAAGCCAGTGCCATAGCACTTGCACAACTGAATCCGCATATGGGAAATGTGCCGGCCAACGTGGAACGTTTGGTCGCCGCCCGTGATGCTGCGGCGAAAGATGGTGCGCAGATCATTGTGGCGCCGGAAATGTATCTGTCAGGCTACCAGTGTGATGATCTGGTGTTGCGAAGCGACTTCATGGCTGAAGTGGCTGCGGGCCTGGACAGCCTTGCCGCGCTGACGAGCGATGGCGGGCCTGCTATCATTGTTGGCGCGCCCCATGCCGAAGACGGCAAGGTGATGAACAGCGTGTTCGTCATTGATGAAGGCCGGATCATGGCACGGCGCGACAAGGTAGGCTTGCCCACATACAGCGTCTTTGATGATGGTCGCAATTTCACCCCCGGACCGATGCCAGGGCCTGCGCTGGTGCGCGGCTGGCGAATCGGGCTGCCAATCTGCGAAGATATCTGGACAGCCGATGTCACTGAATGTCTGGCAGAATCGGGTGCCGAGCTGATCATCTCGATCAATGGATCACCATTTGAGATTGGCAAGCGGGACAGGCGCATATCCAACGCTGTCGCGCGGGTGACCGAGACAGGATTGCCGCTGGTCTATGTTGCGCTGGTCGGCGGACAGGACGAGGTGGTGTATGATGGCGCGTCCTTTGCGCTGAATTCTGATGGCAGTCTTGCTGCGCATCTGCCCAGTTTTTCCGAGGCTGTGACAACCATCCAGCTTGCCGAATCCTTTGGCACTTTGTCATTGACCGGTGCGATGACCCCGCCGGATGAAGGCATAAGCGAGGTCTACCGCGCATTGACGCTCGGTCTGCGCGATTATGTGAACAAGAACGGGTTTCCCGGCGTTGTGCTTGGTCTTTCTGGCGGCATCGATTCGGCAATTGTGGCGGCGCTGGCTGTTGATGCGCTTGGCGCGGATGCGGTGCATGCAGTGATGATGCCATCGGCCTACACCAGCCGTGAAAGCCTGGATGACGCAGCTGATCTGGCAGATCGTCTCGGCATTCGTCTTGACGAGATATCGATTGTGCCGGCCATGCAGGCGATGGACGGCATGCTGGCCGACCAGTTTTCCGGCACAGACGCGGGTATCGCAGAGGAAAATATCCAGTCGCGCCTGCGCGGCATGATCCTGATGGGCATTTCCAACAAGAAAGGCCCGATGGTGCTGGCGACAGGAAACAAGTCTGAATATGCCGCTGGCTATTCCACCCTCTATGGTGACATGTGTGGCGGATTTGCACCGATCAAGGATGTGTGGAAGGTTCAGGTGTTTGATCTGTGCCGCTGGCGAAATGTCCATATGCCGCGTGGCGGTGCCGGTCCGCAGGGGGAAGTGATCCCGCAGCGCATCATCGACAAGCCACCTTCTGCAGAACTGCGTCCCGACCAGAAGGATACGGATTCGCTGCCGCCCTATGATCGCCTTGATGCAATCATGAAGGCATTGTGCGAGGAAATGGTGGATGTCGAGACGATTGTCGCCCGTGGATTTGACAAGGATGAAGTGGCGCGCGCCTCGCAATTGCTGTTCCGCGCTGAATATAAGCGGTTTCAGGCTGCCCCCGGTCCGAA
>JADHLH010000020.1 GCA_016780765.1 Alphaproteobacteria bacterium | reverse complement strand
CCAAACTCGCAGCTGTTCGTGCGGTCGTTCCTGCAACAAAATGCTCAAGAAGACGATCTTGCTTAACCTGACTTATCCGTGACTTTCTCATGCTCTCCATGATAACCCAATTCTGAGTTATCTAGGACAGCCCCTTAATTAAACCTTATTTATAGCGACTTGATCGTACTGTCTGTTACCAGATCACAATAGGCATCAAGTGTCATTGGCCCGGTCTCGCGGAACCAGGTGTAGGTCCAGTTCAGCGTGCCAAACAGCATCATGGTGCGCGGCCCGTCAATGGTCGGGCTGCGCCCGGCCTCGCCTGCTGCATTGGCAAGCGCGGTTTCAAAGCGTGCCATTATCCGGCGTTCGATCTGGCGCAGTGTGTCCTGCTGGCTTGTTGGCAAGGCCGGCAGATCAAATGTCAGCAGCTTGTGGGTGTTGCCAGCTTGCCGATACTGGCCCAGCAATGCGCCGATCAGTGCTCGCAGGTGATCGCGCGGCGTCGCCGATGCTGCCGGATCGATGCTGACCACGGTCTCCAGATTTTCCAGATAGGCGCGCAGAATATCGAACAGCAGCGCTTCCTTGCTGTCGAAATAATGATACAGCAGCGCCTTTGACACGCCGCAGGCACTGGCCAGCTCGGCCATCGATGTGCGCGAAAATCCATCGCGGGCAAACAGCGCGGCAGCGGTGTCGCGAATATGGACCAGCTTGCTGTCATAGCTTGTGGCGCGGCGACGCGGCATGGCAGGTGCTCAGTCCTCGCGGCGGTCGATGATACGAACCGCCTTGCCGGCAGACCGGTCAACAGCCCCGACCGGGGTCACATCAATGGCAGCTGATATGCCGACATTCTGCTTAATATTCTCGCCAAGAAGGGCGGCAAGCGCAGCCCGCCGGTCATCATCCTCATTGCCGGGCGCGGCCTCGACACGCACGGTCATGCTGTCTAGAGGACCGTCCTTCGCAAGCTCAATCTGATAATGTGGGCTTATCCCGTCGATCTTCAGGATATGCTCTTCGATCTGGCTGGGAAATACGTTGACGCCGCGCAGAATGATCAGATCGTCGCTGCGCCCGGTGATCTTGTCCATACGGCGCATGCTGCGTGCAGCGCCCGCACGTAATGTCGTCAGGTCACGTGTGCGATAGCGGATAATCGGCAGGGCCTCTTTCGTCAGCGACGTGAAGACCAGTTCTCCCTCGCTGCCATCTGCCTGCACAGCCCCGCTTTCCGGATCAATGATCTCGGGCAGGAAATGGTCCTCCCAGATATAAAGGCCGTCCTTTTCCTCAACAGCTTCATTGGCAACGCCGGGGCCCATGACCTCAGACAGGCCATAGATATCCACGCCATGCATATCAAAGCGGGTCTCGATTTCAGCGCGCATGGCGTTGGTCCAGGGCTCGGCACCGAAGATGCCACTTTTCAGGCTGGTACTGCGCGGGTCGATTCCCTGACGCTCGAACTCGTCCGCGATGGCCAGAAGATATGACGGCGTGACCATGATGATGTCGGGTTCAAAATCGACGATCAACTGCACCTGACGCTGGGTCATGCCGCCGCCAACAGGAATGACTGTGCAGCCAAGCGCCTCAGCCCCGTAATGCGCACCCAGACCGCCGGTGAACAGACCATATCCGTAGGCAACATGAATGCGGTCTCCCGGCCGCCCGCCCGATGCCCGGATGGACCGCGCCACCAGATGCGCCCAGTTATCGACATCAGCACGGGTATAGCCAACCACGGTCGGCTTGCCAGTTGTGCCGCTGGAAGCGTGGATGCGTGCCACCTTGTCCATTGGTACGGCCATCATGTCGAAGGGATAGCTCTGCCGCAGATCCTCCTTTGTGGTGAACGGAAACTTCGCGATGTCCTCAGGTGCTTTCAGATCATCGGGATGCACACCGGCTGCATCGAACTTGCGCTTGTACAGGGCCACATTTTCATAGGCATGCGCCACGGTCCATTGCAGGCGTTTGAACTGCAGCGCAACAATCTCGTCGCGCGAGGCGATCTCGATCGGATCAAGGCTGTGTCTGTCGGGTGTAAGGTCGCGCATTCTGGTGTCTCTTTGTTCGGGTCGATGGAATTGTGAAGGTTCTGCAGGTCAAGTCAGATCAGGGCAGGTCAGGTCAGCCAGCATCCTGGCCATGCTGGTCCGGTTCAGCGGGTATGACCGGACCGGACAGTTTGCGGCACATACCCCGAAACTCGGCAATCAGCGCGCCGTTCTGGTCGGTGACAGCAACATCATAGATACCGGTTCGCCCGGCAAGGCTGCGCGCCTGTGCGGTGGCGCAAAGAACATCGCCCAGCTTGCCAGGCTTCAGGAAATTGACCTGGCATTGCTGGGCCACGGTCACAATGTTGTCTGAATTGCATGCATGCGCAAAGGCGGTGTCGGCCATGGCAAAAATGGCCCCGCCGTGACAGATGTCATGACCGTTCATGTGAAGCGACGTCAGCGTCATTTCAATCGCCGCAAAGTCCGGACCGGCATCGGCGATTCGCATGCCAAGCCCCTGCGAGAATCCGCAATTGCCGATCATTGTCTCAGCCACATCGCGGGCTATCGTCTGCTTGTCATCAGTCATTCTGGTCCCCCGGCCTGCGGTTCCATGGCGCGGCCAAACCGCCGTGATCCTTGTTGCTTTGACGCCACATCCCGGCAAGAAAGGGCGGTGGCCTGCCATCTTGACCGGGCACCCAAAAGCAGCAAGGATCAAACGGTAATGATTGACCGTCCGGTTAGTCAAGTCTGCCCGGCGAGCCGGGCAGACAGGATCATGTCCGGGTCATAGCGCCCAGACGCCGAGAATGCGCCCAGACGCGGAGAATGCGCCCAGAAGCGGAGAATGGCACGATGCCAGATGACAGCAAGCCTGAAACGACAGCAGATGAATTCGACGCGGCTGCGGCTGCGGCGTTGCTGGCGGATGTAACCGCGCCATGGGTGCGCGATCTGGGGCTTGAGGTAAAAGAGATCGGGCGGGCGCAATCACATTTCGTCCTGCCTTTCAGCGACCAGCTCACCCGCGATGCCGGGATGATCTGTGGGCAGGCCATTGTTGCCGCCGCCGATACAGCGATGATTGCAGCGGTGACAGCAGCCATCGGTGAATATGCGCCGATTACAACGGTGGATATTGCCAGCCGGTTTCTGCGCCCGCTGGGTGCAGAGGGCGGCGACATCACCGTCGACATTCTGAAAGTGGGACGCCGGCTGGTGGTTGGCCGTATCAGCATCACCGACCGCGCTTCCGGCAAGCTTGCGGCCGAACTGAACAGCACCTATGCGCGCCTGTAATGGTGTCGTCACGCTGTACTGAACCCGCGCGACCTACCCCAGCGGCGCAATGATCAAACGGCTGAGCTGGCTGTCCGGATGCGTCATCTGACCGATAATCGAAAAATGATCCTCACCTGCCAACAGCTGTGCATGGCAACTGGCGCCCAGCCCCTGCCAGACCAGCGGCAAAATGCCGTTCTGCCGGATGAACTCGGGGCGTTCACTTGCACCGGCAACACAGACAAGGTCCATCCCGCGACGTGGCGTGTGGCAGATCGCGCTTTCGGCGATCGCCTCTGCGCTGTCCAGTCTGAATTCGCTATTCTTTTGCAGATGCAGCAAGGGCCGCAGATCATGCAGCCCGCTGATTGATATCACCCGGTCGATACGGGCGGTGGCGGCGTCTGCAAGGGCGGTGTCATCACACATCATTCGGCTGACCAGATGGCCGCCTGCCGAATGACCGGCAAGCCGCATGGGGCCGCTGCCAAACCGGGCGAGATGGTTCACCGCGTTTGTGATTTCTGCGGTTATCTGGCTGATTCGCGCCTGTGGAGCCAGCGTATAGCTGAGCATCGCGACGGCCCAGCCCGCGGCCAGCGCACCTGTTGCAAGGTGGGAAAAATTATCCTTCGAGAAGGCAAGCCAGTATCCGCCATGAATAATCACCAGCAGCCCTTTTTCCGATCCGGGGCCACCAGCTGGCCAGAACAGATCATAGCGTTGGCGCGCACCGGTCCCGTAAGGCTGGTCCAGTTCGGCGTGCGGTGTATCCGTGCGCAGCGCCGCCGATTGCTGTTCCCATTCCTGCATGTAGATATCTGTCTTTGGAATGTACTTCCTGTTCTCATACGCATCATCAAGATCGGCAGGCGGCGGGAATGCCAGTGCATCCGGGCTTGCTGCAAAGGGTGAGTCGGATGATGAAGTCATGGGAATTCCTTGCGGACGGCGCTGTTTATGGTTCCGCTATGGTCAACCAAAACGGGCAGGGCGTAAAGGACCGCGAGATATCTTGTCTGGAAAAGAAAACAGGCGGCCCGGATGGGCCACCCCACTATCAATTCCAAAAGAAAACAGGCGGCCCGGATGGGCCACCCCACTATCAATTTCAAAAGAAAACAGGCGGCCCGGATGGGCCACCTGCTGATTTTTTCCAATAATGTGCCGGTGTCAGCTTATGGAAGCAGCGAGCGATAATACGCCAGCGCTGCGTCACCATCGATACCGCGACCGTTCACAGCTTCAATGATCTGGGCTTCGATCCCGGCTGTTTTTTCAGCGAAATATGCCTGCTCTGCAGCATTGGCGTCGGTAATTTTGCCTCCCATTTCCTCGAATTTTTCCTTTCCGAGTTCGTCGGCTTCCATCCAGTACATTCCGATCTGTGAGGCCATTGAAACACCGCGCATATCGTCGATACATGTGCGATGTGCGGCAGCCAGATCATTGTAGGTGTCATCATTCATGATGAGGCCGAAAGCCGTGGTGTACATGCCATTTGGATTGCGATAGGTGAACTTCGCCATCTCAGCAATCTTGAAGGCGTACATGGTCTCGAGCGGGAAAAACACGCCTTCGGTCACGCCAGACGAAATTGATTCGTAAACTGCTGGTGCGGGCATGTTGACACCGGCAACGCCAAGGGCTGTTCCCACGTCATTGGCAACACCGCCACCAACACGAAGCTTCATGCCGACAACATCCTTGTAGGATGTGACTTCCTCTACCGTGTTGATGTGACCGGGGCCGTGCGTGTAGTTGGCAAGAACCTGAACACCCTTGGCTTCTTTTGCGGCAGCCAGAAACTTCTCATGTGTTTTCTGGAACGCAATCGACATTTCCTGCGCGTTGCCTGTGTTGCCCGGCATTTCCACGATCTTGGTCGCTTCAAACTTGCCAGGTGTGTAGCCGTAAACAATCCAGCCAATATCTGCCACGCCGTCACGAACCGTGTCATATTGTGCGGGCGGCGATGCGAGGCCATACTCGACTTTGGCAGACAAGCTGCCGCCTGAGCATTTTTCCAATTCAGAAATCATCCACGGGAACACATGCTTGTTCATCGTGTGAACAGGCGCGGCCCAGGACGAAATTGTCAGCACCTTGTCAGCTGCCATGGCTTGACCTGCCAGCACCATCGGGATGGCAGCTGCCAGTGTTAAAAGACCCTTTTTCATTAACATTCCTCCAGAATAAATTTTTCTTTCGTGCGCCGGAAATGATCGCAGACAGACGCTGCCCTTCCTGCGAGCCGGACGCCCGGATGTGACCACACTGTTTGGCGACAGGGCGTCAGTCAAGAAAAATCATATTTGTTCCATCGCTGGCGGCCCGGTCAAATTTGGCCTTGGCAAGGCGCGTCATTTTGCGCATGCTTTTTAAACTTAAAATAAAAAAGCGATGTGGGGGAGATGATCGTGGACGGCAATGCATCTGGCAAAACCTTGATAGAGGGCCTGGTCGATACTGATCGGGTTCACAAGTCCTGCTATACAAGTGAAGAGATCTTCCAGCAGGAAATCGACAACATTTTTTACAAGAGCTGGATTTATGCTGGTCATGAAAGCCAGATAAAGAATAAGGGCGATTTCACCACATTCCAGATTGGCCGCCAGCCGATGATTCTGGTGCGCGGCGATGATGGCGCGTTCCATGTGCTGTTCAATCGCTGCCCGCATCGCGGTGCCATGCTGACGAACTGGCATATGGGCAATGCCGGTCATCACTTCATCTGTTCTTACCATGCCTGGCAGTTCAATTTTGACGGATCGGTTCACGCCATACCGTCACCAAAGGGATATGACGAGACGCGGTTCGAGAAGTCGGACCCGGAGAGCTGCATGAAGGCTGCACCGCGTGTTGCCAGCTATCGCGGCTTTGTTTTTGCCAGCCTTGCCGAAGACGGTCCCGACCTTGAAACCTGGCTCAGCGGCGCGAAAGCATCTTTTGATGACATGTGTGACCGGTCACCAGAGGGCGAGGTAGAGGTTGTGCGCACCTGCTTCCGCGTGGTGCAGAAATCAAACTGGAAAATCTTCCTCGAGAACCAGCTGGATGCGCTGCATCCGTCTATCACCCATGGGGCGGCCGGCAAGGCAGCGGCTGATGTTGAGGAAGAAATCAAGGCCGAGACAGGTGAAGATGCGCCGCTGCATTATCACTATCTGTCAGCCTTCACGACGCCGATCTATAAATGGGACGGGCTGGAAACGGCAGGTCACCCATTTGGCCATTGCATGTTGCAGGGCTATATGGGGCTGCGCCCGACCGATCCGGATACGCTGGAATATGAAGCGCTGATGGAAAAGGCTTATGGCAAGGAACGCACCGAAGAAATTCTGACTACCAATATCCACCACGTGCTGGTCTATCCGTGCCTGTCAGTCCAGTCGCCCTTGCAGCAGTTGCGCGCAGTGCGCCCGCTTGGCCCCGACAAGACCCTGACCGAAATCTGGCATTTCCGCCTGAAGGGTGCGCCAGACCCGATTTATGAGCGTTCGCTGCAATATTACAATCTTGTCAATTCACCCTCGACGATGATCAATGCCGATGATCTGTATAACTTCTGGCGGTGCCAGCAAGGTCTGGAAAGCGAAGGCGGCGACTGGGTCAGCTTCCACCGGAATGAAGGTCAGGATCATCATGATGATGGCGTGACGACATCTGTCACCGGGCTGAGCGAATTGCCGATGCGCCACATGTTTACCGCCTGGGCTGATTACATGAAGGGGGGGCAGTCATGACGGTGGTGACTGACGACGTATTGCTGCGCAAGGTCGAGCAATTCCTCTATGACCAGTCGGACATGCTTGATTCGCGCCGCTGGCAGGACTGGATCAACCTGTTTACGCCGGAAGGAATCTACTGGATGCCGGCCCATCCCGACCATGAAAGTGGTGATGGTGTGCCATCGATCTTCCACGAAGACATGTACCTTATGCGGACCCGCATGAAACGCCTCGATCATCCGCGTGCCTGGTCACAATCGCCGGCACCGCGGTGCAATCACATCGTATCGAACGTGCGCATTGATCCGTCGCGGTCAAATGGAACTGGCCTTGTCGTGACATCGAAGTTCCATGTTGTCGAGTTGCGACTGGAAAATCAGCGCTATTTCACGGGCACCTACACACATACCCTGCTGCAGGAAGGTGACGGTTTCAGGATCAAGAATCAGCGGGTTGACCTTTTGAACTATGATTCGCCGTTTGATTATGTTCTTCAGGTTTGGCTGTAGGCATTCACCGCATGTGGCTGCCGCCGGGTGTTCTTTCAAATGCTGATCTGGTAAGCAGCCGCACTGCAGTGTTTGTGAGCTGGTCAAACTATCGGCGTTTAGGGGAAGGCAGAAATGACAGAAACCGAATTCAGGGATCATCCGGCGATTGACTGGCTGAACAAGCTGGCGCTCCGGATTGCCGATGCCTCGTCGATCATGGCCTGTATGGTATTGCTGTGGCTTGTCGGGTTGACCTGCGTTGATGTTGTCGGTCGCTATTTTTTCAACAGCCCGCTGGTTGGCGCAACTGAACTCGTGCAGATGTCGATGGCCGGGATCATCTTCTTTTCGATGCCGGCGATGTTTCTGCGTGATGACCAGGTTGTGGTTGACCTGTTTCAGATTGTGCGGCGCGGCTGGTTCGGCTGGGTGATGACGATCATCATCAGTATTCTGACGGTCGGCGCGACCTGGATTGTTGCCGGGCGTGTTGGCAAATACGCGCTGCGCGCGCTCGAAGATGGTGACGAAACAATCTATCTGAAAATTCCGGTCTATCTGACGGTCATGCTGATCACAGCTTTGCTGTATCTGTCATGCGTCTTTGCCGCCATTCGCGGCCTTCGTGCATTGTTGCGGCCGGGCAAGACATTGCCTGATGAAACAGGCGGCCAGCCGATTGGAGACTAAGACATGATTATATCACTGATCGGATTTGCAGCATTGCTGCTTCTTGCCTTTCTGCGGATGCCACTTGGCCTGGCGCTGGGTCTGGTTGGCGGTGTCGGATTTGCCGCGCTTGCCAGTGAACGTGCCGCGATTGCGAATGCGGCGCGGCTGGTGATCGATTCAGGCCAGAAGTATGAGCTGTCGGTGCTGCCGATGTTCATCCTGATGGGCTTGCTGGTTGAACGCGGCGGCATGGCGCGCGAACTTTACCGCGCTGCCTTTGTGTTTCTTGGTCATCGCAAGGGCGGGCTGGCGATGTCGACCATTGCAGCTTGCGGCATGTTTTCGGCGATCTGTGGATCGTCGCTTGCCACCGCCGCCACGATGTCGAAGGTTTCGATGCCGGAAATGCGGCGCTACAAATACCATGATTCGCTGGCGACAGCGTCAATCGCTGCTGGTGGCACGCTGGGCATTCTGATCCCGCCAAGCGTTATGCTGGTGATCTATGGATTTCTGACTGAACAATCTGTTGGCAAATTGTTCATCGCCGGTGTTCTGCCCGGCCTGCTGGGCATATTGCTATATCTGCTGGCTGTGGTTTTTGTGGTGTCGCGCAATCCGGCATTGGGACCAGCTGGCGAACGCACCGGATGGAGCGAGCGCCTGATGGCGCTGCGAGATGTCTGGACAACGCTGGGTCTGTTTATCTTTGTGATCGGCGGTATCTATGCCGGCATGTTCACGCCGACCGAAGCATCAGGAATGGGGGCGGCCGGAGCGCTGCTCATCGCCTGGCGACGGGGCGCGCTGAAGGATGGCGCGCTGATGCAGGTGTTGCGAGAAACCGCAATCACCACGGCAAAGCTGTTTTTCATCCTGTTCGGCGCACTGATCTTTTCGAACTTCGTCAATCGTGCCGGGTTGCCGGCTGGTCTGATCGGGATCGTCAATGCCTTTGACCTGTCGCCGCTTGGGGTGATTTTCATCATTCTGCTGATCTATGTGCTTTTGGGATGCGTCTTTGAATCGTTGTCGATGATCCTGTTGACGGTACCAATATTTGCGCCGGTGGTGGCCAATCTGGGCTTTGATCTGATCTGGTTCGGCATTCTGGTGGTGGTGGTCACCGAAATCAGCCTGATAACGCCGCCCATAGGGCTGAATGTGTTTGTTCTGAAGGGCGTGCTGAAGGATGTGCCGGTCACCACCATTTTCAAGGGTGTAACGCCGTTCTGGATCGTCGATATCGGACGGCTGGCACTGATTGCCTTCATTCCCGGCATCGCGCTTCTGCTGCCATCCATGATGACCTGATACAATCGGGCTCGGACCGTTCCTGAAAATGGTCAGGCCTGGTCCGGTAACTAGATTGTCAGGGTGCCAATGCTGGCGCCGCCGCAGACATACAGTGTCTGGCCAGTCACAAAGCTGCTGGCCGGATCGCAGAAGAACAGAAACGCGTTGGACACATCTTCCGGCTGGCCGAGGCGGCCAACGGGAATGCTTTCGGCAAGAGCTGCCTCGCGGGCGCTGCCCTTTTTGACAACGCCCCAAAAATTATCCGTCTGGACCGGGCCGGGTGCGACGACATTTACCGTGATGCCAAAGGGCGCCAGTTCCAGCGCCCAGCTGCGTGCCATGCCGATCATCGCTGCCTTTGTTGCGCTGTAAGCGGTGCGTGTCGGCACACCAAGGGCGGCGCGTGAACCGGTGAACAGCACGCGTCCGAAGCTGTCATCCTTCATCGTCGGCAGTACAGCCTGCATCAGGCGCAGCGCCGCCCCCAGGTGAAGCTGCGCAAGGCCGGTGATATCTTCAGGCGTCGCCTCTTCCAGCAGATTTGGCCAGATCAGCCCGGCATTATGGATCAGATGCGTGACTTTGTGGCTGGATGCCAGCGTTTCGGCGACCCGGTTCACCGCTGCCATATCCAGCAGATCAGCCTCGATGGTGTGCAGCCGGTCATGCGTTATCTGCGGCGGATCACGATCAATCGAGATTACATGATAACCGCGATCGAGAAGGCGTTGCGCCAGATCAAGGCCAATGCCATTGCTGGCACCGGTGATGGCGGCGGTATAGCGCGTCATCGCACCGTCCCCGTTGCTGAGTTCATTAGGGCCCGTGTGCAGGTTGTCTCTATCTTGCCGGCCCCTGTTATTTTGGCGGGTACTGTGCGGATCATGGCAATAGCTGGATGTTGCCGAATGCCGCATCGCAATTCAATAGATCGACCCGCTTGTTGGCGATCCGCAGCTTGCCATCAACGCGTTTCAGATCATGCGTGGCGGTCAGTGCCAGCAGGATCTGGTCATCAAGCCGCGTCTCGACATAATGCATGGATGTGTTGGTCTGATAGAGGCCGGCCGTATTGTCCAGCAGATCGATAAAAGGACGCTGGATCACGTGGCTGCACCGGCTTTTCGGCTTCTGGCTGTAGGTGCGCGCGCCATTCAGCCGACGGACCCGCAATTTCAGCATGAACATGTCCTCATACATCAGCGAGGTGGTCAGGTGAGGGTCATCCTGCTGATAGTCCAGCGGCATCCAGTAATGCCCGTCCTCAAGCCATAATGCCAGCCATTCATCATACCGCCCCTCATCCAGCATACGGGCTTCGGCATAGATGAAATCGATGATCTGGCTATTCGTGAAGTCGGTCATGCCATCATCATCTTTTGCCGTCCTTGCGGTCTGGCATGCTGGTGGTCATGAATGTTTTCCAGGCATCAAACTGGTTCCGCATCTGGCGTTCGGTCGTTCCGTTCTCAACAGTTTCGGTTGAAAAATCCTCGGCAGTGCCCGGAAATAGACGTTGTAGATTGACCCATTCCAGCCCGTCGGACAAAAGCCCTTCCTGCGCGCGTTCATACATCTCCAGATCATCATGGCCAACGATTGAGGTCGGGGCATTGATCATCCGGTTATACATCGCGGTGCGGGCCAGCAATTCGTCAGGTGCGCCAACCAGCCGGTAGATATAGCTTTCAACCAGCGTCTTGTCGGGGCCAAGCGGGATGAAGTTGCGCAGCTGCTGGATCGGGCCCTTCACCATGATATTCGGGAAATAGATGGTGTTGTGACGGTTCTCGTCGAGGATGTCCTTGGCGCGCGCCTCGCCATAGGCGGCGCTCATTGCTTCGAAATATCCGGGAATGGCCGAATAGTCGGAATGAATGGAATGCGACACGCCGGTATGGCCATGACCGTTTGGCCAGGTCCGGATTCCCATATCCTCAAAAAACTCATAGGGCGACATGAACGGGGCAATGATCTGCATCGCCGCCGGCTTTGGTTCGGGGTTGCCAAGTTCCTCCCAGATGCGCACCGCGGTGCCAGCCGAGCTTTGATGCGCAACCATCGGATGGCAGGTATCGGTCTGGTTTTCCACCAGCATCTTCCAGTTGCATTTATGCATATACCGCAGCGGTGGGCCAGCAATCTCCAGCTGGCCTTCGGGTGACCTGTCGACCATATTGTCCAGCGATGACAGGCTGTCCTGAAAGAAGTCGTCAAAGCTGATGCCGGTCTCTGCAAGTCGTGCGAACACAAAGCCCCGATGGGTGTGGACGGACCCCACCGGCTTGATCCCGCCGGCATTCGCGGTTGTCCTGAATCCTGTGTTTTCATATCCGCGATCCAGCGGCACAGCCTTCAGCGCGCCATCGGTTTCGAACGACCAGGCATGATAGGGGCAGCGGAAAAAGGTGCCGGTATTGCCAGTCCGGTCAATGGCGATTTTCGTTCCTTTATGCGGGCAGCGATTGTGCAGGACCTTGATCTGGCCATCCGAATGGCGCACCTGAATGACAGGCTGGGTGCCGATCTGTGTCGTGAAGTAATCACCGTGTTTCGGGGTCTGGCTGTCATGTCCGACAAAGACCCAGACATTGGTGAACAGGTGCTGCATCTCCAGATCAAAGACTGTCTGGCTGGTATAGACGTCCCGGTGCACCTGATGCGGCTGGATCAGCTGTGCGATATATGCAGCATCTGCGCGGGCCTGATTATCTGCCTTTGTCACCGTCATACCCCCTGCATCGCCGTCCAATTCCCCGTCCAATTCTCTGGGCGATCAGATGCCACGATCTTTGGTGAACGGGTTGAAGCAGACGATCGTATTTGTGTCACGGACGCCGCTGATGGTCTGGATGGTGTCGCACACATAGGTGCCGATGTCGTCGTTATTGTCGAGGCGGAACATGCTGAAAATGTCGTAATCCCCCGATGTTGAATAGACGATCGGCGCTTCGGGCAAATCAGCCAGCGCCGCTGCCACATCATATGTGCGGCCAAGTTCGCATTTGACCATCACAATCAGATTTCGCTTGTCCATGCCGTCATGTCTCCTTGATGTGCGCGCTGTGGTTCGATTCGGGTTGTTGTGACT
Source organism: Alphaproteobacteria bacterium (assembly GCA_016780765.1). Classification (GTDB taxonomy): domain Bacteria; phylum Pseudomonadota; class Alphaproteobacteria; order Puniceispirillales; family Puniceispirillaceae; genus UBA8309. The sequence goes on along the minus strand of JADHLH010000020.1, from coordinate 18,116 downwards.
GCCTGTGTGACTGCCCGTGTGACTATCTGCGCTGCGGTGCGCAATCGGTGCAGCACTCTGGTACTTATATCGGACGAATCCTAGCGCGGTTCCGCCGCCGCGCCAAGATGCAGCGGCATGGTCTCAAACCCGCGAAAGCGCACGCGCGGCGATCTTTGCATTCCGGGCGTGATCTTCAGGTCCGGCCACCGCCGGAACAGGCTGGCCAGCGCGATCTGACCTTCGATCCGCGCGATGGTGTTGCCAGCGCATACATGGACCCCGCCCGCAAAGGCCAGGTGCGGGTTGTCGTCGCGATCAAGGCGGAATTCATCGGGCGCGGCAAATACCGCCGGGTCGCGATTGGCCGCACCCATGCCAAGCGTGATCAGCGTGCCCTTGTCCCATTGTTTGCCGCCCATTTCGAAATCTGCCACCGCACGCCGGTTGCCCAGCTGGTTCGGGCTTTCCATACGCAGAATTTCCTCAACCGCTGATGGCCATAAGTCGGGCTCGGCATTCAGCCTTGCCACGATTTCCGGCCGTTGCGACAACAGCCAGATGCCCGAGCAGATGAGATTGGTGGTCGTTTCATGACCTGCATTCAGAATAAAGATGGCATTTTGCAGCAATTCATGCGGCAGCAGATTGGCGTTTTCTTCGGCGTCGCCTGTTTCGCGGATCAGCCGCGCCATGATATCGGGTGCCTCTTCAACACCCTCGGCCCGCCGACGGGCAACCAGCGCGTCGAGATAAGCCAGAAAATCGCGCACGGCATCTTCGCCGGCGGTGAACTGGTCTGCATCGATTTCGGGCTCCAGCGCACCAAGAATGGCAAGTGACCAGGCGCGCAGCGGATCGCGTTCATTGCGCGGAATAGCCAGCAGATTGCCGATCACCTCAATCGGGATGTTCTGCGCAAAATCGGCAACGCCATCAATCGTCAGGCCGCTTTCGGCGCGCGCAGCCATATCATCCAGCAGCTGGTCCACAAGGCGTTGCACAACTGAATCCATACCCGAAATGGCGCGTGGTGACAGGGCCCCGGCAATGGCTTTGCGCACACGGGTGTGAAGCGGGGCATCATTGAAAACCAGCGATGTGGTGTGGTGCTGATACAGCAGCGTGTCACCGAATTTCGGGAAAAATTCGATCTTCTTGTCTGACGAAAAGACGAGGCGGTCTTTATAGACGCGCATCAGGTCGGCATGGCGTGACAGAAACAACCCGCCGCCGGGCAATTCATACACAGGTGCAGATGCCCGCAATGACGCATAATGCGGATGCGGGTTATCGATGAAATCATCAGGCAGATTACGAAGATCAAAGCCGGTCATTATCTGCCTATTTGCCGGTGAATTTGGCCTGACGTTTTTCAAGGAAGGCTGTCACGCCTTCACGATAATCCGCAGTTGCGCCGGCGGCTGATTGCAGCTTTGCTTCCAGTGCCAGCTGTTCATCGAGGCTGTTGCTGCTTGCCGCCAGCAATGCCTGCTTGGCAAGGGACAGGGCAATTGTAGGGCCGTTTGCCAGCCGCGTTGCCATGGCTGTGGCTTCATCCATAAGGGCATCATCATCGATGGCCTGCCAGATCAGCCCCCAGTCGGCAGCTGTTTCAGCTGGCAGCTGTTCGGCCAGCATGGCAAGGCCGCGCGCCCGCGCCGGGCCAACAAGCTGGGTCAATGTCCAGCTGCCCCCTACATCGGGGACAAGACCAATGCGCGTGAACGGCTGCAGGAAGGCAGCGCTTTTGGCTGCCAGCACGATGTCACAAGCCAGCGCGATATTGGCCCCGCCGCCTGCCGCGATGCCGTTCACCGCCGCGATGACCGGCTTTTGCATCTCGGCGATCAATTTCACATTCGGATTGAAAAAATTGTTCAGCGTGTCGCCAAGGTCCGGCACGTTGCCTTTCTTGGGGTCGCGTTCGGCAAGATCCTGTCCGGCGCAAAAACCGCGTCCGGCACCGGTCAACAGGACGGCCCGCACATCAGCATTCCCACTGGCATCGCCCAACGCCTGTTGCAGGGCCATATGCATATCTTCATTGAAGGCATTCAGCTTGTCCGGCCGGTTCAGTGTTATGGTGCGAAGCGGGCCGTGATCGGCAATCAAAACTGTATCATTCATGCGGGTCCCCGTGAGTTGCGCCAAGTGACGGTTATTGTGCCAGGCTGGAGTTATAGAACCTAAAGCCTATGCCTGACCGGGCCGGGCTGGCCAGAAAAAATTGCATCCAGAACGCTATCAGGCTTCGACTTCGGAAACATCAGCCCAGATGAAGCCGGACAGGAAATCACGACAGAAAAAGTGATTCCAGGCTTTACATAACCGACCGGTCGGTCAATTATATGAGTCGAGAAGCATGGCGGGACGTGAATTAACCCGTCATTCAGGGCATTGCATCTGGAATCAACGCCAAATAGCCAGGGCCACACATCAAGGGCCGCACAGCAAGGGCCGCACAGCAAGGGCCGCACAGCAAGGGGACCGTCATGAAAGAGCATCTGCGATGAGCATGATCGCTGTTCAGTCATTTGCGGCTGGCAACTGGATTGGTCCAGGTGCCGATGCAGCCTCTTTGCATAACGCGTTTTCCGGTGCGCTGATCGGGCATGCTGGTGGTGCTGCGCTGGATGTTGCCACCATGCGCCAGCATGCGATTGCAACCGGCGGACCGGCATTGCGTGCGATGACGTTCCATGACCGCGCGCGGATGCTGAAGGCGCTTGCCCAATATCTGAATGACCGCAAGGAATCATTGTATGAGCTGTCCTATCTGACAGGTGCCACACGGGCCGACAGCTGGATCGATATCGATGGCGGTATCGGCACGATGTTCGTGTTTGCCTCAAAAGGGCGGCGCGAGATGCCGGATGCGCATGTCTATCTGGACGGCGAAGTGGAAATGCTGTCGCGCAAGGGCAGCTTTGTCGGCCAGCATGTCTGCACGCCGCTGCAGGGTGTCGCCCTGCACATCAACGCCTTCAATTTTCCGGTTTGGGGCATGCTGGAAAAGCTGGCACCGACGCTGCTGGCGGGCGTGCCAGCCATTGTCAAACCGGCGACGGCAACCGGGTATCTGACCGAGGCGGCCTTCCGTATGATTATCGAATCCGGGCTCCTTCCGGATGGAGCTGTGCAGCTGATTTCAGGCGGGGTCGGTCCTTTGCTGGATCACCTTGGCGCACAGGATGCCGTCAGCTTTACCGGGTCTGCCGACACCGCGCTGCGTCTGCGGGGCAATGTGAACCTGCAGCGTAATTCGGTGCGTTTTGCCGCCGAACAGGACAGCCTGAACGCGTCTGTCCTTGGTCCCGATGTCGGCATTGACGACCCTGAATTTGATCTGTTCATCAAGGAAGTATCGACAGAGGTCACCGCGAAGGCCGGGCAGAAATGTACCGCTGTGCGGCGCATTCTTGTGCCCGAAGTGATGAAGCTGGCGGTGATCGATGCGCTGGAAGCGCGTCTGGCAGCTGTCACGCTGGGTGACCCGCGCCGTGACGATGTGCAGATGGGCGCGCTTGCCAGTGCCGCGCAGAAGGCAGATGTGCTGGAAAAATGCGCCATGTTCGCCGGCGAAGCGCGCCGCGTCATCGGCAGTGATTCACCGCTCCTGTCGGGTGACGGGCTGGCGGACGGGGCTTTTGTTGCGCCGACTATTTTCGACTGCGGTGATCCTGACGCTGCAACGCATTTACACACGCAGGAAGCCTTCGGCCCGGTGGCCTGTCTTATGGGATATCGTGACCTGGACCATGCAGCGCAGCTTGCCAACCGGGGTGGCGGCGCGCTGGTCACATCGGTGATCACCAATGATGGCGGTGTTGCGCATCATCTGGTTGCGGCAAGCGCCAGTCATCATGGGCGGCTGTACTTCAACAGTCGCGAATCGATGGGCGAGTCCACCGGTCATGGTTCACCGCTGCCCCATATGGTGCATGGTGGTCCGGGGCGCGCTGGCGGCAGTGAAGAACTGGGCGGCATTCGTGCGGTAAAGCATTATATGCAGCGCACAGCCCTGCAGGGACCGCCGTCCTTGCTGTCTGCGGCTGGTGAGACATGGCTTGCCGGCAGCCACACTCATGAGGGCCCGGCGCATCCGTTCCGCCGGCGTTTCCATGATCTGCAGCTTGGCGAGACGCTGGTGACACCGCCGCGCCTTGTCAGTGTTGATGATATTCAGGCCTTTGCCGATTTTACCGGCGACCAGTTCTATGCGCATACTGATGCGGTGGCGGCGGCGGCCAACCCGTTCTTCCCGGGTATCGTTGCGCACGGATACCTGTTGCTGAGCTTTGCGGCCGGCATGTTTGTCGAGCCCGCCCCCGGGCCAGTGCTGGCGAACACCGGACTGAACGCGCTGAGCTTTCAGAAGCCGGTTACACCCGGCTCAAAAATCACCGTATCACTGACGGTGAAACGCAAGACACGACGCACGGATGAGTATGGTGAAGTGCGCTGGCATGTTGATCTTCGTGACCAGGATGGCGATAACGTGGCGACCTACGAATTGCTGACCATGGTGGCGATCTGACCGAAAGGAAAACGAGGCAATGTATTCGCAAGGATTGATTGGCGCTGACGGGCGCACCGCCGAGGACCAGGACTTCCTCAACCGGTTTCAGGCGCGCATTGATGACGAACAGAAGATCGAGCCGAATGATCCGATGCCCGAAGGGTATCGCCGCACGCTTGTTCGCCAGATCGGCCAGCATGCGCATTCGGAAATTGTCGGCATGCTGCCGGAAGGCAACTGGATCACCCGCGCACCAAGCCTGCGGCGCAAAGCATCGCTGCTTGCCAAGGTGCAGGATGAAGGCGGGCACGGGCTCTATCTTTATTCTGCTGCCGAAACGCTGGGCGTCAGCCGCGAACAGATGACTGAGGAACTGCTGACCGGCAAGGCGAAATATTCTTCGATCTTCAATTATCCGACGCTCAGCTGGGCAGATATTGGCACCATAGGCTGGCTGGTCGATGGCGCTGCCATTATGAACCAAATTCCGCTGTGCCGTTGTTCCTATGGTCCCTATGCGCGTGCCATGATCCGCATCTGCAAGGAAGAAAGTTTTCACCAGCGTCAGGGCTATGAGATTGTCATGAAGCTGGCGCAGGGATCACCCGAACAAAAGGCGATGGCACAGGAATCGCTGGATCGCTTCTGGCAGCCGGTGCTGATGATGTTCGGCCCGCCAGACAGCGAATCCCAGAATACCGACCAGTCGACCCGCTGGAAGATCAAACGGTTCACCAATGACGAGCTGCGCCAGAAATTTGTCGATGCCACGGTCCCGCAAGCCGAATTTCTGGGCCTGACAATCCCCGATCCTGATCTGAAATGGAATGAAGACAAGCAAGGCTTTGATTTCGGCCCTATCGACTGGGATGAATTCTGGCGTGTGGTCAAGGGCAAGGGACCGATGAACCGGCAACGTGTCGAAGCGCGCCAAAAGGCCTGGGATGATGGTGCTTGGGTGCGCGAAGCGGCATTGGCGCATGCTGAAAAACGTCGCGCCATGGCTGCTGAATAAGTCGCAACGTACGACAGGAAGGCCCAGCATGAGTGATGCAAACAGTGAATTGACCCCGTTATGGGAGGTGTTCATACGTCCCCGCACCGGTCTGGCCCACAGCCATGTCGGTTCGGTTCATGCCGCCGATGAGGTCATGGCATTGCAGGCAGCGCGTGATGTCTATACCCGGCGCGGCGAAGGGGTGTCGATCTGGGTGGTGCCGTCGGCCAGCATAACCGCGTCGGACCCGGCACAGCGTGATGAGAATTTTGAACCGGCAGCATCCAAAATCTATCGGCATCCGTCCTTCTATGACATTCCCGATGATGTGGGGCATATGTGATGGTATCCGCTGATAACATCGCAGGCATCGGCATGTCTGCGCCCGACCATGCGGCTCAGCCACAAGACCCGGCACCTAGACAGGTACCGGGGGACTTGCCGGGGCGGGCACAGCAGGATGACTTGCTGGCGCTGCTGATGCGTCTTGGCGATGATCACCTGATCCTTGGCCACAGATTGAGCGAATGGTGTGGCCACGCGCCCATGCTGGAAGAAGATCTGGCGCTGCCAAACATGGCGCTTGATCTGCTGGGAACAGCGCGCATGTGCTATGGCTATGCCGCCGAAATCGAAGGTAGTGGCAAAACCGAAGATGATTACGCGTTCCTGCGTGATGGCACCGCGTTCCGCCATATCCTGATGGTCGAACAGCCGAATGGTGACTTTGCCTACACCATTCTGCGGCAGTTCTTTTTTGCCGCTTTCATGCATCCGTTCTGGCAGGAGATGACAGGTTTGGCTGATCCACGGCTTGCCGCGCATGCGCAAAAGGCCGTGAAGGAACTGGCCTATCACATTCGGCATTCTGGTGAATGGGTAATCCGGCTTGGTGACGGCACGCCGGAAAGCGCCCGCCGGATAGGTGACGCGCTGGATGCGTTATCCCCTTATGTGGGTGAGCTGTTTGAGACTGACAGCATCAGCATCGCGCTGACGACGGCAGGTGTCCTGCCCGATATGGAGGTGGTGCAGCGCCAGTTTGATGCCACGGTGGCGCAGACATTCCGCGCGGCGACACTGCCTGATTACGCGCCTGAATTCGCGCATAGTGGCGGGCGCAGGGGCCGACACACCGAATATCTGGGGCATTTGCTGGCTGAACTGCAATTCATGCAGCGCGCCTATCCCGGGCAAAGCTGGTAGGCAAGAATGATGACAGGGACATTGACAGGGACATTGACAGAGACAGGGACAGGGCAAACGATGTCCGTTGACGCTGATCTGGCCGCTATTCGTGCCATTGCCGAGGCTGTTCCCGATCCGGAACTGGTGGTTGTGACGGTTGGTGATCTGGGCATCGTGCGCGATATCCGGACCGGTGACGGCACGGTTGAGATTGACGTGACACCTACCTATTCGGCCTGTCCTGCCACGCTGGCGATAGAGCTGGAAATTGAAACGGCAGTCAATTCAGCCGGGTATGCAGCAGTGGTGCGGCGGGTGCTGTCCCCGGCCTGGACAACTGACTGGATCACGCCGGAAGGCCGCACCAAGCTGAAGGAAGCCGGTATTGCCCCGCCGATTGCCCGAAGTGATGATGACAGCGGGGCGGTGCAATATTTCAGCCAGCCTGTTGTGCCCTGCCCGCGCTGTGACAGCCATGATACCGCCCGGCTTTCGGCCTTTGGCGCCACCGCCTGCAAAGCCCAGTATCAATGCGCCAGTTGCCATGAACCCTTTGATTATTTCAAATGCCTGTAAGGTCCTGACCAGACAGTAGTGCCCCAACCTAATGATAGTGACAGCCAGTGATGCCGCCCCGTTTCCATAACTTGACAATCAGTGACATCGACCGGTTCGATGACTTTGCGGTGGCGGTACGATTTGATGTGCCGCCAGAGCTTGTCGATGATTATGCCTTTCTGCCGGGCCAGTATCTGACCCTGAAAACCGATATCGACGGCGTCGAGACGCGTCGTCCCTATTCGATCTGTACCGCGCCTGGCGAGGCTGGTATCGGCGTTGGCATAAAGCGGGTTGAAGGCGGTGCCTTTTCTGGCCATGCGATGACCGGTTTTGCCGTTGGTGATGTGGTTGAGGTGATGACGCCGCAAGGGCGCTTCACATATGACGGCCACGTGCGCAGCACCGAAAGCGGTGATCATATTCTGCTGCTGGCGGCGGGGTCAGGTATCACCCCGATCCTGTCCATCGCCAGCACAGCCCTTGCCGCCAGTCGGTCGGCGCAGGTAACGCTGGTTTATGGCAATCGCAACACGGCCTCGATCATGTTCCGTGACCTGGTTGAGGATATGAAGGACCGGTATTTGGACAGGTTGCGACTGGTGCATGTACTGTCGTGTGAGGCGCGAGATGTTGGTCTGCTGAACGGACGCGTCGATGGTGCCAAGATCACCAGCCTTGTTGATGCCGGACTGATCAGTCCGGCCGATCTGTCAGGGGCGTTCCTGTGCGGGCCTGACAGCATGATCAGTGACTGCCGTGATGCGCTGGTGCAGGCCGGCATGCCTGCTGCGGATATTTTCTTTGAGAGATTTACACCGGCACCGCGCCGCGAGGGGGTGCCGCCGCCTGTTGTGGTGGCAGCCGCACCCGCGGATGGCAGTGCTGCTGGTGATGTGGGGGTCGATATCCGTGTGGATGGTGTCAATCGGCACTACCAGATGGACCCGGCCACCCAGACCGTGCTGGGCGCGGCGCGTGATGCCGGACTGGAGCTGCCATTTTCATGCGAGGCTGGCATGTGCTGTACGTGCCGGTGCAAGCTGGTGGAAGGCCATGTCGAGATGGATGCCAATTTCTCGCTGGAGACGTGGGAGATTGAAAGCGGGTTTATCCTGTCATGTCAGGCCCGCCCGACAACGCCGCGTATCAGTGTTGACTTCGACGCTGTCTGACGCCGTGTCAGATGACTGCGCGGGACCGGCCAACAAACTGTGAAATCGCCACACCGCCCAGAATGATCGCAAGCGCTGTGATAAAATGCCCGGGCAGGGCCTCGGCCAGAATCACAACGCCAATCAGGACAGCCCAGACAGGCACCTGATAATTTACCAGTGACAGGAACGGCGGCCCGGCACGCCGGATCAGCAGTGTCAGCATGATCGTCGCAGCGCCGGTCGGCAGCAGCGCCAGATACAACACACCCCAGAGCGACCGTTGGCTGATCACCGCAGGTGGTCCCTCGACATAAAATGCCAGGGGCAACAGGACGAGCGATGCGCTGATCAACCCCGCTGCCGCAAATGACATGGTGCTGACCGGCGGGCACAGGCGGGTGATGATTGACCCGCAGGCATAGCAGCAACTTGCCGCGACACAGGCCATCTGTGCGCCGAGAACCGCGCCACCGCCAACCGCCATATCCGAAAACAGCCGGTCACCGCCAATCAGCATAACCACACCCGCAAAGCCGATCAGAAAGCCGACAAGCCGCGCCGGTGTCAAGCGTTCGCCCGGAACCAGAAAATGGCTGAGCGGCAAGACCAGCAGCGGGACCACTGCCATCGTGATGCCGGCAAAACCTGAACTGACAATCTGTTGCCCCCACGCCAGCAGGCTGAAAGGAATGGCATTGGTGAACATGCCCATACCGATGCAATGTATCCAGATGCGGCGTTGCAGCGGCGTGTCAAATCCCGGCAGCCCGTCCCCCCAGATAAAGGCGATGGCTGTCAACATGATCGCGGCAAGAACGATGCGGCCGGTCGAAACCCACAGCGGGGCCAGGCTGTCCAGCGCCATCTCGACGCCCAGAAAGGCACCGCCCCAGATCAGGCCAAGCATGCCAAGCAAAGCCCAGTCAAAGGGCGTTGGGCGTGTCTTCTGTGTGGACATCAGGTTACGGTTTTACGCGCGTGAAAGGCCGGTGTGTCCCAGCGTCGTTCGGCCAGAATGATGGCCAGCCGGTCCACCGCATCCCACACATCAACAAACCTTGTATAAAGAGGCGTAAAGCCGAAGCGCAGAATATCAGGCGCGCGGAAATCACCAATAACCCCGTCGGCGATCAGGGCGCTGATCATGGCATAGCCGCCTGTCTCGTGGGTGAATGATACCTGCGATCCGCGCACCGCCGCATCGCGCGGAGTGATCAGCGTCAATCCATGACCGTCGCAGCGTGACTCAACCAGATGGATGAAATAATCACACAGCGCAGATGATTTGCTGCGCAGCGCATCCATATCAACATCAGCCCAGACATCAAGTGCGGCATCAAGGGCGACAAGGCTGAGCACTGGCGAGGTGCCGCACAGAAACTGTGTGATATCGGTGGCAGGTTCATAATGCGGCGCAAAGGCAAACGGGTCCTTATGCGCAAACCAGCCGGTCAGCGGCTGGCGGAACCCGCCAAGATGTTGCGGCGCGACATAGACAAAGGAGGGCGCACCCGGGCCGCCATTCAGATATTTGTACCCGCAGCCAACTGCAAAATCGGCATCGCATCCGGCAAGGTCAACCGGCAGCGCGCCAGCCGAATGCGCCAGATCCCAGATGACCAGCGCACCCACATCATGCGCCGCCTTTGTCAGGGCTTTCATGTCATGCATGGCACCGGTGCGATAGCTGACATGCGTCAGCATCAGCACAGCCACATTTTCATCCAGCGCGTCAGTCAGGTCAGCGGCGTCATCCACATGCACAAGGCGGTGACGATCACCGCACTGTTTGATCACCCCTTCGGCGATGTAATTGTCGGTCGGGAAATTGCGTGTTTCGGTCAGGATCACCTGCCGGTCAGGGCGCAGTGCCAGCGCCGCCGACACCACCTTGAACAGATTGACAGATGTGCTGTCTGTCACCATCACATTGCCGGCCTCAGCCCCGATCAGCCGGGCGATCTTGGCACCTGCCCCGGCGGGCAGATCAACCCACCCGGCATTGTTCCAGCTGCGAATGAGGCCGGTGCCCCATTCCTCGGTCACGGCGCGCGCAACACGTTCTGCAACACCATTCGGCAAGGGGCCCAGCGAATTGCCGTCAAGATAGATAACATCCTCAGGTATCGAAAAACGTGACCGGCAATCGGCCAGCGGGTCAGCAGCATCGCGCGCCACCGCATGCGCCCGCAAAAGCGTGTTATCACTGGTCCCGCTTGTCTCACTGGTCCCGATTGTCTCACTCGGGCCAGCAGCCGGGCTGTTGGATGAGGTTGCAGGTATGGATGGGGATGTGTTCATTTGGTATTCCGGTCTGCGGGTAAAGCGTCATCAATAAACGTTATGGAAAAGCGATAGCACGACTCCCATATCTTTCCCATAGACAAACCTTTACCCATGCCCAAATTGCGGCGGACGAATTGCGGCCATGGGCCGGCGGTACAAAAAGGCAGAACAGGAGAACAGGCAGATGGCATATGCAATGGCGGCCGCCACAACGGGCGGATCAGAGGTAATTCACAAGATCGATATCGACATGCCATCACCGGCTGCCGGCGAGGTTGTGATCAGGCACGCAGCTATCGGCATCAATTTCATCGATATCTATATCCGCACCGGTGCCTATCCCTGGCCGGTCGAACGCGATCTGATCCTTGGCAGCGAGGCTGCCGGTGTGATTGAGGTGGTTGGCGAGGGGGTGAGCGCGCTGGCGGTGGGTGACCGTGTTGCCTACACCATACCGAACGGGGCCTACGCCACACATCGGGCCATCAACGCAGATCTTGTGGTCCGGCTTCCTGATGCGATTCCCTTTGAGGTGGGCGCGGCCATCATGCTGAAGGGGCTGACGGTCGCTTATCTGCTGCGTGACAGCTATGCCGTGAAGTCTGGCGATACGGTGCTGTTTCATGCGGCGGCTGGCGGGGTTGGCCTGCTGGCAGGGCAGTGGCTGAAATCCCTTGGTGCGACGGTCATTGGCACCGCAGGCGGGGCGCAGAAATGTGCGCTGGCGGCGGCCAATGCTTATGATCATGTGATCGATTACAACAGCGCCGATGTGGCGGCAGAGGTGATGCGGCTGACCGGTGATGCCGGTGTGCATTGTGCCTATGATTCGGTTGGTCAGGATACCATGGCCACATCGCTGGCGGTGACCCGCAGGCACGGCACGATTGTCAATTTCGGTCAGGCATCAGGCCCTTATACCGATTTCAAGATTGGCGATCTGGCAGTGGGATCGCTGCATCTGACGCGGCCAAGCCTGTTCCATTTCGTTGCAGATCGTGCCTGGCTTGAGGCGGCATGCGCCGATTTGTTCGCGCGGGTGATGGACGGCACGCTGGATGTCAGCATCAACCAGACATTCGCGCTGGAGGATGTGGCCGCCGCGCATAACGCGCTGGCCGCCCGTCAGACAACCGGATGCACCGTGCTGACACCGTAAGGTTGCCAGAGGCTAACCACCGCAATCCTGATAATCGCTGGCAAGGCATTGTGCGGCGCGGGCCTGTGCCCGCTCAATCTCCGCCGGGGACATTTGTGATGCAATGATGGCGCGGTCTTCAGCCGCCAGATCATTGCCCTTTGACGCCGCCAGACTATACCACATATGGGCGGTGATGAAATCCTGTGGCACGCCCTTGCCGTTGCTGTACAGAAACCCCAGATTGTGCTTCGGATCAACATGGCCCTGCGCGGCGGCACGGCGGAACCACCTGAATGCATTGGTGGCAATTTCTGGCACGTCATGGCTGTTGCTATTGCGAAACATCATTCCAAGTTCGTACTGCGCCTCTACAACCCCTGCTCTGGCCGCGCGCCGGATCCATCTAAATGCAGCGTTGTCATCCTGTGGCACGCCGAGGCCCTTGTCATACATAAGCCCCAGATTGAATTGCGCGGATGCATGGTTGGCATTGGCGGCGCGTTGGTACCATTTCGCCGCTGTCGTATAATGTTGCGGCACGCCTTGGCCCTTTAGATGCATGCTGCCCAGATTGTACTGAGCAGGGGCAATGCCCGCTTCAGCGGCGCGGCGATACCAAGACATTGCTTCGGCATAGTTCTGCGGCACGCCTTGGCCATTGTCATACATTACCCCCAGATTGTACTGTGCTTCGGCATCGCCTGCTTCGGCGGCGCGGCCCCACCATTTTATCGCCTCGGCATAATCCTGCGGCGTGCCCCAGCCATTGTCGTACATCAGTCCCAGATTGTACTGAGCAGGGGCAAGGCCCGCTTCGGCGGCGCGGCGATACCATTTTATCGCCTTGGCATAATCCTGCGGTACGCCATGGCCCTTGTCGTACAAAACCCCCAGATAATTCTGCGCGGCGGCATCACCCGCTTCGGCCAAGGGGAGCAATTCGGCATAGGCGGTCTGATAATCCCCGGCTTCATAGGCCGCCTTTGCCTTGTCAAAATCGGCGGCCATGGCACGGCCAGTTGCGCCGGTTAGCGAGATTGCCAAAAACATGGCCAGCATAAGCGCAAAAATGAGACGGCGCACGAGACGGCCAGCGAGACTGCGAGTGAGGCCAGATGTGGGGTGGCCGGATGTGGGGTGGCCAGATGTGAGAAGAAGCATCATCCCCCCACCCTATCCCCGATGCGGTAAAAAAATCGTTTAGGCTGAGTGGTTGCTCACCCATAAAAAAACGCCCCCGCCGGGTGATTATCACCATGTGGCAGGGGCGTTGCTGTCTGATCTGGTGTTCAGCGGTATAAAGGGTGCTTTATGATGCCATCTGCTGGCGGCGCATGTCGGCAGGGTCGATGCCGGCAACGGCCACCGGTGCCTTCATCGCATCGCGGCGGAACGGCTCACCCAGCTCCTGGTTCAGCATCACCTCGATAAAGGTGGTCTTGCCATCCTTCATCTGGGCGTCGATGGCAGCGTTCAGCGCATCGGTCAGCGCGTCCTGGCCAAACACGGCGACACCGTCCAGACCGCATGCCTTGGCAATGCCGGCATAGGACACATTGTCATCCAGCTCTGTACCAACGAAATTATCATCATACCACAGGGTGGTGTTGCGCTTTTCCGCGCCCCACTGATAGTTGCGGAAGATGATCATGGTGATCGGCGGCCATTCGTTACGGCCAATTGCCGACATCTCGTTCATCGAGATACCGAACGCGCCATCACCGGCAAAACCGACGACCGGCACATCGGGACGGCCAATCTTGGCACCCATGATTGATGGCAGACCATAGCCGCACGGCCCGAACAGGCCGGGGGCCAGATATTTGCGGCCTTCCTCAAAGGTTGGATAGGCGTTGCCGATGGCGCAGTTATTGCCGATATCGGACGAGATGATTGCCTCTTTCGGCAGGGCGCTCTGGATCGCACGCCAGGCCTTGCGCGGCGACATTTTCTCCGGCTCGCGGTTGCGCGCCCGCTCATTCCATGTGGTGCCAGGATCATCATCCTCATGATCCAGCGAGGTCAGTTCCTGCGCCCAGGCCGATTTCGTGGTGGCGATGGTTTCCTTGCGGGCGGCGCGGCCGGTATCACCGGCAGACGGGGCCAGCCTGTCAAGAATGCCGGTGGCAACCTTGTGCGCATCACCGATAATACCCACGGTCACCGGCTTGGTCAGGCCGATACGGTCGGGGTTGATGTCGACCTGAATGATCTTTGCATCTTTCGGCCAGTAATCGATGCCGTAACCAGGCAGGGTCGAGAACGGGTTGAGCCGCGTACCAAGTGCCAGCACGACATCGGCCTTGGCAATCAGCTCCATCCCTGCCTTTGACCCGTTATAGCCAAGTGGCCCGGCAAACAGCGGGTGCGACCCGGGGAAGGCATCATTATGCTGATAGCCGCAACACACCGGCGCATCCAGCCGTTCTGCCAGCGCCATGGAACTGCCGATGGCCCCGCCAATCACAACGCCGGCACCGTTCAGAATGACCGGGAAAGCGGCTTCGGACAGCATTGATGCAGCGGCATTCAGCGCCTCATCACCGCCTGACGGGCGCTCAAACTCGACAATGGCGGGAAGTTCAATATCGATGACCTGTGTCCAGAAATCGCGTGGCACATTGATCTGTGCCGGGGCCGAAGCGCGCTTGGCCTGCAGGATCACCCGGTTCAGGGTTTCGGCAATACGGGCCGGATCGCGCACTTCTTCCTGATAGGCGACCATATCCTTGAACAGCGCCATCTGTTCAACTTCCTGAAAGCCGCCCTGGCCGATGGTCTTGTTCGCCGCCTGCGGTGTAACCAGCAACAGCGGGGTGTGGTTCCAATAGGCGGTCTTCACCGGCGTTACGAAATTGGTGATGCCCGGACCGTTCTGAGCGACCATCATCGACATCTGGCCGGTGGCACGCGTGAACCCGTCGGCCATCATGCCGGCGTTGCATTCATGCGCCGCGTCCCAGAAGGTAATGCCGGCGCGCGGAAACAAATCTGAGATCGGCATCATTGCCGAACCGATAATGCCAAAAGCATTCTCGATGCCATGCATCTGCAGGACTTTTACAAATGCTTCTTCCGTTGTCATCTTCATGATACGTCACCCCTCATAAGCCAGTGTTTGTATAAAGTCTGTGTTCTTGTAGAGTCCGTATTGACCGGCGGGCATGCAAGGCACATCGACAGCAGGCCGCCAGATCATCTGTCATCGTGAATACTATCAATCGCAGGCCATGCCAATCAGCATTAGGACCAGATTTGGTGAAAGCTGGTTCCAGATTGTCGCAGGCACCGCCGGATCAGACTGCCCGGATCAGACTGCCAGCTTGTTTTTGCCGGGCTTGCTCTGATTGAGGGCTGTCTGTAGCGTTGGGCGCATAGCCGCAGCACATTTGGCACACCATGGTGGCTGATATGGTGGCTGATATGGTGGCGGGGGCATTGCGGCACAGCATAGGGCATGGGGCGCTGGCATGGGACTATGGATCTGGGTGACGATTGGCGCCGCTATTTCGCAGACGGTGCGTTCTGCCTATCAGAAAAAACTGAAGACACCGATTGGCGATCTTGGTGCCAGCTATGTGCGCTTTTCCTATGCGGTTCCGTTTGCCGTCATCTGGATGTTCGCCTATTCAGGGTGGAGCGGTGTGCCGTTGCCATCGCTGAATGTGCCGTTTCTGATCTGGGTGACGCTGGCCGGCGTGACGCAGATTATCTTCACGGTTCTGCTGGTCACAATGTTTTCGCACAGGTCATTTGCGGCGGGGACGGCATTTTCAAAGACCGAGGTGATTCAGGCAGCGATCTTCGAGGCAATAATTCTGGGGCATCTGGTCAATTTCCAGGTGGGCCTTGCCATTGTTATTGGCGTGGCAGCGGTGATGCTGCTGTCACTGGCCAAGGCAAAGCTGACATTTGCCAATTTGCGGACAGCGCTGTTCACACGTCAGACGGCGATCGGACTCGCCAGCGGTGCGTTTCTGGGTTTCTGTACCGTCGCCTACAGGGCAGCCAGTGATTCGCTGGACAGCGATGATCTGCTGACGCGGGCCAGTTTCACCGCGGCAGTCTCAGTGATCATACAGTCGGTACTGATGGGAGTCTGGATGCTGCGCCGGGCGCCTGATGAACTGAAAAAAACCTTCATATACTGGCGAGACAGCAGCATTGTCGGCTTGTCGGGCGCAATATCGACTGCCTGCTGGTTCACCGCCTTCTCGCTGTATGCGGTGGCCCCGGTGCGCGCCGTCGGTCAGATCGAACTGCTGTTCGTGCTGGGTATTTCCTTTTTCTTCTTCCGCGAAAAACCGAGCCGGACAGAATTGATGGCGATCATTCTGCTGGTGGTGTCGATCGTGATGGTTTTGCTGACCTGACTGCATTCTGGCCATGTTCTGGCTGCGACATATGTTCACAAATCCGCCAATTTATAGAAAAAAACACTAATTGTTCAAATTAGACGTTGGAGATGACAGATTCTTTCCGCATTATCCGCTATCGGTTTAAAACTGCACAACCGAACTGTTTACTCAAAAAAATCTCGGAGGAGTTTTTTATGTTTATGAAGCACGGTATCGCGATTGGCGCCATTCTGGCAGTCAGTCTCGCATCTCCGGCGATGGCGCGTGTGGATGGTGACACCATCACGCTCGGCTCGTCGATTTCGTTGACTGGAAAATATGCAACAAACGGCCTGCACACGCAGCGTGGCTACGACTATGCGGTCAAAGTCATCAATGACGCCGGTGGTGTGAAGGTTGGTGGCAAGAGCTACAAGCTTGCTGTCAAATACTATGATGATGAATCTACACCGGCGCGTGGTGCACAGCTTGCCGAGCGCCTGATCCAGCAGGATGGTGTTGAATATATGCTCGGGCCGTACAGCTCTGGCATGACCAAGGCGATCGCGCCTGTATCCGAAAAGTTCGGCGTGCCGATGGTTGAGGCAGAGGGCGCATCGCGTTCCCTGTTCACCCAGGGCTACAAATATCTGTTCGCCGTTCTGTCGACATCCGAGCAATATCTGGCAACCGCCGTCGATTTTGCTGCCGAGAAAGCCGGCAATGCTGGTGACGTTCGCGTTGCGCTGGCATTCGAAGGCGATCCGTTCTCTATGGATGTGCGGGCCGGTGTGATCGACAAGATCAACGAATATGGCATGAAGGTCGTTATTGACGACCAGCTGCCAGCCGATCTGTCAGACATGTCGACAACACTGACCAAGACCAAGGCGCTGAAGCCTGATGTCCTGATCATTTCCGGTCACTCCAAGGGGGCAGCTACCGCGGCCCGCCAGATGGAGGAAATGAAGGTCAATGTGCCGATGATTGCGATGACACATTGTGAGGCTGCCAAGGTTCAGGAAAAGTTCCCGAAGGCCGCCAACGGCTTCCTGTGTGCAACACAGTGGGTTGAAAGCCTGTCGAAGTCAGACTCGATGTTCGGTTCGGCTGCAGAATGGAATGCCGGTTTCAAGGCCGACTATCCGTCCTACACCTCGGTGCCATATCAGTCTGCACAGGCATCAGCTGCCGTTTATGTCTTCAAGGAAGCCTTCGAAGCTGCCAACAGCTTTGACAAGGATGCTGTCCGCGATGCCATTTCGGGCGTCGAGATGGAAACATTCTATGGCGACATCAAGTTCTCGGATGCTGGTAACAACATCGCCAAGCCGATGTTCCTTCGCCAGATTGGTGCCGACGGCAGCTACAACCTTGTAGAATCTGCTGGTGACATGGTCTTCCCGCGGAACGTCAACTACTAGGACGTTTCGCTGTTGATCAGCGGGAGAAGCCGCCGGCTTCTCCCGCCTATTTCTTTCTTCATATCCGCACGATATGACCTCTTCACAGAGTCTCCAACGGGGAAAGTAAGATGTGGGATAATCTACAGCTGCTGTTCGTGTGGGCACCGATCATCAACGTTCAGGTCATCCTTGATGGCATTTTCGTCGGTGCGGTGTTCGCGCTCAGCGCATATGGGCTGGCACTTGTCTGGGGGGTGATGAACATCAAGAACCTCGCGCAGGGTGACTTTGTCATCATGGGCGGGTATCTGGCGTTTGCACTCCATGCCTATCACGTACCACTTGTCTTGATTTTGCTGATTGTCATGCCGGTGATGTTTGTTTTCGGCTGGTTTATCTATGTCATCATGATTCGGCGAATCATCGACCAGGACATGTTTGTGTCGCTTCTTGCCACCTTCGGACTGTCCTTGCTTCTGCAGCAGGTTATAAACCTGATCTTTGGACCTGAAGTGCAGACAATCGACATGGAACTGCCGGTATAT
>JADHLH010000106.1 GCA_016780765.1 Alphaproteobacteria bacterium | reverse complement strand
CACGGAACACCTGAACTTCACTCATCTGGCTAAGGCTTTCCGGCGTGAATGCAAAGGAAAAAAGTGCAAATTTGAAAATAGTAAATACTTTACTTTTACACTTTACAAATTCACTCTAGACCTTCTGAACAGTCAAACATGCGGAGTTGCCATGCAGGAAAAGATACTTGTTGGCCACAAGCTGCGCCGCTTTCGCCAGTCATCTGGTCTGTCACAGACAGCGATGGCCGAGGCGCTGGACATTTCGCCCTCCTATCTGAATCTTCTGGAGCATAATCAGCGCCCGCTGACCGTGCCGCTGCTGCTGCGCCTTGGCAACAGCTTTGATATTGACCTGAAATCCTTTGCCGAGGATGACAGCCCGGCGCTGATGACCGATCTGGCTGAGGTGTTTGCTGACCCGATCTTGTCGACAGAGCGTGTTTCGCGGCGTGAATTGCAGGATTTGATCACGGCGGCACCCAGTGCGGCACGTGGCATGCTCAGCCTGTTTCAGGCCTATCGCAAGGTGCGCGACCAGCTGGAATTTTCATCTGGTGACGGGCGGCAGGCAGGCGGCATGAATTCACCGGTCGAACTGGTACGTGACACGCTGCAGCAAGCGAATAATTATTTCGCCGAGGTGGAAGAGGCAGCTGAGTCCTATCGCGGTGCGATTGCCGGTCATGATGCGGATGATGGATCAGAACAGCTGCTGGAACGTGTGATCCGGCATACGGCTGCGGATCGTCATCTGCGGGTCCGCATCATTCCGGCGGATGTGATGGGTGGTCAGTTGCGCCGCTATGATTATCACCGCGGCGAAATCCTGATCAGCGAGGCGTTGCGTCGCTCGCAGCGCACGTTCCATCTGCTTGTCCAGCTGGCCCTGATCAGCCAGTCAGACCGGTTTGACAACATGTGTGATGCGCATGGCGTTGAAGAAGCTGCCGCGCGGTCCTTGTTCAGGTCGACGCTGGCCGGCTATTTTGCCGGCGCCGTGATGATGCCTTATGACAGGTTTCTGGCAGCAGCGCGTGACCTGCGACATGATCTTGACCTGCTTGGCCGCCGCTTTGGGGCAAGTTTTGAACAGGTGTGCCACCGGCTGACCAGTCTGAACGCCCCGCATGCGCGCGGTATTCCCTTCTTTTTCCTGCGTGTTGACGATGCCGGTAACATTTCCAAACGGCTGGCGGCTGGCGGCATGCAGTTTGCCAAGAATGGTGGCACCTGTCCGCGCTGGAATGTGCATAAGGCGTTTCGCGCGCCCGAAAAGATGCTGTTCCAGTCAGCCGAGCTGCCGAATGGCCAGCGGTTTTTCACCATTGCCAGAACAGTACCGCAAAACTGGGCGCCGCCCGGCGAGGACTCGCCAGAATTTGCCGTGGCCCTTGGATGCGAAATCCATCACGCGCGCGATCTTGTCTATGCTGATGATGTTGAAACGACAAAGCGGCGCGGGCATGACGCCATCGGCATCGGCTGTGCGGTCTGCGAGAGGATGGATTGCACACAGCGTGCACATCCACCAGTTGGGCATGATATAAGGTTCGATGGAAACAGCCGCCGGGTGGGCCTCTATAACCTCGAAGGATAATCGTTGACGAGGCGGTAAATCGCAGCACGCTGTCGGCCGTCTTTTTTGACTGTTTTGCGGATTTTGAAATAAAATTACCAGGAACCGCGCGCAGTTGTTTTCGTGTTGTGATCTGTTATTGTGCGCCTGCGCATCACAGCAATTTTTTGACATCCGGATTTTGCAGCATGGCAAGGGCTGACAAAAACAAGGCACTGCTTGCGGATACGAATCCGCCAGCAGCAGAGCCGCCTGACCGCCGCGATGAGGGCGATCGCCTTGCCGCGCTCTATGGTCTTACGCCGAAAGTTGAAAGCGCGGTCATTGCCGCCATTGAAAGCGATGCTGAAGAGCGCGCGCGTGCGCTTGTCGGCCCGCTTCACCCGGCCGACCAGGCCGATCTTATCGAGCGTCTGCCAAAACCGCAGGCAGCAAGGCTGATCCTCATCCTCGGCGATGGATTGGACGCAGAGATGCTTGCCTATCTGACCGAAGGCACGCGTGATGAGATCGTCGACGTGATGGGTGTGGCGGCGCTGGCGCGCCAGCTGCCTGATCTGCCGACGGATGATGCCGTCAATATCGTTGAAGAACTGGAACAGAACGAGATTGATGACGTTCTTGCCGCTTTGCCGGCCACCGAACGTATCCTCGTCGAGGAAGGACTGTCCTATCCAGAAGATTCAGCTGGCCGGATGATGCAGCGCGAGATGGTAACGGTGCCGTCCTTCTGGACAGTTGGCCAGACCATCGATTATCTTCGTGCATCGGCGTTTCAGGATGCTGAATTTTACCTGTTGTTTGTGGTCGATCCGTCGCGCAATCCGATTGGCGAGGTGCGGCTCAGCAAACTGCTGTGTTCGCAAAGACCGCGCCGCATGGCCGAGATCATGGATGGTGATTTTCGCAAAATCCCCGCCGATATGGACCAGGAGGAAGTGTCGATCCTGTTCCGCCGCTATGGCATGGTCAGCGCGCCAGTTGTTGACGAGCATGGCCGCCTGATCGGGATGATTACCATCGATGATGTGATCGATGTGATCGACGAAGAGGCGGAAGAGGATTTGATGGCGCTGGCCGGTGTTGGTGAATCGAATGTGCGGTCCACCCTTTGGGAGACAATGCAGGGGCGCAGCTCATGGCTGTTGATCAATCTTGTGACAGCGATTATCGCATCCGCTGTCATCGGATTGTTTGATGCCACCATCGAACGCCTTGTCGCGCTGGCCGTGCTGATGCCGATTGTGGCCTCGATGGGCGGCAATGCCGGCACGCAGACAGTTACCGTTGCGGTGCGGGCATTGGCCTTGCGCCAGATCGACCGCGACGCAGCTTCGGGTTTCGTGCGCCGTGAACTGGTTGTGGCGGTGCTTAACGGGTGCCTGTTCGCGTTTCTGGCCGCCACCATGTCCTATCTGTGGTTCAAGGATGCCGACATTGCCGCGGTCATGGCGGTGGCGATGTTTGCCAATATGGTTGTCGCCGGGTTAAGCGGCACTGTGGTCCCGCTGGGGCTGGTGCGTGCGGGCGTTGACCCGGCGGTTGCATCCAGTGTGCTGATTACAACAATCACCGATGTTGTCGGTTTTTTCGTGTTTCTGGGACTTGCCGCCCTTTATCTGATGTAGCTGCCTTTTTTTCGTGGCAGAGTTTGAGTGAAGACTGACTTGGCAGCTTATGACCGTTCACCTGAAAAAACTATCTGTGGGATCTGAATCTCTGGCCAGTCTGCGCCACTGGCAGGCCGAACGTGTGCGCAATGGCATGGAATTGATGCATGTGACCCGCAACACGCCGCGGCGGGCCGACGAAGTGCTGGATGGCGGATCGATCTTCTGGGTCATAAAGGGCGTCATGTGTGCCCGTCAGCCGATCACCGAGTTGCGCAGCATGCAACGTGCTGATGGCAAGCCGGCGTGCGGCATTGTGCTGGCACCCGAGATCATCGCTGTTGAACCGCTGCGCGTGCGGATCTTTCAGGGATGGCGCTATCTTGAGGCGAAGGACGCGCCGGTCGATATTCCGGTCGGTGAGGAAGCCGGCGAAGCGATGCCGCCTGAACTTGTGGCCGAACTTCGCGAATTGGGCCTTCTCTAGACCGCCCCGGCTACAGACTGGTTCCGGGCGAGTTTCAGGCCAGTTTCAGACTGGTTCCGAGTCACGCTCAGTTCTTGCGCCGCCAGTCCCACGGCATGTCAAAACGCCCCTGCCACATGCCGCGCGCGTTGCGTTCAGCCACCGACTCGGCACTGACGTAATCCTTGGAATAGCGCCGATAGGCCACCGCCAGGCCGCGTTCGACAAGGGCCTCGGCAATATCTGTGTCACCAGCCAGACAGCGCATGACAAGGCGTCCATACCGGTCCACATCAATCAGCGTGCAGTCCAACTGCGCGGCCTGTGCGACGATATCTGCCATGGCAGAGGTGGCGGCCTTGCCGCATGTCCATTCGCTGCCATCGGCGCGGGTGCAGTTTTGCCGTCCTTCAGGTGCGTCGATGCCGAACAGACGGATGCTGAGCTTTCCGCTTTTCAGCGAGTCTCCGTCGACAATACGGGTGACTGTCACAGCCCCGTCGATATCGAACGGCGGCGTGTCAGCAGCAGCGATACCGCCCATCAGCAGGCCGGGTATCAGCACGCCGGGTATCAGCACGCCGGGTATCAGCACGCCGGGTATCAGCAAAATGGCAAAGATGACTCTTGGCAAAAACATAAGGCTAAGTTGATGTGGTTGTGTTGAGCATGCCATGCAGCAAAGCAGAATCCGGCTGCCGCCGCGTCCTGCCAGAGGATAGTACTAAAGAGCATATTTTGCCGACAAGTATTAAACGGCATAGCCTCGCCACGAGAGCCAATGTGCTGAAACCAATGTGCTGAAACCAATGTGCTGAAACATCATGCGGGGCAGGTAGGATGACAGGCAAGGCAGTCATTTTTGAGGCTATGCCGACAGGCGACGCGCAGCGGATTTGGGATGGTGGGCCTGATGCCTATGGCAATCCGCCAGAACGCGCAGTGTCCGATGGTTCAGGCCTGCCGTGCCGCCATTGCCTGCAGATGATTGCTGATGGCAAGCCGTATCTGATCATCGCCTATCGCCCGTTCGCATCGATAACGCCCTATGCTGAAACCGGCCCGGTGTTCCTGCATGCAGACCCGTGCCAGCGTGCTGAATCCAGCGGTGATCTGCCGCAGAGTCTTGACAGCCCGTCCTATCTGGTGCGCGGATACAGCGATGACCAGCGGATTGTCTATGGTACGGGCAGCGTTGTGGCGCGCGTGGATGTCAGCCGCTATGCCGGGGCGTTGTTCGCAAACCCGGCAGTTGCGTTTGTGGATGTACGCTCAGCATCAAACAACTGTTTTCAGTGCCGGATTCTGGCAGATGAACAGATGGACATAATACCGGGTCAGGCTGCACGGACTGGCATCAAGCCCGGCGCACAGATCAGCGTGCCATATCGACATAAGGCCCAGTCTACATAAGACTTAGTTTACATAAGGCCTAGTTGACATATGGATTATCACGGAACGGGTCTTCTTCCTCGGCGATTTCGTCGGTGCCGGGCACCCATTGCGCCTCGGGGTTCAGCGTGGCTACCACCGCACTGCCGCTTTCCGGAATAGCCACAAATGGGCCCTGTGCCTCGTTCGGTACAGCCGAACGGCGGCTCATCCGGAACAGCACAACAAGCGCCATTGCCACCTGAACACTGGCGACCATGACAAAAAAGCTGCCAATGCCCAGATATTCGATGGACAGGGCGGCCAATGGCGATCCGATAACAGCCCCCACACCGTTCACCATGACAAGACCCGATGCCGCCGCGACCATCTGGCTGGGTGTCAGAAAGTCGTTCGCATGCGCAATACACAGCGAATAGCTGGGAAACAATGCGCCCCCATAGATCAGCATGCACAGGATCAGCAGGGCAAATTCCTGTTTACCAAACATCGTGGCGCAGCCGGCGGCAATGCCCCCCATGATGGTCACGACCAGAATCACCAGGCGACGATCAAACCGGTCAGACAGACGGCCAACAGGATACTGCAGCAACAACGCACCCAGCATCGGTGCCGCCATGAAATATCCGACCTCGGTGTTATCCATGCCGATTGACCGGCCATATACCGCGCCCATGCCGAACATCATCGAAACAGCGATACCATTTATGGCAAGACCAACGACGGCAAGCGGGGATACCTGAACAAGGCGGCGTATGCTCATCCGCTCAGGCTCTTCAAAGCTTGGTGCTGATCCTGCTGTCAGCAGAATGGGCACAACGGCAATCGAAACCATGACCGAGGCCATAACAAACAGCCCGACGCTTTGTTCGCCGCCAAATCCCACCAGCAGCTGGCCGATACCGAGGCCGCCCATCGAAATGATCATGTAAAGTGACAGCATCTGGCCGCGTGTCTCGTTGGTTGACTTGTCGTTCAACCAGCTTTCACAGACGATATACATGCCGGCAAAACTCAGGCCGGTCAGGATCCGCATGGCGGCCCAAATAACTGGATTGACGAACAGCGCAATCACCAGTACGGCAGCTGATGCCAGTGCCGACATCGCGCCGAACACCCGCACATGACCAACATTGTTCAGCAATTTGGGAACCAGGATCGAGCCGAAAAACATGCCCAGAAAATACCCGGCCATCACAAAACCGGTGACGACGTTCGAAAAGCCGGAATCCTTGGCCTCGACGCCAAGCAATACAATCTGCAACCCGTTGCCGGCCATGATCAGCAACAGGCCAAAAAACAGAGTCCAAGATGCTGCAGCGGATCTCAGCATAGCAGATCTACAGGTCCTTAGAGGGACGGGTGCCGGGGTGTTGCCAGCTGTCCGTTTGCCCTACTCACAAATGTTCAGAAATATACCGTGTCAACTCGCGCTGACTTCGCTCTCATTGAGCCTAAAAACGGTGGGAGTCTGTTCTGAAAATTCCGCAAATGGGTCGTTTTAGCGACAAAGATATTTGGGGCTGTCCTAGATAACTCAGAATTGGGTTATCATGGAGAGCATGAGAAAGTCACGGATAAGTCAGGTTAAGCAAGATCGTCTTCTTGAGCATTTTGTTGCAGGAACGACCGCACGAACAGCTGCGAGTTTGGT
>JADHLH010000105.1 GCA_016780765.1 Alphaproteobacteria bacterium | reverse complement strand
TACCAAACTCGCAGCTGTTCGTGCGGTCGTTCCTGCAACAAAATGCTCAAGAAGACGATCTTGCTTAACCTGACTTATCCGTGACTTTCTCATGCTCTCCATGATAACCCAATTCTGAGTTATCTAGGACAGCCCCAAAACTATTAATATCTTTACATCAACAAGAGCAGTGATAGCTTGATGTGTAACAATGTACTACCAAAACTCAATTTGATCATACCGAACACCGTGTCTAACGGTTCATTTAAACAACTCTATTTTTAAACAGGATTTTATATGTCATCGACCATACTTCAGGAAAAAACCGTCCTGTTCATCGACGGGTCCAACTTTTATGCAGCGGCACGTGCACTCAACATGGATATCGATTACGCACGGATGCGCGCATATTTCGCCCATGACACCAACCTGCTGCGTGCCTGCTATTACACTGCCCTGCCCGAGGATCAGGAATATTCGCCTTTGCGCCCGTTGATCGACTGGCTGGACTATAACGGCTATTCGGTAATCAGCAAACTGACCCGTGAATTCACCGACCCCGATACGGGCAAGCGGCGTGTCAAAGGCAATATGGACATGGAAATTGCCCTCGACATGCTGCGTCTTGCGCCGCATATCGATCACACAATCCTGTTTTCCGGTGACGGCGATTTCTGCCGCCTTCTTGAGGATGTACAGGGAACCGGCGTTCGTGTGACAGTGGTGTCGACAACACGCACGTCGCCTCCAATGGTAGCTGATTCACTGCGCCGGATGGCCGATAATTTTGTCGAAATGGAAAGCATTCGCGAACATATCGTGCGTCCGACGCGCCCGCAGTCCGATAGCGCCGATACAGAAACATCGGACGAAAGCGCCTGAGTAATGCCAGCCGGGCATCTGCCATGAGTTTTACGCCACCAAGACCTCGCTGCCGCCGCTGCCCTCGCCTTGTTGGTCTTCGCCGCACCTGCCGCACCACTTATCCGAACTGGCATAACGCACCTGTGGAGTCGTTAGGCAGTCTTGATGCGCGGCGGCTGATCATCGGCCTTGCCCCGGGGCTACGCGGTGCCAATCGCACAGGCCGGCCATTTACCGGTGATGCTGCCGGCGGCTATCTATTCCATATGCTGGCCCGTTTTGGCCTGGCAACCGGTACCT
This sequence comes from Alphaproteobacteria bacterium, assembly GCA_016780765.1. Classification (GTDB taxonomy): domain Bacteria; phylum Pseudomonadota; class Alphaproteobacteria; order Puniceispirillales; family Puniceispirillaceae; genus UBA8309. Next base: position 5,537 of record JADHLH010000105.1, on the reverse strand, counting down.
ACAGCGCCGACGCGGATGATGATATCAGCCTGCATGATGTGCGTATTACCAATGCGGTGCGCTGCCTGCCACCTGAAAACAAACCAACACCTGCCGAATTGGCCAATTGCCGCTATTTTCTGGCACGCGAGATTGCTGCGATGGCGTATCTGGACACCATTCTGGTGCTTGGCCGGCAGGCACATGACGCGGCCTTGCGCTGTCTTGACCAGCGTCCCTCAAGCGTTCCTTTTCACCATGGCGGGGTGCATATTGCGGATTATGGAAAACGCCGGCTTCGGCTTGTCAGCTCGTACCATTGTTCGCGCTATAACACGCAAACCGGCAGATTGACCGATGCAATGTTCGAAGAGGCCATCAGCCTGTTTGCAACACCGCCAAGAAGGTGATGCATGCAACAGTGATGCATCCATCTGTAATGCGTCCTGGCATTATAAGATAAACCAAATCCCTAGTTTTTGCCGCGCAGCAGACGGGCCTTTTCACGGCCCCAGTCCCTGTCCTTTGAGGCCTGGCGCTTGTCCTGCTTGCGCCGCCCCTTGGCAAGACCGATCTGAATTTTGGCAACACCGCGATCGTTGAAATACAGCACCAGCGGAACCAGTGTCATCCCTTCCCGCCGGATCAGGCCCAGCAGTTTGTTCCGTTCACGTGCCTTAACCAGCAGTTCGCGCGGACGGCGCGGTTCATGATTTTCACGCGCCGCGTCATAGGTGGGGATGTTGGCATTGAACAGCATCAGCCTGCCCCTGTCCTCACCCGCATAGGATTCGGCAATGGTCGCCTGGCCAGAGCGCAGCGACTTCACCTCGCTGCCACGCAGCACAAGGCCAGCCTCGATCTGTTCCTGAATTTCATACTCGTGACGCGCCCGTCGATTTTCGGCAATGCGTCCGGTCGTAATATGTCCCTTGGCCATCGGTCTGTTCTCCGGACGCGCCCGACAGATGCCGGGGCGGCACTAGTTGATCAGCCCGGCACCGCGCAACGCGGCCTCGACCCGGGCCTTGCTACTGTCAGCAATCTCGCACAGGGGAAGACGTGTTTCTGCGGCACAAATCCCCAGAAGGCTTGCCGCATATTTTACGGGACCAGGGCTGGCCTCGCAGAACATGGCGTCATGCAGTTCGATCATGCGGGCGTTGATCGCCTGCGCGGCGGCGATATCACCGGCCTGCCACGCATTATGCATGTCGGCGATTTCCCGCGGCGCGATATTGGATGTGACCGAAATAGCCCCATGCCCGCCACCAGCAAGAAAGGGCAGCGTCGTTGCATCTTCACCAGACATCTGGGTAAAGCCGGCACCGAGCGCATTCCGAATACGCGGCGGGCGACCCACCTCGGAGGTTGCATCCTTGATCCCACAAATATTGCCATGCGTTTTGTTCAGCCGCACAAGCGTGTCATCATCTACGCGCACAATGGAACGCCCCGGAATGTCATAGACAATCACCGGCACGTCAACTGCCTCGGCCACAGCACTGAAATGCCTGAACAGCCCTTCCTGTGTCGGCTTGTTGTAATAGGGGCTGACAATCAACACGCCATCCGCACCGGCCGCCGCACCGCGCCTGGCAAGGCGCACCGCTTCGGCTGTGCTGTTCGATCCGGCACCCGCGATGATCGGCACGCGGCCAGCCGTCTGTTCGATGCAGATTTCCACAACGCGGTCATGTTCTTCATGGGTCAGTGTTGGCGATTCACCTGTTGTACCCACCGGCACCAACCCGTGCGTGCCATTATCAATCTGGAAATCGACCAGTTTTCGAAACGCAGCCTCATCGATACCGCCATTGGTGAATGGCGTGATCAGCGCGGTATACGAGCCGCGAAAGCGTGGAGTGTGCGTATCGGTTGTCATGACTGTGTCCACTTCGTCCTCAAGGCCGTCAAAATAGGCGCGTGGCCACACAAACACAAGCCTGACAAACACAAGTATGCTTTATGATTGCCCGCTGCTTGCTGAACGCCGCCCGCAGCATGTAGGCTTATATCTCACAGCAACCCATGATGGACGAGATGATGAACGATCTGCACAATACTGCCGACATGACCGCCGCCGAGATTGCCAGCAGCATCGACATCAAGACCATCCGTGCGGCAGCTGACCGGATTGCGCCCTACATCGTGCGCACGCCGTTGCTGGAATCGCCGCGGCTGAATGATGCGCTGGGCTTTCGCCTGCTGGCAAAGCCTGAATGCCTGCAGCATACCGGGTCCTTCAAGCTGCGGGGCGCAACCAATGCTGTGATGAGCCTTGATGATGCTGTCACCGATGTGGTGGCTTTTTCCAGTGGCAACCACGCGCAGGCCGTGGCACGGGCAGCCCGGCTTCGCGGGATGAAGGCGACAATCGTTATGCCCGAAGATGCTCCCGCCATGAAGATCGAAGGCACAAGGGCTTATGGCGCAGATGTTGTAACCTATGACCGCTACAGCGAAAGCCGGGAAGATATCGGCAATGCCATCGCAGCAGAAACCGGTGCCACGCTGATCAAGCCCTTTGAAGATGCACGCGTGATCGCCGGTCAGGGCACAATCGGGCTGGAAATTGCCGAACAATGCATAGAACGCGGCATCGTTCCCGATCATGTCACTTGTTGCTGCGGCGGCGGCGGACTGATTGCCGGTGCCAGCCTTGCGATCAGGGCGCTGATGCCGGACACCGCAATTTGGGCCGCCGAGCCGGAAGATTTTGATGATACCATTCGTTCACTCGCCAGCGGCATCCGCGAGACTGTTCCCACTGAAAATCGTTCAATCTGCGATGCTATCGTCACCCCGCAACCGGGCGAGATGACATTTTCAATCAACAGCCGGACGCTGGCTGGCGGCTTTGCGGTCAGTGACCATCTTGTCCTGCAGACAATGGCAACCGCCTTCAAGCATCTGAAACTGGTGACTGAACCGGGCGGCGCAGTGGCGCTGGCAGCAGCACTTGACGGCCGCCTGCCAAAGGACACCAAATGCGCCGTCGCCATCATTTCTGGCGGCAATGCTGATGAGGCGATGTTTACCAAAGCACTGTCAGCAGGCTCTCTGTTCTAGAGATCAGTTTGGATAAGCCATAATTGCCGGCCCCTCACCGGTCTAGAAATCGGTCGGGGCACCGCCCTCATGCTTGCGGCGAGAGATGAAATCGGCCAGTTCCTCGGCAATAGAGGCATCAAGCGACGGGGCTTCATATTCATCAAGAATGGTTTTCCACGCTGCGTTTGCACGATCATGCGTCCAGACTGCTCCGTCCTCCTCCCAGCTTTCAAAATTGCGCCAGTCAGACAATAGCGGTGCATAAAACGCGTCGCGATAACGCGATTGCGTGTGATCCGCACCAAAGAAATGTCCTGAAGGGCCAACCTCGGCAATGGCATCCAGTGCCAGATCATCCGCACTGACCGGGATAGGCTGTTGGCTGTACAAGAGCTGCTGCAAGACTTCGCAATCAATCACGAATTTCTCAAAACTTGCTGACAGACCGCCTTCCATCCATCCGGCAGCGTGATAGATCATGTTGGCATGGCCGGACAGGCTGCCCTGGAGCGACAATACCGATTCCCACATCGCCTGCGCATCTGGTGCATTGGCCGCGTTCGCATTCGATGCCCGCAGCGGCAGACCATAGCTCCGCGCCATCTGACCCGACATCTGCATGGCCCTGACATATTCCGGCGTGCCGAAAGCCGGCGCGCCTGATTTCATGTCAACATTGCTGGTAAAAGCGCCATAAACCACTGGTGTGCCGGGGCGGACCTGCTGCAACAGGGCAATCGCCGCCAGCCCTTCGGCATTTTGTTGTGTGATCGCACCTGCCAGCGTCACCGGTGGCATGGCGCCAGCAAGGGTAAAGGGGGTCACAACGACAGCCTGCCCCCGCCGCGCGGCCCGCATCGCACCGTCCAGCATCGGCCAGTCATGTTTCAGAGGAGATGAAGAGTTGATGTTGGTGAACATATGCGCGCGCGCTTCAAATTGCGCAGCGTCAAGACCGGCAGCGATGCGGATCATTTCCATTGCATCCTCGATCCGTTCAGGGCCAAGCGAATAGGCATGCACCACCTTGTCGGTGAGCGTCAGCATGTCCCCAATCGCATCGAGATGGCGCACCGATGCGTGAATATCGACCGGTTCAACCGGATAGCCACTGTTGAAATGGATACAGTTGAAAGATTGTGACAGCCGCAAAAAGTTCTGGAAATCAGCGCGTGTACCCGTGCGGCGGCCATTGTCCAGATCCATGACGTTCGGTGCAGATGCAACCTGTCCAAAATTGAAATGTCGACCACCAAAGCTGATCTGTCGATCAGGATTTCGCGGCGTGATGGTGAAATCCGAAGGTGCGTGGGCAACGGCCTGCATCACGAATTCCCGGTCCATGCGCACCCGCTGGCTGTCCATATCCACATCACAGCCGGCGTCGCGCAAAATCACTAACGCCTCGTCATTCATGAACAAAATGCCAATCTCTTCCAGCACCGTCATGCTGGCATTGTGAATCGCCTCGACAGCGTCTTCAGAAACAGGTTCGGTGGGCACATCCAGAAAAGTGGCCGCGCCCCATTCCAGCTGACCGCACAGGAAGGGTGCTTTTTGGGGGTTACGCGCGCTGCGCCGACGCCGACCAGCACGCGGCGATGATATTTGTGGATCTGTTACCGGCTGCTGTTTGTCTGCCATGCAATACTCCCCCACTACAGGGCAGACGGTAACAGTCCCGTCACGACCATTCATTCTGAAAATGACATCTGCTGCCCTGAAATGGCCACTTCCCAACCGGCAAGCGCCAAAATTTGCAGGTGGCAAGACGCAACGAAACTGCTATCAAAACGCGGTGAATATCGCCAGCAGAGGACGGTCGTGTGGCAACCCTTCATTTCGTCATTGGCGGTGCACGTTCTGGCAAATCAGCCTTTGCCGAGGGGCTTGCACTGGAAAAAGCTGGCGCAAATCCGATCACCTATGTGGCGACGGCTGAAATTTTCGATGATGAAATGGCTGAACGGGTGGCGCTGCATCAACAGCGGCGCGGCCCGAATTGGCATCTGGTTGAAGCCCCTGTCAATCTGGCTGGTGCCATCGCCAGCGCAGACACACCGAATTCGGTCCTGCTGATAGATTGTCTCAGCGTATGGGTCACCAACCTTCTGGTGAAAGACATGGATATCGACGCGGCCAGCGCAAATCTGCTGGCAGCCCTGCAACAGGCCAGTGGCACGATTGTCCTGGTGGCGAGTGAAACCGGCCTTGGCATTGTTCCTGACAACAGGCTTTCACGCCGGTTTCGTGATGCCAATGGCCGCCTGAATCAGGCACTGGCGGCGGACGCGCATGAGGTATTTTTTGTCGTAGCCGGCATTGCCTCAAAGATTAAATCAAGCGCATAACCAAAGACAAACATGGCGACATGCGTTTCCGCCGCCAGCCTAACGACATGCGTGTCGAGATTTGAGTAGATATTGATGCGGTCTTTTTCATCAGCCTCACATATCCGCGAGTTATATGAACAGCTGCCAGCATCTGATGATGACGCGCGTGCT
>JADHLH010000104.1 GCA_016780765.1 Alphaproteobacteria bacterium | reverse complement strand
CTGCTGCGCTTTACAGGCCCCGATATGCTGGCAGATATAGAGCTGACCACCCGTGTGAATGGTGACATTCGCCAGCAGGACCGGACCAGCCGGATGATTTTCGACTTCACGTATATCATCAACTATGTCTCGACCTTTATCACATTGGTGCCAGGCGATATTCTGGTCTGCGGCACGCCAACAGGGGCCGGCGCGCGGTTTGACCCGCCAAAATGGTTGCAGCCTGGCGATGTGATAGAGGTAAGTGCCGACGGGCTGGGGACGTTGCGCAACGGTGTACGGGATGAATAGGGGGCTGGCATGCCGATGTTGAGCAAAACCGATGCTGCGGCCTGCGGTGCCGCGCTGTTCGAAGCCGAGGCCACGCGCACCCAGATTCGCATGATGACGGCAGATCATCCGGGCATGGATATGGACGACGCCTACGCCATTCAGGATGCGTTTGTGCAGCGCAAACTTGCCGCTGGCGGGCGCATCACCGGTTGGAAGATCGGATTGACATCAAAGGCCATGCAATATGCGCTTGGGATTGATATTCCAGACAGTGGCCTCCTGTTTGAGGATATGTTTTTCGATCATGGTGGCACTGTTCCCGATGACCGCTTTATCGAACCGCGCATCGAGGCGGAAATCGCCTTCATCATGAAACATGATCTGGCCGGTGCGGATGTAACGCGCGGTGATGTGATTTCAGCGACCGAGGCAGTGGCACCGGCGCTGGAAATTCTGGATACGCGTATCTATCGCGCCGACCCTGAAAGTGGCGCGACACGCACTGTGCTGGACACCATTTCCGATAATGCTGCCAATGCCGGGGTTGTGATGGGCGATATGCGGCATAAGGTCGATGCGTTCGATCTGCGCCGTGTCGGTGCCATTGTGCGCCGCAATGACGAGGTTGAGGAAACAGGTCTCGGGGCTGGCGTGCTGGATGATCCGGCGTTGAGCATGGCCTGGCTGGTGCACAGGCTTGCCAGCTATGGTGAGGGGCTGCGCGCTGGCGATGTTGTTTTGTCGGGCAGTTTTGTGCGGCCGATTGAGGCACGGCATGGCGATCACTTCCTTGCGGATTATGGTCCGTTTGGCAGTGTGGTGATTGATTTCGTATAAAGGATTTCACTTGAAAAAATTGGTTCCAGGCGCACGGAACTGACAGATATTTTGAGAGCAGAGGACAGGACATGGCGGCACCGGTAAACAGGTTCAAGGCCGATCTGAAGGTAGGCAAACAGACCATCGGGTGCTGGCTGACCCAGGGCACCGGCATTGCAGCGGAAATAGCCGCGACGGCGGATTTCGACTGGCTGCTGGTGGATGCCGAACATTCGCCAAATGATATTCCGTCGATCATCACGCAGCTGCAGGTTATAGCCGGATATTCAGCGGCAGCCCTAGTGCGCCCGCCAGTTGGTGAGCCTGTGATCATCAAGCAGCTATTGGATATTGGCTGCCAGACGCTGATCGTGCCGATGGTTGAAAGCGGTGAACAAGCTGAGATGCTGGTGCGCGCCATGCGCTATCCACCCGATGGAATCCGCGGTGTTGGCGGTGCTGGTGCGCGCGCAACCGGATTTTCCAGCCATGCGGACTACCTGACCACAGCGAATGACGAGATGTGTCTTGTGGTTCAGCTTGAAAGCCGCGCCGGCTACTACGCACTGGACGAAATACTGGCTGTTGAAGGTGTGGATGCGGTGTTTATCGGGCCGTCTGATTTCAGCGCCAATCTGGGGCATATCGGTAATCCCGGCGCGCCCGAAGTGCAGGCCGCTATCACCGATTCATTGCAGCGGATCAAGGCTGCCGGCAAGGCATCGGGGATCATGTCGCTGGATCCGGTGGCGGCAAAATCCTATCTCGATCAGGGGGTGGATTTTGTGGCGGTTGCCATTGATTCCCTGACCCTTGCAAAGGCGTTGCGCAGCACGGCAGCGGCCTGCCGCTGATCAACGGCATCACCCGGGCCAGTTGTTTGTGCGGCATTTGGTCCGGCTGTGTGCTTGTGACTTGGATTCATCGCCGCAATCCTTATTCTGCAGCTGAAACAAACAGGGAACAGCTGTGGACATTGTCTGGTTCAAACGTAATCTGCGCCTGCATGACCATGCCCCACTGACGGCGGCGCTGGCGAACGGGCCTGTCCTGCCGCTATATATTTTGGAACCGGAATTGTGGCAGCAGCCTGACATGTCAGGGCGACAGTTCGATTTTCTGAAAGAATGCGTTGATGAATTGGCACGTGACCTGGCGGCGCGCGCCCAGCCGCTGGTCATCCGCATCGGCGATGCGGCCTCAGTTCTGGCCGAATTATGCGCTGCGCATGGCGTTCAGCGCATTCATGCCCACCAGGAAACATGGAATGGCTGGACCTATGCGCGCGACAGGCGCGTTATGGGGTGGGCGTGCAGCGCCGGTATTGAATTTCTGGAATATCAGCAATTTGGCGTGCATCGCCGCATGACATCGCGGCGTGGCTGGGCATCCAGATGGGACCAGCTGATGGGACAGCCCATGCTGCCGGCACCAAACCACCTGCCAGCGAGTGATGTTTCCAGCGATGCAGTCAGTGCATCCTGGCCCGCCCCGCGTGATATCGGCATTGCCGATGATCCATGCCCGCACCGCCAGAGAGGTGGACGGCAGGCAGGTCTTCACCTGATGTCCAGTTTCTTTGAGACACGAGGCCGTGATTACCGCGCGGCAATGGCCACCCCGGTCAAGGCCGCTGACAGTTGTTCACGCCTGTCCGCCTATCTGGCATTCGGTTGTCTGTCAGTGCGCGAGGTATGGCAGGAAAGTCAGGCGCAGCGCGCCCGTGGCAGGCATGGCTGGGCAACGCAGATCAAAAGTTTTGAAAGCCGTCTTCACTGGCACTGCCATTTCATTCAGAAACTGGAAGATGAACCGGCGGTGGAGTTTCGCCCGTTCCATCCCGCCTATCATGCGCTGGAGAAAGGGGGCAGCGATGCGGCGGCACGGCTTGCAGCATGGCAGACTGGGCAAACCGGCTATCCGCTGGTGGATGCCTGCATGCGCTATCTTGATGCTGGTGGCTGGCTGACCTTTCGCATGCGCGCCATGGTGATGAGCTTTGCCGCCTATCATCTGTGGCTCGACTGGCGGGCGCCGGCGCTGCATCTTGCCCGCAAGTTTACCGATTATGAGCCGGGCATCCATTACAGCCAGTGCCAGATGCAGTCGGGCATGACGGGCATTAACACGCTGCGCATCTATAACCCCCTGAAACAGAGCCTTGAGCAGGACCCGGACGGAGTCTTCATCCGGCAATGGGTGCCCGAACTGACAGCGATGCCGACGACTCTGATCCATACACCATGGCTGAAACCGGCTATGGCAGCTGGCTATCCGCCGCCGATTGTGGATGAGAAAACAGCGCGAAAAGCGGCTGCAGATGCAATGTTCGGGTTCCGCAAATCATCGCGTCACCGGCGCGATGCACGCGATGTGGCCGAACGTCATGGCAGCCGCAACTGGCGGGGGTTCACCTCGGACCGGAACGGAGCAGCGTCACATGCGCGCGGTGCCCCGCAATCAAAAGACCTGTCATCAAGGCAGCGGTCATCAAGGCATCGGTCATCAAGGCAAGGGCCATCAAATCAGATGGAACTTGATTTCTGATCGCCCTATCATGTGACCCCGTAGTCGGAAAGGGCACATATTCACAATGCTTTCAGAAACTGAATGTCAGCACCTGCTGACGGCCCTTGTAGATCCTGTCCGGCATGCCGGCGACAAGATCATGGAGATTCATGCGCGCGGAGTTGTGGCGCGCAAAAAGCCGGATGGATCACCCGTGTCCGAGGCAGATGAAGCTGCCGAGGCTATTCTTCTGCAGGCGCTGGCTGATCTGGCACCTGATATTCCGGTCATTTCAGAGGAAAATGCCGACAGCCACAGTCTGGCCCCGTCGGACGAGTTTTTTCTGGTTGATCCGCTGGACGGTACCCGCGAATTCCTGCGGCCCGATGGTAACGGGGCCTTTACGGTGAATATCGGATTGATCCAGCACGGCGCACCGGTGATGGGGATTGTTTTTGCACCAGCGCTGGATCGCCTGTTTCACGGTGTGGTCGGGCTGGGTGCAAGTGAGCATTCAGGCGGCAGGTCGCGAAAGCTTGAGGTGCGGCCAGTTCCTCTACGCGGTGCGGTGGCCATGGCCAGCCGTTCACATCGCGATGATCAGACAAATGACTGGCTTGCGGCCAATGGTATTACCGAGACGCTTGCCACAGGATCAAGTCTGAAATTCGGCTTGCTGGCGGCGGGTGAGGCTGATGTCTATCCGCGCTTTGGCCCGACAATGGAATGGGATACTGCGGCTGGTGAGGCCGTCTTGCGGGCGTCGGGCGGCATGGTGATCTGCCCTGATGGAACGCCCTTTATTTATGGCAAGCCTGAATATCGGAACGGTGCTTTTATTGCCTGCGCCGGGTTCAGGATGCCCTGAACTATTTGTGGCTGAATTATCCACGCCCGATGAAGGGCATTTTGGGCGCCATCACCGTCATGAATTGCACATTCGCATCCAGCGGCATTTCGGCCATATGAAACACCGACTTTGCGACATGCGCGACATCCATGGTGGCTTCCGGGCGAATTGATCCATCGGCCTGCGGCATGCCAGTTTTCATCGGTTCAACCATCTCGGTCAACGCGTTGCCGATGTCGATCTGTCCGCAGGCAATGTCATAGCGCCGCCCGTCCAGAGACAGGCTTTTGGTAAGTCCGGTGATCGCATGCTTGGTTGATGTATAGGGGGCTGAACCGGGGCGCGGTGCATGCGCCGAAACCGATCCGTTTTTGATGATGCGCCCGCCTTGTGGTGACTGGCTGCGCATAATGGCAAAGGCAGCGCGTGCGCACAAAAAAGATCCTGTCAGATTGACGCGCACCACATCCATCCAGGTATCGATATCGGTCTCATCGGCGGTTTTCGGCGGGCTGCCGCGGCCAGCATTATTAAACAGCACATCCAGCCGCCCCCAGGCGTGCATCGCCGTGCCAAAGGCCTGATCGACGCTGGCCGGATCACCAACATCACAAACAAGCACCATCGAATCCGGATGATCGCCGGCTGCGGCTTTCAGCGTATCTTCGTTGCGCCCGATCAGCCCCACACGATACCCTGCTTCAAGGAATGTTCTGGCGGTGGCCGCCCCGATACCGCGACCAGCACCGGTGATAATGATTGATTTCTGCATGCCAAACCTCTGCTGTGAAGGCACCTTAACGCTGCATCAGGCGGGCGTCCATCTGCAAGGGCGGTTGCAATCATCACGCTGCCGCTCTACCTGTCTAGCTGTCACCTGCTTTGAACCAACATCACTCAGACTTCTGAAAGAGGCCGTATTGGGCGCAACGCCTGCATTCGTCATTCATCCTGATATTCGCAGCATGCCCCTGCCGCGCGGACCCGACGCCATGCTTGCCGAGGCGGTGCAGCTCGTTGGGGCAATCAGTCTTGAGGTGGTGCATGCCGAAAGTGTCAGTCTGCATAAACCGCGCGCACCAACCTTTCTTGGTACCGGTTATGTTGACAGGATTGCGGACACAGCCGAAGAGCATGATGACCCGATCATTGTGATCAACGCCGCGCTGACGCCAGTGCAGCAACGCAACCTTGAAACACGCATGAAATGCAAGGTGATCGACCGCACTGCCCTGATTCTGGAAATTTTTGGTGCGCGGGCGCAGACGCATGCGGGCCGTCTGCAGGTTGAACTGGCGGCACTGACCTTTCAGCGTAGCCGGTTGGTGCGCAGCTGGACCCACCTTGAACGCCAGCGTGGCGGCGGCGGGTTCCTTGGCGGCCCGGGCGAGCGCCAGATCGAGCTTGATCGCCGGATGCTGATGGACCGCGTTGTCCGTATCAAGAAGGAACTGAAAGAGGTTGAGCGCACGCGCCATATCCAGCGCGGCAACCGGCAGCGCGGTGAGGTGCCGACTATCGCGTTGATCGGTTACACCAACGCTGGCAAGTCGACGCTGTTCAACCGGTTGACCGGTGCCGGAGTATTGAGCAAGGACATGCTGTTTGCAACGCTTGACCCGACCATGCGGGCCATCACCCTGCCATCGGGGCGTGAAGCGGTTCTGGCCGATACGGTCGGTTTTATCAGCCAGCTGCCGACCGAACTGGTTGAGGCCTTCAAGAGTACACTTGAAGAGGTGGTGCAGGCGGATTTGCTGCTGCATGTGCATGATTCAGCCTCGCCGCTGGTCGCCGAAGAGGCAGGCGATGTGCATGACGTTCTTGGTGATCTGGGACTGGATGAAGAGGCACAGGAACAGCGACTGCTGTCGGTGTTGAACAAGTCTGATCTTCTGGATGATGATGATGAACAAAGCGATATCCTGGATAATCTTGTGCCGGGCGCAGCGCGGGTATCGGCGCTGACAGGCAACGGGACCGATGATTTGCTGGCTGATATCGACCGGCATCTGGGGGCGGGTCGACGCAGTGCAAAGATCATCATTGGTCCGGCTGATGGCGCGGCGCGCGCCTGGCTGTTCGATCGCGGACAGGTCCGCCAGTCCGAAATGTCCGATGCTGGTGATATGTGCCTGGAGGTGTCGATGGAAGAAGCGGACTGGGCCCGATTTCATGCCCGCTGGCCTGAACTTGCCACCTGATTTCCAGTCTTGCCCAATGATTTCAAGCCTTGCCCCGTGATTTCCGGCATTCCAAAGCCTGACAAAAACAGCTAGTTTGCACACACCGAAACGCAATCTGAATGG
>JADHLH010000103.1 GCA_016780765.1 Alphaproteobacteria bacterium | reverse complement strand
ATCAAACGTGGCTGGCCAGATGGTGCCAGCGCTGGTCATTTGCTCTTCTGAAACCGGGGTTGGCGCATGACGTCTGCACCGCCATTCAGGCGCGCGCATCGGTGTTCCTTCATGTATCATGTCCCAGAAAACACAATTTTTACAATAAGTAAGATATGCCATCATGTATCAACCGTCATCAGATATCAGACATTGTACAGGCCTGCCGCAAAGACGCTGATCCTTCATCCTTGCGCGACAGCAGACGCCGTGCCGCATCTGAATGCGGTCCGGTCCGCATGGTGGCTGTGACGAACGCATCATACTGCTCAGACGCGCTGCCCTTGCTCATCCGTTCCAGCTTCAGCGCACGGGTCAGGCGGATGGCCCTTTGCCGGCTGAAAAACAGTGATGAGAACAGATCGGCGTCAGCCAGCAGTCGCGCGATCCGGTCGCTGTTCAAAATTGTCTTTCGATCCTTATGATCGTTGAGAGCCGTTGCTTTCAGCAGCAACACCAGACGCAGCGACAAACGCGCATCACCGCCAGCGCCAATGATGATCCGGCTGACCCGCCGCGCCGATGCCTGTTCCTGCACAAACATTTTCTGGCTGGCATAACGGCCACAATGATCAAGATCATGCACCAGCGCAGCCAGCACCAGTAAAGACCGCTCGCGCGCTGTCAGCGCCCCGGCATATGCCAGCAGCCCTGCCGCGATAATCACATGCGCAAAATGACCGGCATGGTGATAATGATTGGTCGGGCGTCGTTGGGCAGCAACGCTTAGCAAGCGCCGAAAACCAGCCTTGCTGACACCGACCAGCCGCGGATTGTCCAGACCCGCCCAGCCACAGATCGCCGCAAGATCTGTCGGCGTGCAGGGACGTGAAAACGCCACCTTCTCAACACGGGCAAGACCACGATTTCCCGTCCGCACCAGCGCACCGGGACTGTTCGCAGACAGAGCAGAAAATCGGCGACAGGAAAAACCGTTCATATAACTTTTCAGCGTCCCCTTGTCGTTATTCGGGCAAAAATTCAAGCAAGGCCCGATTGCCATTTTCCACTGGTTGGAAATCAATTTTGCTGGCAATACGGCGCGCAATGCCAAGCCCCAGCCCGCCTTCATGCGGTCTACGCCCCGCCCCCGACCAGCCAAGCTGCAATGATGGCGGTGCAATATCTTCAACCAGAACTACCAGCCTGTCATTCAGAATTTCCACGGTGATCGTGATTGTGCCTTCGGTCCTGCCCCCGTGAAATCCATGACGCACGACATTCTGAATGATTTCGCCAAGGGCAATGACAGCGTCCAGATCACTGCCGGGCCAGCCAGCGTCAGTCAGATAGCGACGCAGAAAATCCCGCGCCGGTGCAAGACTTTCAGCTGTGCCGGCAAATGATGCGGTCTGTGCACCGGCGTCGGCCATTATGCCACAGCCTGACCATTGGCCGTGACAATCAGCAACGTCGCATCATCATGCGTTTGCAAACGACCATTACCAAACAGCCGCATCACGCCGTCCAGCTTTTGCCGCGGGGTTCTGTCCGGCATGCGCTGCAACAGAGCAGCCAATCCGCCAAGGCCAAGTTCACGCCCGCCTGTCTCCGCCTCGGTAATGCCGTCGGTGACAAGACAGAGCGCTGCGTTGCTGACATCATGCGTTGTCGGATTCAGGTACGACATATCCACCCGATCAATGCCCAGCGGCGGCGTCTGTGCATCGAACCGCTTTGCCGGACTGCCGTCATCTGGCACCAGAAGAACAGGCCCATGCCCCGTCCGTTTTATGTCATCCGGCTTTGTGCTTTGGAATAGAGGGCGCGTGTCTCGCTGACATACACTTCCTTGGAAATCATACCATCCAGATATAGCTGCCTTGTTGCCAGCATTTCCTGTTCCAGCCTGATCAGAAACGCATCATCGTCCAGCGCAACCATCTGACTGTCATGCGTCGCGGCAGTTGCGGCCTCACCAACAGCGGCTATGCCGGTGTCAGCGTCCTGTGAGGCAGGCTGCGTCGTCCCGACATGGGCGACAGATGATTTTGAATTTCGTTTGAAGAAGGTAAAGCCCGTCGGCTGGGCCTCGGCATTGTCGGCAGGTGCGCTTGCTTCTTCAATCGCTTGCGCGGGGTTATGGCCTGCAACCTGCGCAGTTTTGTCGGGCATCACCGGCGCCTGCGCGCAGTGCGCACTGGCAGCTTTGTTCCCACTGGCAGCCTCATTCACACTGGCAGCCTCATTCACACTGGCAGCCTCGCTGGAGATGTCCTCGAAGGTGACCTCACGCCCGAATGCCTCAGTGGCGCGCGCATTGATCTGTGCTTTGCGAATGCGTGCCACCAGAAATGCCAGCAGCAGCAGCACAATTGCGCCGGAACCAGCAAGAATGGGCAGGTGAAGGGCCGGGTCTACAGGCGGCATGAAGGTCATGACCTCTGCCAGCAGCGTAGTGGACAGCTGTGATAGTGTTTCTATCAGTTGATCGATGGAATTAGTCATGTATCCAAAAGGTTAATTAAGCGCAATATCGCTGCAGTTTCGTTTCAACAAGTGCCGCTTTGTGACCGTATCCTATGGCCCGCTCTCTCACCAAATTTGCAAGCTTTCTGCATCCTATCGGAAAAGGTAGCGAGGAACTTGTTGCAGTCAAGTTGCATTCTAACGCTGTAACGTTAGCCGAAGTCAGGCATAAATCCAATGTGATAAATATAGATCAGCTTGGCAGTGTCGTGTTGCCAAGACGCTTTAATCCGCAAAATCTCGCACGCCAGCAGGACATGATCGGCGAGATCATTCGCACGTTCCGCGACCAGAGCGGCGTGACAAACCGCGATGCAGGTATTGTCCTTCCGGGCGGTATCGTATCCCTGCGACAGCTCAACCTTCCCTACATGACGGCGGCGGAACTTGCCAAAGAAGCTGAGGACATAACGTTCTGGACGGAGATTGAGCCTGACATCGGCAAGCTTGAAGACCCGCAGATATCCTATGCCACACTGGTCAGCTCGGAAAATGATGATCTGACGCGTGTCGTTGTGGGCTTTGCCGAACGCGCCAGCATGACACAATGGTCGGACTTGCTGTTGAATGCGCATCTGAACCCGGTCTTTCTCGAGCTGGAGTCGGTGGCACTGGCCAATTACCTCTACGCCTCGATATCGCCTGAAGAACGCCAGCAGAGCCAGGCCATCATGCATTTGTCTGGTGACCGGATAGAACTGATAGCCTTTGCCGCACAGCGTTTTCATGTGCTGAAGCTTGAGATCAGCGAGTTTGATCAGGTTCTGCTGTCAGAAATTGAAGATGTTTCAGACACCACTGGTGAGTTTTGGGACGAGGTTGGCGGACGCATCGCCAAAACGATGAAGCAGGCCGTTCTGTTTTTGCAAGAAGAGCAGGATTTCCCTCCCTTCCCGCACGTCCATGTTGTTGTTGATGCCTTGCGGGCCGAGAATTTCATCCATTTGATCGACCGGCATTTCTCCCTCGCGCCGGTCCGTCTCTGGGACCCCACCAAAACCGCCGAAATGAGCCCGCCAGTTCAAAACCTGATAAGCCAGGTTGCAAATAGGTCTGGATTTACATTGGCGCTGGGTCTGAGATTACGGCGTCTTGGAACGTTTGGTGATGATGGCCCGGGCCTGATGCAGCTGTCGATGCTGCCGCAGGGCGCAACCTTGCGCCGCAATCGGCAGATCGGTGTTGTTTCGCGCACGACGGTTGCCTTCTGGCTTGCCACCGCCGGACTGATGCTGACCTGGACAGGTTTGGGGGTTCTGCCCCCATTCTTAAAAAGCCAGAGCGACAGCCGCGGTTTTGAGGCCATTCAGACAGAAGCCATCGCCGAACAATCGCGTATCAAATCCATCAATGACAAGGTTGGCCAGCTGGATACCGAGCTGAACAATCTGAACATTGTGGCAACGCAACGCGGCAAAACGCGGATCATGGATACCCTTCCCGACCTTGTCCCTGAAGGTGTTGAGCTGTCCAGCTATGTGCTGACCGAGGGCACAAGGCTTGTCCTGACTGGTGCGGCCACCAACCCGAGCGTGGTGCAACTGTTTATCAGCGAACTGTCCAACAGCGGTCTGATTGAGACCCCGACGCCGAGCGAACCGTTATTACGGGAAACTGGCACGCTCTATGACTTCCAGATTACTGGCACCTTGCGGCAAGAGTCCTGATCGATGGTTTTTGGCCTGGGACGGAAGAAACAGAACGCGCAAAGTGATGGTGCAGCGGATAATGCGGCAACTGGCGCGCCGTCCCTGTCTGGCGAGGCCATGGATATGGTGCGTGAGGCCGCATCCAGCATGTCTGCTGGTGGCATGTCTGCTGGTGGCTCAGCCATGGCACCGGCAATGGCGCCCACAATGGCCCCGACAATGGCAACAGGTGCAGCAGCATCGCCAGTTTCGGTTGTGCCTGATTCAGCTGATGCCGGCCAGACGCGCCGTCGCATCCGCAGGGTCTATATCAATCATGGGGATTCATTTTTCATTTATAAATTAGTAATATTTTATGTAATAAGGGTGGCAATCATTCATGTCCACCGGTGTGGCCTCTATTGTGGCGCGCGTCATCGCGGTTTAGGATGGGGTGCATAATCCTCAGATACCCGCCGCAGACAGGAAGGCACGAGAGATGGAACAGGTCGGTTTCCGCCGCATGGATGAAGGCACAGCCGAAGATTACGCACTGCTGGACAAGCTGGAGCACCGGTTCGTTGAAAGCTTGCCAGACAGGGTGATGGCGGCGCTGCAGGGGCTGCAGAATTCATTGGCAGGCTATCAGCTGGACCGCTTGCAGCATTCCCTGCAATCTGCCACCCGCGCCGAGGTTGACGGGGCCGATATCGAACTGATTGTCGCCGCGCTGATCCACGATCTGGGGGATGATCTGGCACCGCTGAACCATTCGCAGCTTGCCGCCGCGATCATCCGCCCCTATGTGCGCGAAGAGGTGACATGGATCATCGAGCATCACGGTGTCTTCCAAATGTATTATTACGGCGATGCCGCCGGCCTGAACAAGGACGAGCGTGAGCGGTATCGCGGCCATAAATGGTTCGACAGCTGTGAGCGGTTCTGCCGCGACTGGGACCAGATGGCCTTTGATCCGGACTATGTTTCGCAGCCGCTGTCCCATTTTGAACCGATGCTGCGTGAGGTTTTCACCCGCACCCCGTTCGACCCGTCCATCATCACCCCCGACCAGAAAGGCGGCTGACATGCCACTTCACATACTGATCACCGGCGCCAATCGCGGCATCGGCCTGGAAATGACCCGCCAGGCTGCGCAGCGCGGCGATCGCGTTATTGCTGCCTGCCGTCATCCTGATGATGCCGCCGACCTGCAAAAACTGGCAGCTGAGGACGGTTTGCAGATCGACATTATTGGCATGGATGTGGCCGATGACAGCGCGGTTGCTGCCGCCGCCAGCCAGATTGCCAGCACCATCACCGGTGCGTTGGACCTGGTTGTGGCAAACGCCGGCCAGATGAATGCACGCGGCGGGTTGCAGGACCCGGGACATACGCAGGACAACATCGCCGCCTCGCTGATGACAAATGTGGCCGGAGTGTTTTTCACTGCCCGCCATTTCGTACCACACCTTCGCGCCGCGGCATCGAACGGCGGAACGAACAATGTGGCCAAGCTGGCGGTGATTTCGTCACAGATGGGATCATCCACCCGCGCCGGCATCAGCGCCCCGATCTATCGCGCATCAAAGGCGGCGGCCACCAATCTGGCACGTTCGCTGTCGATGGAGCTGGCGGCAGACAATATCGCGGTGGGTGCATGGCATCCGGGATGGGTGCAAACCGACATGGGTGGCAGCGAGGCGGCCATCACCCCGCAGACAAGCGCGGCCGGGCTGTTGTTGCGGTTCGATGAGCTGAGCATGCAGACCACCGGTGTGTTCGAAGATTACGCGGGCACGCCGCACCCGTTCTAGTGGCCGGGGATGAAACCGGGGATGAAACCGCGAAAGGCACCGGTGATGAGCAGCACAGACCCAGCTGATGACGACTCCCGCAACGAAAGCGCTCGTACCAAACGCTCTCAGGATCAGGGGTGGCGGCCAACGCATGCTGCAGAGGCCAGCAGCGGTGTCGATATCTCGATCCCCTATTCCAATCCGCCGACTGACCGGTTGATGGCATTTTATGCCCAGTGGGCTGAACGGTATGATGCCGACCTAATTGACACCTATGGCTATATGGCGCCCAGCGATGCGGTGGCCGGGCTGATGCAGCTGGACCTGCCGCACGACGCGGCCATTCTGGATGCCGGATGTGGCACTGGCCAGGCCGGAACGCTGTTGGCGGCGGCGGGATACAACTGTGTTGACGGGGCCGATCTGTCGGCTGAAATGCGCGCGGTTGCGGCCCGCCACAATGTGTATCGTGATCTGTTCGAGATGGACATGACCGCGCCCTGCGGACCGCAGCTGGCAGCCCGCAATGGCGGCGCGCGCTATGATGCGGTGATCTGTGTTGGTGTGTTCGGGTTCGGGCCGCCGCATGTGGATGATCTGCCGCGCATCATGGATGCCGCCCGCCCCGGCGCGCCAGTGCTGATAACGGTGAATGGCAAGGGCTGGGATCTGCGCGGCTGGGATGACTGCCTGATGCCGGTTCTGGAGGCCGCCGGGATCAGGCTGGCGGCGCGTACACGTATCCGCCATATGGTCGCCGAAGGGGTGCATGCCGAACTGCTCGACCTGCGACGGGGGTAGTCAGCCCTTTCCTGCATGGCCTTTAAGCAAAAATTAAATTTTGTGTGCCAACCTGCAAGCATAGCCTTGAGGAGGACCGCAT
>JADHLH010000019.1 GCA_016780765.1 Alphaproteobacteria bacterium | reverse complement strand
CCAGCCTCTGAGACCAAATGGAGATTGGCGTGAAACATTTTACAGGTAAGAGTGGCTGCATACTTGCACCCGTAATGGCGGCCATTCCGCTGTCAACAAGTGCGACGGCAGACAGCTACTATGGTGGTATCACATTCGGCACACACAAATTTGATACCGATATCAACACCAGCAAGGACGGCGTATTGAATGGCAGCACCTCAACGGGTTCGATATTTCTTGGCAAGCCGATAAATGAACGCGTCAGTGTTGAGGCCGGCTATGTTGATTTTGGCAAAGCCACCATGAGGGCCACTCCGGGGAGTACCTTTACCAGTGATGGCTCAACATACGAATTCTTGTCAGATAACAGCATCACCTATTCAGCAAAAACCATCAGCATTGCCGGCAAGTTCCATTTTGATGTTGCCAGAAAAACACGCTTGTCCGTCAAGCTGGGCATTCATAAATGGAATGCGAAACTCGCGGCCACAGGTGCTGGCAATTATGTGCATAACAATGATAGCGGTACCGATATCCTTGTCGGCGTCGGGGCAGAATACAACCTCTCCAACAAGGTCAGTTTGATTGCCGGTCTGGACAATTACACCCTTGGGGATGAGCGCATCCCGAACAGCTATCTGGGGTTAAGCATCGGCTTTGGCGGGCCATAACGCCGCTGATCCAGCCGAAATCCAACGCCGTCTGACGGTGACCCGCAACCGGGTGGAGGGTGCCTTCACCCCTTGCGCAGACGGCGGATCAGCGAGGATGTGTCACTGCGGCCACCACCTGCCGCTGACAATTCATCATAATATCCCGCCACAAGTTCGGTCACCGGCAGGGGCGCGCCATTGCGGCCCGCCTCTTCCAGACAGATACGCAGATCCTTGCGCATCCAGTCGACAGCGAAGCCGAAATCGAACTTGTCCTCCACCATGGTCTGACCGCGATTGACCATCTGCCAGGATTGCGCCGCACCACCGGAAATCGCACCAAGAAGAGCATCGGTATCAAGATCGGCCGCCATGGCAAAATTCAGCCCCTCGGACAGCCCCTGTACCAGCCCGGCAATGCAGATCTGGTTGACCATCTTTGCCTGCTGGCCCTTGCCGGCCGGCCCCATGCGCACCACGCGCGCGCCATAGCATTCCATGATTGGCAAGCCGGCCGCAAAATCAGCCTCTGACCCGCCAACCATGACCGTCAGCTTGCCATTTTCAGCACCAGCCTGACCGCCGGACACAGGCGCATCCAGAACACCCACACCGCGCGATGCGCCAGCCGCTGCCAGCTGCCCGGCAACATCGGCAGACACCGTGCTGTTGTCGATATAGAGCGCGCCGCTGCGCATCGCCGGGATCGCCCCGTCAGGGCCAAGCGCCACCTGCAACACATCCGGATCATCACCAACACAGGACAGCACAACATCGGCGCCATCCGCAGCAGCAGCCGGGCTTGGCGCATGCGCGCCGCCATGCTGGGCGACCCACGCCTCGGCCTTGGCTGCGGTGCGGTTAAAGACCGTCACATCATGACCGGCGGCAGAGATATGCCCTGCCATCGGATATCCCATCACACCCAGCCCGAGAAATGAAACCTTCGCCATCTGCTATCCTTCCTGTCCTGCCAGCCCACACAAGCGCGTGCCGTCACAGTGATTACGCACCGTCATGGTGCCTTACGCCCCATCTTGGCACACGGATCGGGCAACAGCCCTTTCGCAATCACCAAAAGACGTCCTATACTCATTCTATCGCGGTCACTCGCGCCGCACCACCGCCAGCGCCCCGCTACCGGAAGATATAACATGACCGTTCTGTCCAGCCAGCACGATATCAGGATTCTGATCACTGAAACTGAAATCGCAGCACGCACAACACAGTTGGCGCGGTTGATTTCGGACGAATATCAGGACACAGAACAGCTGGTTGTTGTCGGCTTGTTGCGTGGCTCATTTGTCTTTATCGCTGATCTGGTGCGCCGCATCGATTTGCCGGTCGAGGTCGATTTCATGACCGTGTCCAGCTATGGCAACGCGATGGAATCTTCTCGTCAGGTGCGAATCATTCAGGATTTGATGACCCCGATAGAAGGGCGCGATGTGCTGATCGTGGAAGATATCATCGATACCGGCCACACCCTCTCGCAGGTCTATGACATTCTGCAAACGCGTGAACCCAGATCGCTGAAAGTGTGCGCGTTGCTGAACAAGCCGACACGCCGTGAAATAGATGTGTCGATCGACTGGGTCGGCTTTGACATTCCGGATGAATTTGTCATCGGCTATGGGATCGACTTCGCCCAGCAGGGCCGCAATCTGCCGCATATCGGTGTGGTAAACCAAAAATAGCCTGCACCTTCTAAGACGGCCCGGCTCTCGATCACACCCAGCCCCGCCCTCCGTTCAGGCCAGAAGCGCCTGCTCATAGGGATAGACCGACAAAGTCTCGCAGCCGGTTTCGGTCACGACAACCTGTTCTTCAAGCTTCACGCCCTCGCGCCCGCCAACAGCCCCGATATAGGCTTCAACGCACAATGTCATGCCGGGTTCGAACTGGCCTGAATAGCCGTGCGCCTCAACATCTTCGGGATAGCGCACGCTCGGATATTCGTCACACAGCCCCACGCCATGCGCCAGCACACCATAACGCAAGGCCCGATACGCCTCGGGAAGCCGGTGCGCTTTTGCTGTCATCTCGGCAAAGCTCATGCCCGGCTGGATCAGGTCAATATTTGTCATCACATGCTCATAGGCCACCTTGTAAAGGGTGCGCTGCTCGTCGCTGGGGGGCACATCACCAACAATCCAGCTGCGTGAAATATCACAGCAATAGCCATGCGTGCCGACCAGATCAGTATCAAACGCCATCATATCGCCTTCCTGCATGATGCGCGGACCACATTCCTGAAACCACGGGTTGGTGCGCGGTCCGGATGACAGGATCCGTGTCTCGATCCATTCGCCGCCGCGCTTGATATTGCCAGCATGAAGGGCTGCCCACATTTCGCTTTCGGCCACGCCCGGATGCATGGCATCGCGCATTTCATCAACAGCCCGCTCACAGGCATGAATGGCGCATCGCATGGCCTGCAGTTCATTGGCGTTCTTGATCGAGCGCGCATGTTCGGTCAACATCTGGCCTTCCAGCACATCAACATTATTGGCGATCAGGGCCGCATATCCGGCATTCTCGATCTTGTCGACTGCAAGACGCCTGTTGCTGCCGCCATGGGTTTTCATCAGCCCCATGATCTCGTCAACAAAATGCGCCGCGGCGGCGGCTGTCTTGTCACCTGTCTCGAAATAGAAAAAGCTGGCCCCGTGACGCACCTCGCCAACCAGCAGCAGATGCGCCGAAAGATGCTCGCAATTGTGAAAATCCCACAGGATTACCTTGCCCTGCGGCGGCACAAAAGCGGCACGGGCCGGATTGTGCGTCGTCCACAGCTGCATGTTCGTTGTGTCGGTGGCATAGCGGATGTTCAACGGGTCGAACAGCAACAACCCGGCACAGTCATGCCGCGCAATCTGTTCCTGCAACCGGGCCAGCCGATAGGCGCGCAACGCCGGCATGTCAGGGGCGACAAGACCGGCCGCCTTCCATTCGGCAAAGGCAATATCGGTAGGGCCGATTTCCACGCGATCATTGTCATCTGGCGTCATGTCCGGCTTCAGATGCGCACGGCGCGATGGGTCGATCTTGCGATTGGACCCGATAATTGTCTGATCCATATGGGACCTCACTATCTGCCCTGTTTCTTGACGCACCTGATGCCCAGCCACTCCCGACACCAGCCACGTGCGACGTTAGCCGCGTGCGACGTCAGCTGTTCACATCGACCAGGATACGGCCCCGCACCTGACCATCCAGAATCTTGCGGCCATGATCAGGCACATCGGCAAGACCGATTTCCTCGGTCATTGTCTCCAGCACATCACGCGGCATCTCGGCGGCAAGCGCCTTCCAGATCTCGCTGCGACGCGGCACCGGTACGGCAACAGAATCAATGCCCAGAATGGCGACAGAGCGCAGCAGGAAGGGCATGATGCTGGCATGCATCGTGCTGCCGGCTGCATTGCCAAGCGAGGCAATTCCTGTCCCGTATTTCATCTGTTTGATGACGCGGGCCAGCACCTGTCCGCCAACACAGTCAACACAGCCACCCCACATACTCGATTCCATGACCTTGCCCGGATCATCCAGCAGCTCGTCTCGTCCAACGATACGGCTGGCACCAAGGCCGGTCAGATATTCGGCAACTTCCGGCCGGCCAGTTGCCGCCGCCACCTGATAACCGCGGCGCGCCAGCAGCACCACCGCAACAGATCCGACACCGCCGCCGGCACCGGTCACCAGAACCTCGCCACCATCGGGTGTCATGCCATTTTCCTCAAGCCGCATAATCGACTGCATGGCGGTAAATCCTGCCGTGCCAAGCGCCTGTGTTTCGCGCGTTGTCATGCCGTCCGGCACATGCACCAGCCAGTCCGCTTTCTCGTTGGCCTGCGTGGCATAGCCGCCCCACCGGGTCTCGCCACCCCGAAAACCCGCCATAATCACCTTGTCTCCGGCCTTGAAGCGCGGATCGCTGCTGTTCGTGACCTCACCGGCAAAATCGACACCCGGCACATGCGGATAGGTGCGCACAAGCCCGCCAAGACCGTTCAGACAGAGCCCGTCCTTATAATTGATTGTGGAATACTCGACCGCGATATCCACTTCGCCGTCATCAGGAAGTCGCGATGCATCCACCTCGCTGATTGATGCCGATACTTTCTTGTCTTCTGCCTGATCGACAATAAGCGCTCTTACCATGGGTGTGACCTCTACTGCTGTTGGATCATGAACGTCAGCAAACGGACGTTGGTCTTTATCGCTAAAACCCTGCCAGAAAGATGCCGAAAGGGGAAGCTGGATTGTATCCCTTTTGTCTTGCCCGTACATGCCGCGCAATCTTGTCCTGCACAAAAAAAATATGGGCCTGTCCTGCACAAAAAAACATATGGGCTGGCATCTTGTGATGCTGGCAGCACTTTAATCCCTGTGAGGCAGGCTTTACCGGATTGGCATACCAGTTCGGCGCACCGGCATCAGGCACCGGTATTGGGCATCCGTACGGCCGGTGGAAACGCCAGCCAGCATGCGGTTGGGGACAGGCAACAAGGCCGCCCCCATGACAAAGCTGGCAGATCACTTTCGATAATATGTTGAACTTCTGTTAATTTTTGGTTTCGAGGATATTAAAGCCATTATAATCACGCCACAAATCGACGGTAGCAGATCGGCGTTGTGATGGAGTTTGACCGTTTCTTTAAATTCAGCCAATTGCTGTTGCGCGATGAATTTGTGCTCAGCTACTCAGGTTATGTATCGGAGGACATCCTGCTTGCGGTTGGAAACACACTTCGTGTTCGGCTGGAAGATCATGCCCGCGATGGGGCGCAAATTCGCAATGTTTTCTCAATTTTTGTCGAACTGATGCAGAATATTATCCGCTATGGCGTTGAGGGACCGCACCCCGGCTCCGATGCAGGTGAAAAGCCGTCCTTCGGCATTGTGATGGTCTCGGAAAATGATGGTCACATGGATATTATCGCCGGCAATTATGTCGCCAAAGACGAAGCCAAACAGCTGGTCGACCGGGTGAATGAATTGCAGTGCCACTCGCACGACGAATTACGACATATGTACCGTGAACGCCTGCGACGATCGCCTGACAGGGCATCAAAGGGTGCCAGTTTGGGGCTGATCGAGATTGCACGCCGTTCCACCCTGCCGGTCATGTGCGAGATCATGCCAGCTTCTGGCAGTCTCAGTTTTTTCATGATCAGGGCTACCGTATAGGATGCAGAATATAATGGATCTGAAACTGGACGCCACCAGCCGAACGCCCGCTGTGATTCTGGACAGTGCTGGCGCGCATCTTGGCATCAGCGGCGAATCCTATCCCGAGGATGTGACCGGGTTTTATGCAGAACTGACATCCGCTCTCAACGCCTATTTCGAAAGCGGCGCAAAGACCTTGACGACGCAGATCAAGCTTACCTATTTCAATTCCAGCAGTGCCCGCGCCCTGATGGAGCTTCTGGAACTTCTGGACGAGGCGGCGGGGGCCGGCATCCGCATCACTGTCAACTGGTTCTACGACCCTGATGACGACATCACGCGCGAATTTGCCGAAGATATTGCCGCCGATGTCGCCAACGCCAAAGTTGTAATATGCGATCTGGTTTGATGGGCGATCAGGGTGTCTGGCACGGCTGACAGGCTGGTCCAGATGCAACATAGTGACCGTCTTGTACAGGCAGTCCACCAACTGAAAGACAAGATCGACGAGACCGCATGACACCGAATATCGCCCGCATCTACAAACGCACATTCAAGGCAGCCACCGACGTCGCCGCCTTTATGGATGCTGTATCGCTGATCAAGCCGCGCCTGACAGCTGTTGATGTGAAATACCGGCTCTATCACTGCGAAGAAAACCCGTTGGTTCTGTTTGAAATCTGGGAATACCCGGATGAGGACGCCATGGAATGGGTGAAGGCCTCGATGGAAGGGGCCACCGCCGTGCCGCGCCGTTTTTCAGTTGAAACAGAGGCGTTCACCGCACAGGTCAAAGCCGCCATCGATATTGAAGAATAGGCGTCAGGCAGGTGCCAGCCCGGCACCAGTGAAGCCGGCACCAGTGAAGCCGGCACCAATGAAGCCGGCACCAGTGAAGCCGGCACCAATGAAGCCGGCACCAGTGAAGCCGGCACCCCTCTCATTTGGCCCGAAGGTCATTTGGCCTGAAGGTCACCACCGCCACATCGTCGCGCCTTTCCTCACGCCCCTGCCATGCCTTCAGCACCCGCGCCGCCGTGCGGATCAGCCGCGCCGGCTCATTGGTGCCGGCTTCTTTCAGTCCAGCCTCAAAGCGGCGCGTTCGCATCACCCGGCGGGTTGCTTCGCCCACCTGTGTCAGCAACCCGTCTGTCGTGATCAGAAACGCATTGTCACCCATTGGAATTGATGTGGACCCGATCTGGTCCACGCCCTGGTCAAGACTGTAGCCAAGGGTCTTGCGTGACCCCCGATGGCGCGATACGGCGCCATCGGGTGTAATCGAAAACAGGTCAATTGACGCGCCGCTGAATTCCAGAATGTCCCGTTGCCGGTCAATTCTGACTACTGCACAATCCAGCCCGTCATGACCGCGCATACCGGCAGTGATGCCAAGCTGTCGGCACACCCCTTCATGGATCAGCGTCATAAAGCGCGCTGTTGGCAGCCCTGCCGGCGCAGACGCCGCGATCTGGTCCAGAACCGATGTTACGATCAGGGTCATGAAGGCCCCCGGCACCCCATGACCAGTGCAATCAAAAAACACCAGATAATCATCATCGCCAACGCGCTTGACCCAATAGAAGTCACCGCCGACAAGGTCTTTGGGTTGCCAGATTGCATAGGCCTTGCCCAGATGCTGGTTCAGCATGTCATTTGTGGCCAGCAATCTGCGCTGGATATGGCTGGCATAGCTGACGGAATCACCAAAATTGCGGTTTGTTTCGGCCAGCTGGCGTTCATTTTCCTTGATATCGCGAACATCGACCCCGATCCCGCGATAGCCGATGAACGCGCCCTCATCGTCAAACACCGGCACACCACTGATGCTGACATGCACTGGCTGGCGGTCCGGTATTGTCACCTCATACTCAAACCGGCGAAATTCCCGATGCGCGTCAAGATCAGCCAGATGTGCGGCCAGATCGCCCTTGGCGATGGAGCTCACGGCAATTTCATCACGCCGCTTGCCAATCACATCTTCCGGCGCAAGGCCGGCAATCTTGTAAAAACTGTCAGAAATGAAGGTCAGCTTCAGGTCGCTGTCCATCTCGAAAAACCAGTCGCCCGACACCTCGGCAAGGTCCCGAAAACGTTTTTCACTGTCGGCAAGCCGCATCTGCGACTTGTCCAGACGCCGCACAAACAGCCGCGCAGCAGCAACCAGAGAATTGTAAGCCTTGACGATGTCGCCAATCTCATCCTTCTTGTACAGAGGCGCGCGCACCGGATTGCGCGGCGTTGATGTCAGCATCGCCGTTTTCAGACCATCCAGCGGGGTGAGCACCAGCTTGCGAAACCCGAAGGTCAGCGCCAGAAAGATGATCAGCGCCATGATCATGCTGCAGCCAGCAAAGATGATCGTTTCGCGCCAGATCGGGGCATACAGATGCACCTCGTCAACACGCACCTTGAAGGTCAGGCTGGGGCCATTGCCAAGCGGCACATCAACAAACTTGTCGACGCCCATGACCTTCAGATCATCACACCCCGGCATTGGCCAGGAGGCCAGCCGCAATCCATCGCGCATCAGATCAACGCATGTCACATAGTTCAGACCGGAAAATGCCCGCAACACGAACGGGGTGCTTTGCAGATCGTTTATGGCAAGCCGTCTGGCAACAATCGGTGCCAGCGCCATGGCCTGTGAGCTCAGTTCAGCATGAAGCCGGTTCTTGGTAATGGCTTCCCGATAGGCATGAAACATAATCGTGGCGACAGCCGTACACACCAGCGCCGCCGATACGCACACTGTCAGCAATCGCGAAAACAATCCGTGCTTGAAACCGGACAGAGCCATAATCTTCAGTTCACCTTTGTTTTCAGCGCTGCTTTCAGCGCCATTTTCATGGCAACCGTGAGGGCCATTTTCGACGATATGCTCAGCGGCGTGTTTATCTTCGTTAAGGCGCTGGAGATTAAGTCAGTTAAAACTCTCAGCCAAATTGCATCGGCCAAACTGCATCGGCAACACACACAACAAGCACGCATGCTGATCACACATCACTGCCCATAGACCAACGCCCCGTTTTCAGGCGCAAACTTGGCAGCGCCAGATTTCGTTCCTATATGCGTCCTATGAGTAAAAAACTGACATCCACCGGAACGACGCTATCCATGCGCTGCATCATGCGTGGCAAGCTGTCTGACCTTCTGGCAGCGCTTGCCGTTATCATGATGCTTGGCATCGCCAGCCCCGTCATGGCGGATCAGAACGACCCGCAGCTGGACGAGCTGTTTGATGCCCTGCAACGGACAACAAGCGATCGCGAGATCCAGCAGCTGACCCGTAATATCTGGGACCGCTGGACCGCCTTTGAGAATGACAGCGATACCTACAAAATGATGGTGCAAGGCATGACCCTGATGAATCAGGGGCAGCTGTCGCGTGCCGAGATGGTGTTTTCGGCCATCATCGATGACCATCCAGATTATGCCGAAGCATGGAACAAGAGGGCCACGGTCCGCTTTATGCGCGGCGATGATTATGGGTCCCGCCGTGACATTGCCGAGGTGATCGACCGCGAGCCCCGGCATTTCGGTGCCTTGTCAGGCCTTGGCATGATCCATATCCGCAATGGCAATCTGCAAGGGGCCCTGCAGGCCTTTGAAGCCGCCTTGCGCGTCAACCCGCATCTGGCAAACGCGCAGGATATGATCACGCGTCTGCGTCAGGAATTGCGCGGCCAGTCCTTATAGCCATCCCGGTCTGGCTGACAGGCCCGGGGCCATGACCGCGCGGAAAATCACCTGCCACCGCATTGACATTAAATGCGCCAACCCTAGAGTATGGGCGGATTTCCCGCTTGTGACAGTCTGGTATTGGCCGTGACCCTGGTTCTTGAAACACCCAACTCGGATATTCACCAATGCCCGGCCTGCGGGGCGCAATGCGCTGTCGACAAATCAGCGATGACCACTGCCGCGCGCAACACCCAGCCGGTGCGAATAGCCTGCCACAAATGTGACATGGTGTTTATGCCGGTAAAAAATGATGCCGTGCCAGATCTGGCACCTTCATCCGCCGCAAGCGCGCGCAGCATCCAAACCGCGGGTCAACAGCCCGCCGATAATGATCAGGCCCACCAGGATCGAAAAGAAAGCACGCCTGCTGATAACAGCCTGCGCTATGGTAAATGTCCGAAATGCACCGGCACCTTTCTGATGCCGACAACGCCGCTCGGCGATGATGATCTGATTGTCGAGAACATCCTCATCGAATGTCCGCATTGCAGCCGCAAAATGCCCCCGCTTGCCGTTCTGCGGATTGATGCGCGCGCCGATATCACTATGTCTGCCAATCCGCAGGCGCGTGCGAAGTCAGCCCGCCGCCATGATGATCTGATAAAATATGTCGCGGCGCTGATGGTTGGTGGCGGTATCATTGCGGCTGTGCCGGCAATGGTCATTCTGGGAATGACGCCGGGGGCCAGCATCTTTGAAAGCGCGGTTCCGGCTACCCCGCATTTTGCGGTCAGCAACTCCAGCTTCAGACCGTTCAGCGATGCCAATGGCAGCGGCATCATCGTCACCGTCAATCTGGCCAATCTTGGCACCGCCGAGGGCACACCGCAGATCGTGAATGTCACCCTTCTGGATACCGAGGGCCAGGAAATCACCCGCCGGCAGATTGCCCGGTTTGCCACACCGATGGCAGCCGGTGAAACCCAGGCACTTGTCGCCCGCTTCACATCACCCGCCGCACCGGTCGCCGATATCGAGGTGTCACTGCCGTCACGCTAGTTGTTCAGGGCGCATCAGACTCATAAGGCCGCCAGACGCGTCAGGCGTGTTTGGGAATGATCTCGTATCCCGGCTCTTCGGGTTCATCATCAACCATTTCGGCCGGGAATCCCGGGGCCTGAATATCCAGACCCGTCGCATCCTCAAGGCGCTTGATGATATTTGGTGACCATTCGCGCGGACCAAACCTCTCCGCCCCGTCTTTGAAAATCTCGATCAGCTTGGGCGAAATTTCCAGCGGCACCCCGGCCCGGTCAGCCAGTTCCTGAAACAGGCTGATATCCTTGATCACCAGATCCATCGTAAAATTGATGTCGCGGCTGCCATTCAGGATCACCTGGCTTTCCGTCTCATGCACAAATGAATTGCCTGATGAAATGCGGATGGCCTCATAGGTGGTGCCCAGATCAAGACCGCTGGCCTTGCAGGTGACCAGCGCCTCACTCAGCGTCACAAGATTGGCTGTCGCCAGATAATTCGTCATCACCTTCAGCTTCGATGCTGTGCCCAGCGGCCCGGTATGCAGCACACGTCGGCCCAGAACTGTCAACACCGGCAGCATACGCTCAAAGACATCACGCTCACAGCCCGCAAAGATTGCGATATTGCCCGTGGCGGCGCGATGACACCCACCCGATACCGGGCAGTCGACAGCATCAGCCCCTTTTGCGGTGACAAGGGCTGCCAGACGCGTCACTTCGGCCTCGTCAGTGGTGCTCATCTCGGCCCAGATCTTGCCCTTCGACAGACCGGCAAGAATGCCGTCATCGGCTTCCATGACTGCGGCACTGGCAGCTGGAGAGGGAAGACAGGTGATGATGATATCGCATGCACGTGCCATCTCGGCAGGTGACTCTGCAAAGGCGGCCCCGTCATCAAGGAAGGGTTGCGCCACCGCGCGGTCCAGATCACGCACAACAACATCAATGCCATTACGTATCAGACTGCCGGCAAGCTTGCCGCCAACATTACCAAGACCGATAAAGCCCACTTTTGTCATCAGACTGTCCCCCTGAGTATGAAGGCGGACGCACCGCCCCTTCAATTTACGAAGGAAAGTTGAACAACCACCCACGCAAAAAAGCAATGCCAAAAAACCGCAGCTGGCAGCTTCTCTCTACAGCGTGATGACGCGCAGTGAATTGGTGGTGCCAGCGATCCCGAACGGCATGCCGGCAACGGTCACGACATGCGCCCCGCGCGATGCCAGCTCGCGTGCCTTCACCAGACTTGATGCCTCGTCAATGGCAGCTTCAAAATCACCTGTTACCGTGCTTGGCAGTGTCTCGACACCCCACAGGACAGACAGCTTGCGTCGTACAGACAGGAAGGGTGACAGCACCACAATCCGGGTGACAGGCCGTTCGCGGGCGATCCGCACTGCCGTATTTCCTGATGTCGAAAAGGCCATGATCAGCCCGGCTTCAACCGTTTCAGCCAGCGACACACTGGCCAGCGCCACCGCGTGATAGAGCGATGGTTCGGTTGGCAGGCGCGGTGGTCCGTCTTCAGGATGTGCCGCGATATGTGCCTCGGCCGCGCAGACGATCCGCGCCATCATTTCAACCGACGCCAGCGGATAGTCACCGATCGCGCTTTCCGCTGACAGCATAACAGAATCCGCACCATCAAACACCGCGCCGGCCACATCAGATGCCTCGGCGCGCGTCGGTGTGGGGCTGCTGATCATCGATTCCAGCATCTGCGTGGCGACCACGACGGGTTTGCCGACAAGCCTGCATTCGGCAATGATCTGCTTTTGCCAGCCGGGCACCTCTTCAGGCGGCAGTTCAACACCCAGATCACCCCGCGCCACCATCACACCATCTGACGCCGACACGATATCAGCCAGTTCCGCCAGCGCCGACGGCTTTTCGATCTTGGCAATCAGGGCTGCGCGATCACCGATCAGCGCCTTGGCATCTATGATGTCGCGCGCACGCTGCACGAATGAAAGCGCCACCCAGTCAACACCCTGCGAGAGTGCATATTCCAGATCGGCGATGTCCTTTTCGGTCAGCGGCTTGCTGTCCAGCACCAGGTCGGGAAGGTTCACGCCCTTGCGTGATGACACAGGCCCGCCAACCATGACCTCGGCATCAAAGCTGTCATCGCTGATCGATGTCACCTTTACCATCAACCGGCCATCATCAATCAGCAGGCGCGCGCCCAGTTGCAGAGCCGCAAAAATGTCAGGATGCGGCAGCCCGATCCGGGTGGCATCACCAGGCGTCTCTGACTGGTCAAAGCGGATTGTCTGGCCAGCAGTCAGCACAGTGCCATCCACCACAACGCCGATCCTGTGTTTCGGGCCCTGAAGATCGGCCAGAATACAGGTTGCGCGTCTGGTTTCCTCTTCCATCGCGCGGATCAGGCGAATGCGCTCACCCTGTTCGGCCTGCGTTCCGTGCGAGAAATTCAACCGAAACACATCGGTGCCCGCATCAAACAGGGCACGCAGCATGTCGGCATCACTGCTGGCGCCGCCAAGGGTGGCCACAATCTTGGTTGCGCGATGACGGCTGGATGAAGACATGACGGCGTTCCCTGGCAAAAATCAAGTCCTGACAAAATTCAAGCAGCCAAGCGGTTACTGACGCCGCAAGGTGATGCCATGATAAAGCTGGCGCGATTGTATGGCCCGCCAGAAGAAACGCAAGGACAGATAAGCTGGCACATCAGACAAGCTGACCAATCGGGCAATCTGTGCAGGGGAGAAACCCCCGCATGACACGGCCCCGCGCATGACACGGCCGGGGTCAACACACAACCTCCACCAGATCAGTAACCGCCACAGGATATTTATCAGGGCCGTACTTTAGTGCTGTCTTTTTGGCGATTTTGCAGTATTCCGAACAGCAGAACCTGAAACCCGCACCTGCCTTGCATATCCAACCGCTATCTCGTCAGAGCGCCGACACATGACCACCTTTATCACTACCTTTGGTGCCGCCTTCATGCTTGGCCTGGTCTTCAGTGCTGCGCCGGGCCCGATTTTCGCCGAATCCATCCGGCGCGGCCTGACTGGTGGTTTTGATGAGGCATTGCGGGTCCAGCTTGGCTCCCTGGTTGGTGATGCCACATGGGCCATCCTTGGTCTTGCCGGTGTTGGCATCCTCCTGCAGACCGACATGCTGAAGATTCCGATCGGCCTGGCTGGCGCTGGATATCTGGGCTGGCTGGCATGGAATTCATGGCGCGAAGCCGCCACATCCGGCCAACCGCCCGCCGAGCCGCCAGAAAACGCCCAGAAATCTGAAGGCGCTCAGGAATCAGGCACGAAAGTCAGCGGCGGCGCTTTCCGGTCAGGCATGGTTCTGTCGCTGTCCAACCCGCAGAATGTTGCCTTCTGGGCGGCACTTGGCAGTGCCTTCGGCTCGCTCGGCATCGATACGCCAACGACGATGGATTATTCCGTGTTCTTCACCGGCTTCATGGTGGCGTCAGTCGCATGGTGCTATTTCTGCGCAGCTGCGATCAGCCGCCTGTTTGGCGGGCGCAATGCTGCCTGGCATGTCTGGACCTACCGGATTTGTGCGCTGGCCTTTGCCTATCTGGCATGTGGGACTGCCTGGGAAGCCCTGCGCCTGCTGCTGGGCTGAACCCCACCTTTTAGGCCTGCCTATTCTTCGGCCCGGGTCGACCAGTATTCACTGCCGTAATCATGGAAGATTTCCTCGCCAGCCTTGATGTCGCGGTCAGCATAAAACCGCAGGAACCGGTTATCCGTCTCATCGACTTCCCAGCTGGCATTGGCCTTGTCGCTGTGGTTGTACAGCATCCCGCATCCCATCACGACGAGATAGTCGGTTGCCGCATCCGGACTGGTGAACAGATAATCGTTCAGCCGGTTTTCTTCCTGCAGATCATCATCATCGATGACAATATAGGCACAGCGTTCAAGCGTGTCTCCGGCGGCAAGATCAACCGCCGCGAACACCCCCAGACCATGCACCGGCGATTCCTTGACGATGATCTTCATTTGATCTCTCCCACTTGTCACCAGACGAAACGCTGCTGATCATCAGGCTTCACGAAACGGCACCGATAAGCCACGGCGAAGATGTATCTGATTTCAGGCAGGCGTGCCAGCCATCTTGCGCAGACGTTGCTGGCGCTGTTCACGCATCGCGGTGATAATCCCGGCCACCGCAATCATCGCCATGCCAACCCCGGCCAGCGGCGTCGGCCATTCGTCGAAAAACAACCGGCCCCACAGCGCAACAAACAGAAGATAGGTGAAGTCCAGCGGGGCAAGCCGGCTGCTGTCCGCCGTCTGATAGGCGCGGCTGATACAGATATTGCCAGCAATATTTAGGCATGACAGGCCAAGGAACGTCACCAGCAGGACCATCGTCAGGCTTGGCCAGCTGACCAGCAGAAACGGAAGTTCAGCCCGCAAGTCACCACTGATCGGCACGATTGCGGTAACCGCCGCGCCCACCAGACCGGAACAAAGGAACATCAAGGATACAATGAACACCAATGCCAGCGGGCTTTCCTGACGGCAATAACGGCGCAGGATCAGGATGTTCCAGGCATAGAAGAAACCGGCCATGACCGGCACCGCCTGATACAGGCTGAAGGCATCGCCAAACGGGTTCAGCACCAGAAGACAGCCAGCCGCGCCAAGACACAGGGCGAAAATGCGCCAGATGCCGATGCGCTCGCCCAGAAACGGGCCGGCCAGAAGGCTGACAAACAAGGGATAGGTATAAAGGCCGGTCGCCATCTGCGCGACCGAGATTTTCTGCGATACGCCAAAGAAACAGACCATGCAGAAGGTCAATGCAAGGCCGCGCGCAAGGGCTGGCAGGGGCCGGGCCGGCCAGGCCAGCCGTACCCCGCCGCTGATATAGGCGATGCCCAGGATCATCGACAGATTGAAGGCTGACCTTACAGATTGCAGCTGCCAGAAGCTGGTATCGGCGGCCGTCTGTTTGACCAGCATATCCTGAAGAGACAGCACCAGCACGCCTGCCAGCAACAGACCAAGCGCCATCAATGGGCGGTCCTGCCGCGGGCCTTCCAGAATTAACGCCTTGATCACGCCGGCACCTGCTTGCTGATTTCCTGTCTCCCGGTCGTCCGCCCAGGGTAACATAACAGCCGCAAGCCTAGTGCCGGATCATCGCACTGGCGATGAAAATCGACCCATCCTCTATCCCGTTCAGTTTCTGTATCCGGCTCAGTTGGGGTCAGGCACCCGCCGCAGATAGGGCTTTACCGTCTCCCATCCATCGGGGAACAGGGTCTTTGCCTCTTCATCCGGTACCGCCGGCAGAATGATCACATCCTCGCCGGGCTGCCAGTTGGCTGGCGTGGCAACCTTGTAGGCACCTGTCAGCTGCATCGAATCAATGGAACGGATCAGCTCGGCGAAATTGCGACCGGTCGACATCGGATAGGCAAAGTGCAGCCTGATCCGCTTGTCAGGATCGATCACAAACACCGTGCGCACAGTGGCATTGTCAGCCGCGCTGCGGCCCTCGGGCCCGGCAGCTTCTTTGGCTGGCAGCATGTTGTACAGCTTGGCCACCGACAGATCATTATCGGCAATAAGCGGATAGTCGGGCAGATGTCCGGTAACGTCCTTTATATCGGCAAGCCAGCGCTCGTGATCATTAACCGGATCAACCGACAGGCCGATGACCTTTACGTCGCGTTTGCCGAATTCATGTTCAAGCCCGGCCAGCGCACCAAGCTCGGTTGTGCAGACGGGCGTGAAATCCTTGGGATGGGAAAACAGCACCCCCCAGCTGCTGCCCAGCCATGCGTGAAAACTGATCTCGCCACGCGTGGTCTGCGCGGTGAAATCAGGCGCGGTATCATTGATGCGAAGCGCCATTATCATCTCCTTCCGTATCTTATGTCCCAGCATTCTTATGTCCCGGGATGCGGCTCACCTTATATGTCGCAGGTGACCTGTCTTTTTCAGATAAGCAGTCCCTGGCAGCCCGGGTAGCGGTCTGCCAATCACATTCGCTTGAACAGCGAAAACTTACCTCAAAACGCCTGTCGCGCTTTGCATCATTGCCAAGACCGAGAGCAATCACGCAAATCCATTCCCGACCTGTGGCCAGATCGTACGGGCAGATCATGCGGCCACCGGCTGGCTTTAACTTCAGTTTCTTCTAATTTTCAAATGCAGGAGCGCGCGCGATATGTCAGATTGGTCTCGCTACCAGACCAATTGCCCACACAACAGCGATACAACAGGGGAGAGGCCAGCTTGGAACCGAAACTGATCAGCTACATCACTTCGAAATTCGGCAACAAAAGCGACATGATGTATGCCGAAAACCTTTGGAATGACATCATCAGTGACATGCTGCCGCGCTTCAAAGAGGCCGGCGCGTTGCGCCAGGTGGTCACGCAGGTGTGGAACCAGGAAGGCAGCTTCATTCTGGGCAATCTGTGGGAATATAGCGACGAAAAGGCCTTTATCGCCTGCCAGGAATTGTTCCGCGAGGCAGAGGCGGAAATGTCCAAACGCGCCGACATCGCCAACATCATCACGCCGTCACGCGGTATCATCCTGCGGGATGTGCATCTTTAGGCCGGTGACAAAGACGGCGTCAGTCCATCCAGTACAAAGCACCGGTATGCGGTGCCAATTCTCAGGAGACCAGCATGACAGACCTTACCCTTGTTTATTTGAAGATGCGCGCCCTTGGCGAGGCACCGCAGATGCTGATGCATCATGCAGGGCTGCCCTACACTTATCAGATGGCGTGGGATCATTTCGGCATGCCATGGCCCGAGGCCAAGATGCAGGTACCCTTCCGCCAGTTGCCGATGCTGGTTGTCGATGGCGATCATCAGATCGCGCAAAGCGGGTCGATCATGCGCTTTCTGGCCGCACATATCGGCATGACTCCGGCAGACCCGGTCAAGGCAGCGCAGGTTGATTCGATTTTCGAAGCCACGCAGGAATTGTTCGCCCCGCTCAATCCGACCATCAATTTTGCCGTTGGCGACGATTTTCAGGCGAAGCGCACCGCCATTCTTGAGATGCTGGGGCCGCGCATGGGTGATTTCGACCGGATTATCGAAGGGTCAGGCGGGCCGTTTCTGACCGGCGATGCGCCTAATTACTGTGATTTTGGTTTGTTCCATCATCTTGATCTGGCCCACGCCCTTGATGCCCGGCTGCTGGCTGACCGTCCGCGCCTGTCCG
Organism: Alphaproteobacteria bacterium; assembly: GCA_016780765.1. Lineage (GTDB taxonomy): Bacteria > Pseudomonadota > Alphaproteobacteria > Puniceispirillales > Puniceispirillaceae > UBA8309. The sequence continues at coordinate 14,431 of JADHLH010000019.1, read as the reverse complement.
CCTTTATGGGGGCGATGCGCGACGTCACAGGCATGCAGGATTATCTGCAGGCCCGGCCAGAACTGATTGAAGTGGGCGTCAAACCCCAGCTCGTCATCGGTGGCAAGGCGGTTGCAACGGGCATGATGGCAGATTAGCGTTGGCAGGGCATCGGCGGTGCGGATAACACCGCCTGAATGCTGGTACGTGCCGAACACCGGAAAGCCGAATGACCCGCATCGCCATCCTCGATCTGACCACCCATCCCGAAGCGCTGCTGACCGGCTCTATGCGGGTGTGGCAAAGCATTTCAGGCTGGCTGTCCCCGGCCTTTCCCGAGGCTGACATGTGGCCCTTCGATATCGCAGAAGGGGCGATGCCCTTGCCGCACACCTGTGAATTTGACGGGCTGATTGTCAGCGGATCAGAATTTGGCGTGTATGACGACATAGGCTGGATTGCGCCGCTGCAACGTCTGCTGCTGAACACACGCGCCGCCGGAAAGCCGATATTCGGCATCTGTTTCGGACACCAGATCATGGCTGATACGTTTGGCGGGCGTGCCGAAAAGGCATCTGTCGGCAGGGTTGTTGGCGCCCGCAAGTTTCAACATGCCCCACACCAGTCCGGCCCCAAAAATTTTACAGCGCATGTCTGGCATCAGGACCAGGTGACACGGGTGCCGCCCGGCGCACGCGTCACCGCACATGCCGCCTATTGCCCGGTGGCCGCGCTGGACTATGATTTTGCCGCACGGTCGGTTCAGTATCACCCGGAATATGATGCCGCCCATCTGCAGGATCTGTTCACCCGCGGACGCAATGTATTTCTTGACGGCGCCACAGCGGACAAGGCAGCTGCCGAAATCAAAGCCGCCGACGTGCCGCGTGATCTTGATGCCATGGCGACCGCCGCCTTCTTCCGGCAGGCGCTGGCCGCCAAAACCTGATATGGACGCGCTGCTGATCCGATCCGGCTTGCCCCGGCAGCCTGATGCGCTAGTCTCTGGGGATTGGCACGTACATCACGTCAGAGGCCTGAAACATGCGTAACCTGAAACATGAGTAACCTGAAACATGGGTGATTTTTCTCTTCCCGACAATACGCACACAGTCGTTCTGGGTATGGGCGATCTGAACGGCATCATGCGCGGCAAACGCATTCCGGCCAGCCGCTGGCAAGCCACCTGTAAGACCGGCAATGCCTGTTGCCTGTCGCTGTTCACAATGGATATGACCTGTGATGTCTGGGATACGCCGCTGGTCAATTTTGACAATGGCTTTCCCGATTTCCATATCATGCCGGCGACAAAGCCCGTGCCGATCCCGTGGGAACCGGGGGTGGCGATGTGCTTTGGCACCGGGCTTGGCATGGACCATAATCCCGTGCCGATTGACCCGCGTCAGGCGCTTGTCCGTCAGGTTGAGCGCGCTGCCGCCATGGGTATTGATGTGCAGGCAGGGACCGAACTGGAATTCTATCTGCTTGATCCGGAAACCTGCCGGCCCCGCGATATCGGCAATGACTGCTACGGGCTGGAACGCGCCGCCGCGCTGGAACATGTATTGGGGCCGATCCGCCAGCAGATCGAAGCCATGGGCATCCCGATTGAACAGTCGAACCCGGAATATGCCCCCGGTCAGGTGGAAGTGAATATGCGCTATGACAGTGCGTTGCTTGCCGCTGACCGGGTGGTGATGTTCCGCTCGCTTGTCAAACAGCTGGCAACACAGCATGGCTATATCGCCAGTTTCATGGCGAAACCCTTCATTGATCTGGGCGGCAACGGCTTTCATATGCATTACTCGCTATGGTCGGATGGCCAGAACGCCATTTCGGATGACGGGACACTGAACACAACCGGCAGGCATTTTCTGGGCGGTCTGCAAAAACGCATGGTTGAGGCATCGATCTGCGGCGCAGCGAACGTCAACGCCTATCGCCGCCGCGTTGCCTACAGCTTTTGTCCGACCACTGCCAGCTGGGGCATGGATAACCGGACTGTTGGTCTGCGTGTGATTGAAGGCAGCCCCGAGGCAACGCGTATCGAAAAACGTGATGCCGGCGCCGACTGCAACCCCTATCTGCTGCTGGCAAGCGACATCGCGGCCGGGCTGGATGGTATCGAACAACAGATCGACCCGTCGCCAATGACCACCGGTGATGCCTATAAAAACAGCCATGATGCGGCGTTGCCCACCGACCTTGATACCGCGATCCGGCTGGCACGGGAATCCGGCTGGCTGGCTTCGGTTCTGGGCGACTCCCAGCTGGAGATCTGGCTGCAACAGGCCGCGCGCGAATCCGGATTTTTCCATGCGCAGGTAACGCCGTTTGAGACGGATCGGTATCTGCGGCGCTTCTGATCTGATGGCGGGTTCGCCTGATCGTGAAGCCGCATCTCTGGAATTGTTGTGCGCCGTGGCCTATATCTTCCGTCAGAAACACCCGCACACCCCGCCCACCATGCAGAGGTTACACTGTGAAAATCACGCGCAAGGTCAAATCCATCCTCGACAATTATGATTCTGACAGCCAGGGGGTAAAGGCCAATCTGGTACGTATCCTCATGCAGGGCCGCCTTGGTGGCACTGGCAAACTTGTGATCCTGCCCGTGGATCAGGGGTTCGAACATGGCCCGGCGCGCAGTTTTGCCGTCAATCCCGACGCCTATGACCCGCATTACCATTATCAGCTTGCCATTGATGCCGGCCTGTCTGCCTATGCCGCCCCGCTTGGCATGATAGAGGCAGGTGCCAGCAGGTTTGCCGGCCAGATCCCAACCATCATGAAGGTCAATTCATCAAACTCGCTGGCGGCCGGGGGCAGCGCACCGACCCAGGCCATCACCGGGTCAGTGTCCGAGGCATTGCGTCTTGGCTGCAGCGCCATCGGCTTTACCATCTATCCGGGATCAGATGCCGCGTTTGACATGATGGGCACCTTTCAGGACATGGCAGCAGAGGCAAAGGCGCTCGGCCTTGCCGTGGTGCTGTGGTCCTATCCACGCGGCGGCGGGCTGAGCAAGCAGGGGGAAACCGCTCTCGATATTACCGCCTATGCCGCACATATGGCCGCCTTGCTGGGGGCCCATATCATCAAGGTGAAACCGCCAGCCGACGCGCTGGAACAGCCAGAGGCAACAAGCGTCTATCAGGCGACAAACCTGCCGCGCAGCACTCTGGCGGAACGCGTCAACCACATCATGCAGGCCTCGTTTGCCGGACGCCGGATCGTGGTGTTCTCGGGCGGCGCTGCAAAAGATCGTGACGGGCTTCTTGATGAAGTGCGGGCGTTGCGTGACGGCGGCGCAAATGGCTCGATCATCGGCCGCAACACTTTCCAGCGTCCGCGTGATGAGGCGCTGGATCTGCTTGGTGATATCATCGATATCTATCGCGGAAAAATCTGACCCGATCACCGTTTCCTGCCGATTATTCTGGCGTGACATGATGGCCCTTGCGGACTTATGCTGCTGGCCTGTTGTGACCGCATGAATGGCCAGTGAACCAACCGGTGGGGGATCGTATGATGCGACATGATTTTGCCGCCTGTCGTGAAATGTATCAGCGCGACGGATATGTAACGATGAAAGATGCGGTCACGCCCGAGGCGCTTGCCGCGATGCGCACACAGCTTGATATATGGACCGATGAATCCCGGCAGCATGACGCGCCTTACGGCCAGATCATGGACGGCCGGCCGCGCTTTGATATTGAACCGGCAACGCATGGCCCCGATACACCGGCGCTGCGCCGGATCACCTCGCCAATCGAGATTTCCGATGATTTTCTGGCCGTTGCCCGCGATAATGCGGCGCTTGATCTGCTGGCCGAGGTCATGTCACCAAATATCAAGCTGCAGGCCAGCAAGGTCAACCTCAAGCTGCCCGGTTCGGGCACCAATGTGCGCTATCATCAGGATTTTCCGTTCGAGCCGCACAGCAATGATGATCTGTGTACCGTGCTGATCTTTCTTGATGATGTGACGCTGGATAATGGTCCGCTGGAAGTGGTGCCGGGCACACATCGCGGTGAATTATACACCTTGTGGCATGACGGGGTGTTCACCGGTGCCGTAGATCACAGAGTTGAGGCCACGCATCGGCCGAACGCACTGAAATGCACCGGCAAGGCCGGCGATGCCTGTTTGATGCACACACGCCTGCTGCACGGCTCACTGCCGAATATGACCGATGCGCCGCGCCGCCTGTTCATTGTTACCTACGCGGCTGATGATGCCATTGCACTGACCGAGAACCAAGTGCCGCACAAATATGATGGTGACATTGTGCGCGGTGTTGCGGCCGGCCGTATCCGCACCAGCAGCTATGATATGGATATGCCGGAATATCCGAAAACGGCGTCCTTTTTTGGTCAGCAGGCCCGCAGCCGCGAGGCGGCAGATAGCGGCGCAACCTGACCGTGAATATAAAGATTAACAACAATGGAACTGGAACTGGCAGATGAAACTTCTTCGTTTTGGCGCACCGGGAGCCGAGGCACCCGGCCTTCTTGACCAGAACGGCGTGATCCGCGATCTGTCGGGTCATGTCGATGATATCAACGGGGCGGCCCTTGATACCACTGTGCTGGACCGGCTGCGCAGCCTTGATCCGGCAACATTGCCGGCTGTTGACGCCAGCGTGCGGATTGGACCCTGCGTCGGGGCGGTGGGCAAGTTCCTGTGCATCGGGTTGAATTATTCAGACCATGCTGCCGAAGCCGGCATGCCCATTCCCGAACATCCGATCCTGTTCCTGAAGGCCAATTCGGCAATTGCCGGTCCGGATGACACAATCATGCTGCCGCGGCATTCAAGACACACCGACTGGGAGGTCGAACTTGCCCTTGTGATCGGCAAGACATGCAAATATGTCGGCAGTGATACGGCGCTGGAGTATGTTGCCGGCTATTGCGTTGCCAATGATGTGTCGGAACGCCATTTCCAGTCAAAGCTCACCGGCCAGTGGACCAAGGGCAAGTCCTGCGACACTTTTGGGCCGATCGGCCCGTGGCTTGTCACCGCTGATGAGGTGCCTGACCCGCAGGCCCTCGACATGACGCTGGATGTGAATGGCGTGCGCCGCCAGACCGGCAACACATCTACAATGATCTTTTCGGTGGCCGAGATCATCTCCCACATGTCCAGGCTGATGACCCTGCATCCGGGTGATGTGATTTCTACCGGCACGCCGCCGGGCGTCGGTATGGGCATGAAACCCAAACCTGTCTTCCTTCAGGAAGGTGACGTGATGGAGGTGTGGATCGACGGGCTTGGGCGCCAGCACCAGACAGTTGGCCGGGATGCCGGCGCATAACCGCCAGACACGGAATAACAATCAGGCCCGGAATAACAGTCAGGCCCGGAATAACCGTCAGTCTTGAATACCCAGCTCGGCGCGGGTTGGCGGGTTGCATCCCTGCCGTCCGCAATTGATGGCAGCGGCCAGCGCAGCGCGCTGCAGGACAGTGCGCAGATCATCGCTGCTGATATCTTCCAGTGCCGCACGCCCGGTACGTCCGGTCTCGATCACCCATGCCAGAATGCTGGCCATGAATGTGTCACCGGCACCAACCGTATCGACCATCTGCGCGACCGGTGCGGACGGCACACGCATCTCAACCGCGCCAGCAAAACCGTGCGCCCCGTCCGGCCCCATGGTCAGCACGAACAGCGCCGCGCCGCAGTCAGCACGGCAGTCAGCCAGCGCCTGTTCCAGTGACCGGTCAGGATACAGCCACAACAGATCCTCGTCGCTGAGCTTGAAAATATCCACCTGCTGCATCATCCGTTTCAGACGCGCCACATAGGGATCACGCTCGGGGATCAGCACCGGCCGCACATTCGGGTCCATCGCGGTCAGAAGGCCGCGCGCCTTGCAGTCTGCAAAGCACCCTTCCCAGGCGTCTGCATCGGGCCCATCGATCAGGGCCAGCCCACCAACATGCAGAATGTTCGTTGCAGGCGGCAGCCAGCTGTCCAGCTGGTCGCGCGTGACCTGACGCTCGGCAGTGCCATTGCGGTGAAAGGCATAGCCTGGCACGCCCTCTGCGCCCAGTGAGACAACCGCCAGCGATGTGGGTTGTGATACCCGCGGCGCGGTGATGGTAACGCCGCTTTCAACCAGCCGGTCCGCCAGCAGGTCACCCAGCGCATCGCTGGAAATCGGCGTCATATAGGCCACGTCATGCCCCTGACGACCAGCCGCCATAGCTGCATTGAACGGGGCACCACCAGGATTTGCAACATAGGTTGGCAGCCCATTACCGGTCGGTGAACCGGACACAAGATCAATCAGATTTTCACCGCCAACTGCCAGCATATCCTGCGCCTCCCCGTTACCCGCTGATTGGCGACAGTCCTATGCGCTGAGGGTCGCGCCGTCAAGTAACCGCCGCGATGCGCCTAGCGCACAATCGATGGCAACCAGGTGGCAGCCGCAGGAAATAGGATCATCATGACCCCATAGATGATGCCGACACCCACAAACAGCGGCACCTCGCGAAAGGCGCTGGCAGGATTTTCCTTCAGCACGCTGGCACTGGTATAAATACCGACACAGACTGGCGGTGTGATCATGCCGATACCCGCAAAGGCCACAAACACCACATACAGATGCAGCAGGCTCTGGTTGAAGGACAGCGTGATTGCCGCGAATATCGGCACCGTCAGATAAAAGACCGGCACAATCTCGATAAAGGTGCCAAGGATCAGACAAATCACCGCAAGGGCAATCCAGAACAGCGTCAGATTGGCCCCCATATCAGTGAAATAGGCTATGATCGCCTGCGGTGCCTGTGTATAGGTCAGCACCACGCTCAAGAATGTCGCGGTGGCAATGATCGCAAAAATGACCGCGGTGATTGTCGCCGTTTCCCGCAGGCTCTGCAGCAATGATGTGAAGGTCAGCTCGCGATAGATCACAAACCCCATGATGATGGCCCAGATACCGGCAACAGCGGCAGATTCTGACGGCGTCAGAATACCGGCATAGATGCCGCCAAGAATGATCAGCGGCGTCATCAGGGCTGGCAGCGCCTGACGGAAGGCCGTCCATTTCTCCGCCCCGGTGGCCGGCAAGCTGTTGCGAATATCACGACATTTGAACAGCACAACCAGCACCATCAATCCCAGCAGAATACATCCGGGGATTACACCGGCGGCAAAGGTCATCGATACCGGTACATTGGTCAGTGCGCTGAACAGGATGGCCGCATTTGAAGGCGGGATCAGCGCTTCCAGAAGCGCCGCCGAGGCTGCCAGAACAATCACGAACGGCTTTGGATATCCCTGCTCGATCATCTTCGGCATCATAATGGTGCCAACCGCGGTAATCGCCGCAAGAATCGACCCGCAGAAGGCGGCAAAGAAACCCATGGCAATCACCATGGCGATGCCCAGCCCGCCCGGCCAGTGTCCGACAAGGGCGGTGGAAAAACTCACAAGCCGTGTGGCAGCCCCGCCGCGCAACATTACCATACCGGCGAAAATAAACAGCGGCACTGCTGTCAGAACATGCTTTGTCAGCGCAGCAAACGATACCTGGATCAGCGTCGACCACGGCAAATTCAATCCCAGAATCGCCGCTGACGAACTGCCAATTCCAAACACCAGAAAGATCGGCACCGAACACAGCAACAGGATCAGCGAGACAAAAATGGACCCTGACAACACGGCCTATTCCTCCCCGCCATTGATCAATTGCTGCACATCACGCAGCGCCATTTCAGCAGCAAACAGCGCCAGAACAGCAAAACCGGTGGGAAAGGCAAGATACATCCACCAGATCGGAATCTCGATTTCCAGTTCCATCATCTGGCCCAGCATCATGTAGAGCTGTGTCGCATCAAGCCCGGCGCGCAAGAAGACAAGCGCCGATGCCAATGCGGTTATATGGATGAACAGGCTCAACACACCGCGCTGCCTGATGCTCAGAAACACCGGCAATATATCCACCTTGATATGCTGGCCGGCCTTCAGCAACGGGCCAAGCAGCGGAAATACCAGCCAGCAGGACAACACCGGCGGCAGCTCAATAAACCAGTCATAACCTGTGCCGGAAACAAACCGCGTCAGCGCGCTGAAGGCAAGTGCCAGCACCATGACGGCAACAATCAAGGCGGCCAGCGCATAAATCACCCGTTCAAGAAGGCGATTTACATGTCCAAGCCCGGCAAGGGCGGCGCGCAGCATCACGCACCGCCCCCGATCAGTTTAGTTGGCGACATAGGCCTGCGCAGCCTGCAATGCGTCCGCATCAAACATATCGGCCATGGCAGGCATGACCTCTTCACGCATCAGCTTGCCGAACTTTTCCTTTTCCGCACCGCTAAGCTCGGTCACGACACCACCGCGGGCCTGGAACTTTGAAAGGGTGCTTTCACCGGCATCAAGAATGGTGTTGGTGGATATCGCACCAACTTCCTTGCCGGCCTCGACGACAATCTGCTGCAGATCAGCAGGCAGTCTTTCGAACCAGCTGTTATTTGCCATGATGTAGGCATCGGCAAAGTACTGGTACGGCTTCTGGGCGTATTGCAGATACTCCCACCAGCTGTAGGCCTCAATCGAGCCGGGTGGGCTGTTGATCGTGTCAATCATGCCGGTTTGCAGGGCTGTATAGACCTCACCTGTTGGCAGCGACACCGTGTTGGCCTGCAGGGCATTCCACATCGGCCGCTCGCTCTTCAAAAGGGCCCGCGCTTTCAGACCCTTCATGACATCGATGCCGGTCAGTTCGCGGGCACTGCTGAATGTCATCACCGGACCAACCGGATTATACATGATCAGTTTTGAATTGCTTTTGCCGGTCAGATCACCCCAGATTTTCTGGCCAGCCGGATCATCAAGAAAGAAGCCGCGTTGCTCAGCGTAAGACGAGAACAGACCTGGATATGACGCCACATTGAAGTTCTTGTTGATGGGCGGAAAGCTGACCACCCCGACAACGCCGCCAAGTTCGACCGCGCCGGATGTGATCGCGCCCAGAACATCGCGAATGCCAAACAGCTGGCCAGATGGATAATATTCGATTTTCAGCCGGCCGCCTGAACGTTCAGTAACCATGTCGGCAAACATTTGCGCATGAACAGAACTCTGATGTGTCGGGCTCCAATGTCCGGACATCCGCGCGACCATCTGGTCAGCCGCTGCCGGCAACGCACCGGACACCAGCGACATAATAATCAGCAGATGCCATTTTACAGCCGCCAGAATGCGGATAATGCCATTCTCTTTTCTCATGAACTCCTCCCTCGGCTCTTTTTTAAACCATATTGTTGGGAAAATGCTGCCAAAGAAACGTCGCCCGGTAAATCAGAAATTTAAATCAGAAATTTAAATCAGAAATTCTGGAAATTTGCAGAGACCGCCACCTCCAAAGTCCTGCTGGATCAGACTTTCAGTCACATCAGAAGATGTGGATAACCGATGCGCCTTGCTGCTTGTTACCGGTTTTCAGCCGGATATCATCACCCAACCGGCCAGTACCAGAAGGATGATCATCGCCGCAAGAAAGCGCGGTGACGTGCCGGAACTGGCGGCAGTCGCATGTGATGAAGGCGGCGCTGTTCCACCCATACTGCCGCTCTGGCCGGCCTCCTCATCCGGGTCAACCCGGTCGGTGTCAGGATCATCTGCCTGCGGGTGATCTGCCTGCGCGAGATCTGCTGTTTCGGACGCTGCCGGATCCTGATCGCCCGCATCGCCGGTTGCCGCATATTCCGCCTTGCCAAGGGCGACCAGCGTCTCGGCCTGCGATTGATAGACATCAAGGATATCCCCGGCATCATATTTCTGGCGGTCAATAATGCTGGCTTTGACCACCCTGATCTGGATGCGGTCTTCTGCATCCTCATCGCCGTCCTCATCTGCCATTTCATCGGCGGCTGGCAGGCTCAGATATCTGTTTTCGCCAGCCTCGAAGCGCGCCTGTGCGTCTTTGAAGTCAGCATCAAAGGGAGCGAGTGACAGAAAACAATGCGCCTGCTTCAGCAGCGCCTTGTAGTCATCTTTCAGTTTGGCGAGCGTGCAGCCCTGTGATTTCAGCACCCGGCCAAATGCCCTGAACGCCACATCGCGGGATACGCGGCTGCGGAAAAATCCCGATTCGGTCGATGCCAGGCTGAAATCATAGAACAAGGGCAGCATCAGCATCAGCTCGTTATCATGCACCCCCACATCCGCATCGATCAGGATTTCTGACTGGTCATCCTTGCTGACCTCTTCAAGCAGTATTTTGATTTTCTGCAGTTTGCCGCGCAGATAGGTGGCCAGCATTGTTTCGGCAATGGTGATCTTGCTGTCCAGATTCACCCCGTCGCCACTGGCCGAGATAGCAGCTTCAACATCCGCGGCCAGCGCGGCCAGCCCCTGCAGCTGGCGGTGATCCTGCACAAGGTTGAATTCGTCAAGAAAGTCCCGGCTGCCTTCAAGCTCAGGATACAGTTCGTGAACCATTCTGGACACCGCATCCTGTTCCAGACAGAGCAGCTGCACATAGGCCCAGTCAAAGTCGATTTCATCTCTTGTTTTTGTCTGCATCATCCCGGGCTTTCAGGTGACATCACGCGCGCCACATGACTGGCGCACCACATTATTGGCGCACCACATTACAAGCGCACGCGAATGATCATGCGCTAAATAGCACGCAATCTCGGGCGCCTATCAAAGCAGCGATCTCTGTATCAGTTAAGTCTTGAAAGCTGGTGCCGTCAAATGGTGACTGGCAACCGGGGGCAGCAGCAGCAGGAGCAAAACAGGTCAGCCAGCGACCGATGCTGAGGCCGAAGCGTCAGCACGCTTGGCAAATTGTCTGAGCAGCAATAGCACAACCAGAAACCCGATGGCCGTTTGTGCATTTTTCAATCTGGTCATGAGAGTCATGTGTCTGGTCCGGCTGTTGTGGGTCGGGGTTTATCAGGCCGTGTCAGGCCGCGTTCGGGCGTTGCTGCGCCTGCAACGGTGTCATCATCACCGAATGCTGGGTCAACGATTTCACCAGCAGCTTGATCAGCAGGTCGGTGGAATCCAGACGTGCCTGAAATTCCTGCTTCGCCATTTCCAGAACTTCGCAATCTTCAAGGCAGCGGGCTGTGAAGCGGCGCAACTGTCCGTTGATCACCTCGGTCTCGCCAAAGGTACCATAATCTTCGAGGCGCAGATGCGTGACATCGGGGTTAAGCGGAGAGAACAAGCCCACCTCACCGTTCAGCAGCACGAAAATGCGATCTGCCTTTTCGCCGGCCCGGTACAGCGTCTGTCCTTTGTTGAAAATCACCTGTCGCATATCATCGCCCGCATTACGTCGTCTGTTTTCATGCCGTGCTGCCCATTTGCCTTGGCAGCGGTTTAAATGCTTACTAAATTAGTAATCGACTATTTGACCGGCGAATGTCACTTTCTTTCGGGTAAATGTGTGTTTTGTTAACATTACAAATATTATAATTTGTTAATATGTGATGTTTTGAGTTGCAGAGCAGACACAGCTTTCCCGTCAGACGTGATAGATGCACAGGATGGAAAGGCTGCTAAATGATCGGACGATCAGCTCAGGAAGAAACAGTGATCCGGCTCTTTGCTGCATACAGCCGTCAGGGCATCAAGAAACAGAAATCAATCATGCTGATCGCGGCGACGCTTGGCATCTTCCAGAAAGACGTGCTGGAAATATTGCAAAAGGAAAAATCAGTTGATTAGAACATCTGCTGCAATACTGATGATCTGCTGGCTGGCCCCGCAGACAGCGATGGCTGCGACGGCCGAATTCGCCTGCAAACCCAAACATTGGTGCCACATCACCATCAAGAAACAGGTCTGTTCCGATTATGATGTCGGGCGCATGGCAAAGCGCCTGTTGTTCATCTCCACCCAGGGTGTCTGGCTCGACAAGCGAAAGCACGACATCGAAACAGTCGAAAATATGCAGGCAGTGCTTGATCAGGAAGCGCTTATTGAAGCCGCCAGAGAAAAGGCGGCCGAGGAACAGGCGGCCAAAGAACACGCAGCCAAAATAAAGGCCGCGATTGATCAGATCAGTGGTATCGCGCCGTCTGCTGATCAGGCGTCGGATGACGGCATCTCCGATGATCAGGCTGGCGCGGATACAGAATCCGGTGCCACACCATCCGATGACCCGGCCGACACGCTTGTCTTCACCGCAACGCAGGTTCTGTCCGGTGATTATGATGCGGATCAGGGCGCGCCGAAAACGGCGATGCTGTTCAAGCAGGGCAAGAAGCTGATTTCACAGGTCACCAGTCATCAACAGACCGATATTTCGGTCTTCGAATGCACCGTAATTAAGAATACAGCACCATAAAGGGACGCATGACCGGCTGATACAGCCGGCCAGCGACACCTATTCCGGCGCCCGAAATATATCGGCTGTCAGCTTGCCGCGACCTCTGCCTTGATGGCCTCGGCCTCATAATTGAAGATGTAGACCCCGGCATAGGCATCTTCTTTGTAGACAAAGCTTTGCTTCAGGTCGCCGAACACCTCGGCCGCTTTTCCCTCAAAGCTTTTCAGGTCATCACTCGACTCGAACTTTGTCTGGATTGACAAGCTGCCGCATTTCCCGATGGAAATATTCAGCGAGCGCATATTGTTGCTAACGATCAGCTTGCCGAACGCATCAGATATGAATGACGCGGCCACCTTGGCCTCGGCGACACCGTTGAATTTGAAGTTGAAAATTTTCGCATACATGGTCAGTCAATCTCCGCGAACATTTCATCAAGCATAGCGTCGGCTTCATTGCCGTCCATCTTGATGCGCTTCATCGCCTTTTGCTGCAGGTTCATGTCAAACTGCAATCTGCGACCGGATTCGGTCAGATGAACACGGCCAGAATCATCCATTTCGGCAAGCCCGACCCGGATAATGCCCTCGGCATCATCCGCGGATATGTTCAGCTCGGAACACAGCGACACATACATTTTGAAATCATTCAGTCCAAAGCGCTCATCCACTTTCTGGAAATGCGCCAGCGCATCCAGCATCCGCTGTGATGTCAGCTCCTTCTGCTTGATCTGCAGATCCAGCATATGGGCGATGCTGCGGGTGATTTTTTTTACCTGCATGACCTGTTCGTCATTCAGCGCCTTTGGTCCGCTCGGGTTCAGCATGCACAGCGTGCCCAACGCAAAATTCTCGGCATTGATCACCGGGAAGCCAGCATAGCCGGGCCCTTGCTTCAGGCCCTTCATATGCGGGTGATCTTTCCATGTCGGATCTTTGACCATGTCTTCCATCAGCAGCGGTTCGGTATCCAGCAGCACGTATGCGCATACATTGAATTCACTGCGCTCGGACTTTGTCCCGACAACGAAATCATCATTGCCGGCCTCGGCGATGGAGCATTTCATCTCGCCATCATACAGGCTGAAGGTGGCTGTCTCGAAACCGGTGATGTCCTTGGCCAGATCACAGTAGATCTGAAACAGATCGGGGTTGGGCGCATCGATCAGACCGGTTTTCATAACCGTCTGCGCACGCAGTTCCTCGTTATCGGGACGGGGCGCTAAACCCATATTCATGTGAACCTCCATAAAAGCAAATACGCGTGCAAAACGCTCGGTTACAATTCTATTCGATGAGGTATGCCTGGCGACGCCCGATATATATATCAGGCCGCGCTGTTATAATGTGGGGCATGGCCGATGGATGTCAATTGTGTTTCGCGACAGATCGTGGACGCATTGCCGTTGTGATGCGCCTGCTATGTTGTGAGGTGGACACATAGTTTGGAACTGAGCAATGCTTGGAGAAATCTTGTCATGATTTACCAAGTTCACAAATAATTCGGATGATGGTTTATGTGACCTGCCATGCGACCTGAGCGATTCAGCAGTAATTAGCTAACGGCTTGAATCAAGGTGCTTTGTGGCAGGTGTAACACGGTGAGTGGTGCCCGCTAATTGGGTTTGATGCCTTACGTATGTACCAACTAGCAACCTTGATTGAAGCTGTGCCTAGAATCTCACTCAACAGATGCACCGTCAAGATGCATCAAAGACCTACCCTGTGACCTACCCGCAAGAAATCTACTGGTAATGGAAAGAGCCTACTGTAGTTACATGTATCTACTTGGTGGGTAGGCATGAACCACCCCCGGTGCCTACATATATATACACAGGCTGTTACACAGATTGGGCTACAGGATAGGTAACCACAGACAGTTGCCCTTTGTACCAATCCAATGGGTCACTGACATTACCACCTACAATGCATCATAGACATGCCTATTAGCCGGTGCTGTCAGGTAGCTGTCGGTGCTACCAATTGATAACCAAACTGTAATCGGCAGCCTGACCTGTGCGCCTTCTGGGATCAGGCAGTAAGCCTGAATGAACGCGTAAATCTTTTTGTCACTGTTCATTCAGATGCAACTTTCGTAGGGTATTTGCTAACACAAAACACACATTTAAGATTATCGAAAACCATAGAG
>JADHLH010000102.1 GCA_016780765.1 Alphaproteobacteria bacterium | reverse complement strand
AAATGGGGCCGTCAACATCAAGGACAGCCCCATTTGTTTTTGTCACAAACCTCGGCTTATAACGCCTTGTCAGTGATCATGTGGGTCCAGGCACCATCCGGCTTCTTGGTGATCACAGGGTCGGAACCGCCTTTCAGCAATGTCGCAACCGTGCGGTCAAAATCGGCAGGATCAAGCGAGCCGTTCGAGCCAGCTGTAAGCTTGGCGATTTCACCCATCATGCGTCGCTGATGCTTCTCGGTCTGGGCGCCGGAGGCGTCATTGTCGAGAACGATATCAGCAGCGGCATCCGGGTTTTCCTCGGCCCACTTCCAGCCCTTCATGGAAGCTCTTACAAAGCGCACCAACTGATCCTGGAAGGCGGCATCCGCCAGCCGGTCTTCAAGAACATAGATGCCATCTTCCAAGGTCGAGACACCCTGATCCTGATATTTGAACACCACCAGATCATCCGGTGAGATGCCAGCATCAATGACCTGCCAGTACTCGTTATATGTCATGGTCGAGATGCAATCAGCCTGCTTCTGCAGCAGCGGATCAACATTGAAACCCTGCTTCAGAACGGTCACACCATTGTCGCCGCCATCCGTTGGAATGCCAAGCTGGCTCATCCAGGACAGGAACGGATACTCGTTACCAAAGAACCAGACGCCGATGGTCTTGCCACGGAAGTCCTCTGGCGACGTGATGCCCGTTTCCTTACGGCAGGTCAGCTGCAGGCCTGACGATTTGAACGGCTGCGCGATATTCACCAGGGGCAAGCCCCTTTCGCGTGCCGCAAGGGCGGACGGCATCCAGTTCAGCATCAGGTCGGCACCGCCACCAGCAAGCACCTGTGGTGGCGCAATATCAGGGCCCCCGGGCTTGATGGTCACATCGAGGTTCTCATCTTTGTAGTACCCCTTGTCGAGTGCCACATAATAGCCTGCAAACTGGGCCTGTGTGACCCATTGCAGTTGCAGCGCAAGCTTGTCAGCAGCTTGCGCCACCGAGGCGGCTGTTGCCGAAATGGCAAGAACGGCCAGTGATGTCAGAAGTTTCTTCATTTCATTCTCCCTGGGTGGTTATGAATGGTTCCGGCGGTTTGAGGGGTGCCAGAATGTCACCTGCTTTTCGAGCAGGCTAAGAAGGCCATAGCTTATCGATCCGGCAAGCGCCGCGACGACGATTTCCGCCCACACCATGTCGAGATTCATCCGTCCGACTTCGGTGGAAATGCGAAAGCCAAGACCCACAATGGGGGTGCCAAAAAATTCGGCCACGATGGCGCCAATCAGCGCCAGCGTCGAGTTGATCTTCAGCGCGTTGAAGATAAAGGGGGCCGCTGTCGGAAGCCGGAGATTGATCAACAGCTGAAAGTAGGATGAGGCATAGGTACGCAGCAGATCGCGTTCCATCGCCTGGCTGGCTTGCAGGCCTGCGACGGTATTCACCAGCATTGGAAAGAAGGTCATCACAACGACAACCGCTGCCTTTGACTGCCAGTCGAAACCAAACCACATGACCATAATGGGCGCGATACCGATCACCGGCAGCGCTGAGACGAAATTGCCGACTGGCAACAGGCCGCGCTGCAGAAAGGGTACACGATCAATGATGATCGCCAGAATGAACGCGCTGCCACAACCAAGGATATAGCCGATCAGCGCCGCTTTCAGGAATGTCTGCTGGAAGTCCGCCCAGAGCACGGAGGTTGAGGCCATGAAACGCACCGCAATCTGCGCAGGCGATGGTAAAAGCACCATCGGGATATCCAGCCCGACGGCCAGCATCTGCCAGACGAAGATAATCCATATCCCAAAGAACACGGGAACGGCCAGCAAAATGACATTTGAAAACATGGCCGTATTTGTCGATGCCATCATGCCGCGCTCTACGGCAAGCCAGCAGAACAGCCAGCTGGCCACCAGAAGCCACCAGAAATCTGCACCCATTCCGGAAGCCAGCACCACAAGCAGCACTGCCATTCCCACCAGCCCGGCGGCAAGATCAATCACGATATGCGGCAGGATACCGTAGACATGCCGGACGCCAGCCAGCACTAGCAGCAGGCTGCCCCCGATCACCGCCATGTCACTGCCACCACCAAGAAATCCGGACACCAACGCCAGCAATGCCGCGCCCACACCTAACCTCGACAGCAATGTCTGAAAGCCGGTCATTGCTGCAGCCCCATGCGTTTCAGTGTGATGTGGCTGATAAGGCCAACGATGCTGATAAGAATCGCCGCCATACAGGCTGCAGAAATCAGCGCTGACCAGATCTGGATTGTCTGACCGTAATAGGAGCCGGCCAGCAGGCGCGCGCCAAGCCCGGCAATGGCGCCGGTGGGCAGTTCACCAACGATCGCGCCGACAAGGCTGATGGCTATGGCCACTTTCATGGATGCGAAAAGGAACGGCACGGAGGCTGGCAGGCGAAGCTTCCAGAACAGCTGCATGCGGCTCGCCTTGTAGGTGCGCATCAGATCGATATGCATCGGGTCCGGACTGCGCAACCCCTTGACCATCCCGACAACAACCGGAAAAAAGCTCAGATAAGTTGAAATCAATGCCTTTGGCAGCAGTCCGGTCAGCCCGACCGAATTCAGGACCACGATGATCATCGGCGCAATCGCAAGAATCGGAATCGTCTGGCTGGTAATGATCCATGGCATCAGCGATTTGTCCATCGCCCGGTTTTCGACAATCGAGACCGCCAGTCCGATTCCCAGAACCGTGCCCATCAGAAATCCAAGAAGCGTCGAAGACAGCGTAATCCCGCCGTGATAAATCAGCGAACGCTTTGACGTAATCTTTTTCTCAACTGTGGTTTGCCAGATTTCGATTGCGATCTGATGCGGTGCTGGCAGGATCGGACGATCGAGCGCCATGGTATCGCGCACAAGATCTTCCATCTGCCATTCGATGCCGGCTTTTTCGTATCTTTCTATCTGCCAGGGTGCGTTCAGATAGACCGTAAAACCGTACCAGACGATCATGATGGCGGCCACGACAGTGGCAATCGGAAACACCCGTGCGACCGCTGCGTTCATCTCAGAGCTGCCCTTGGCGAAGCCCGGCGCGTACACGCTGGGCAATTTCCAGAAAGCCTTTTGACTCACGGATATCGAGCGGGCGTTCATCCGGCAAATTGGATTCGATAATATCCGCCACCCGGCCGGGGCGCGGTGACATGACAACAATCTTGTTCGACAGATAGACCGCTTCCGGGATTGAGTGGGTTACAAAACAGATCGTCTTGCCTGTCTTGCGCCACAGCTCCAGAAGCTGTTCATTCAGATGGTCACGAACGATCTCGTCAAGCGCACCAAACGGTTCATCCATCAGCAACAAGTCAGCATCAAACGCCAACGCCCGTGCGATCGAGGCGCGCTGTTGCATACCGCCTGACAGCTGCCACGGAAATTTTCGGCCAAAACCGTCAAGCCCGACAAGCTCCAGCGTTCTGGCCACCCGCTCGGCCTTTTCTGCTGCGCTGATCCCCATGATTTCGAGTGGCAGGCCAACATTGCGCTCGATGCTCCGCCAGGCAAGCAGCGCCGGCGCCTGAAAGACATACCCGTAAGCGCGTTCAAGTCGCGCCTGTTCAGGCGTCATGCCATTGACGGTGATCGACCCGCGGGTTGGGTGTTCGAGATCGGCGATGACCCGCAACAGGGTAGTCTTGCCACACCCTGACGGGCCGATAAAGGAGACGAAATCCCCCTTGTCGATCTGCAGATCAACGTCCTTCAGCGCGTGAACCGGCCCATCGCTCGAGTCAAATGTCAGGCAAAGACCATTGGCATTGATGACCGCGTTGCTTGATGTTTCAGCTGTCATCAGACTCCTGCCGGCATGTTCGCAGGATCACGGATAACAGCGCGTGGTGCGGTCAGTGCCTTCCATTTCGAAAGCGCCTTGTTCGGCGCGGCGAACGGCTCACGCGGAACGAACTTGCCATGACCTTCGCGTGTTTTCACCTCGTCTTCCTGAATCGCCACATAGCCACGTGTCATGGTAAAGCGGGGCAGCCCCTTGACCTTGAACCCTTCAAACACGTTGTAGTCGATGGCAGATTGCTGTGCTGTGTGGGTGATAGTCTTTTCGCGGGCCGGATCAATCACAACGATATCGGCGTCAGACCCCTCAAGAATGGCGCCCTTGCGCGGATAGAGGTTCAGCGCCTTGGCAATATTGGTCGAGGTCGCACCGACAAATTCATTCATTGTCAAACGGCCCGTCTCCACGCCATGCGTCCACAGAAGGGGCATCCTGTCCTCAAGACCGCCGGTCCCGTTCGGGATCTTGGTAAAGTCACCAAGACCATAGCGCTTCTGTTCTGTTGTGAACGCGCAATGATCCGTTGCCACCACCTGCAGACTACCCGCCTGAAGACCGGCCCACAGGCTGTCCTGATGTTGCTTGTTGCGGAAGGGCGGCGACATCACGCGGCGTGCGGCATGATCCCAGTTCTCATGCGCATATTCGCTCTCATCCAGCAAGAGATGCTGGATCAGCGGCTCGCCATAGACACGAATGCCTTTCTGGCGGGCCCGGTGGATTGCCTCGTGCGACTGTTCACAGGATACATGGACGACATACAGTGGCACACCCGCCATATCGGCAATCATGATCGCACGGTTGGTCGCCTCGCCTTCGACCTCGGGCGGGCGCGAAAAGGCATGCGCCTCGGGGCCGTTATTGCCCTCCTCCATCAGCTTGGCCTGGAGCTGGGCCACAACATCGCCATTCTCGGCATGCACCAGTGGCATCGCACCCAGTTCGGCGCAGCGCTGGAAACTGGCATACATC
This sequence comes from Alphaproteobacteria bacterium, assembly GCA_016780765.1. Taxonomy (GTDB): domain Bacteria; phylum Pseudomonadota; class Alphaproteobacteria; order Puniceispirillales; family Puniceispirillaceae; genus UBA8309. Next base: position 2,182 of record JADHLH010000102.1, on the reverse strand, counting down.
TCGTCATCATCCACCATCAGCGCACCCTTGTAGGCCATGAAATGCTTGAAGGTGTTGATCCCCTTGGACACCACTTCGGGCATTTCATTGAATACCTGCTCGCCCCACCAGGTGATCGCCATATGGAAAGAATAGTCGGTCGTGGCACGGGTCGACTTGTTGTCCCAGGCCTGAATCGCGGTCAGCAGGGACTGGTCCGGAGCGGGCAGACAGAAATCCACCACCATGGTCGTGCCGCCAGAGAGGGCTGCACGCGTGCCAGATTCAAAATCATCACTCGAATACGTACCCATGAACGGCATTTCGAGATGGGTGTGCGGGTCAATCCCGCCAGGCACCACATAGCATCCGGTGGCATCCAGCGTTTCATTGCCACTCAACCCTGTGCCAATTTTGGCAATCTTGCCATCTTCAACAAGGATATCGGCTTTGTAGGTGCGGTCAGCGGTAACAATCATACCGTCTTTGATAACTGTGCTCATGATCTTTTCTCCCAGCTTCAATCGTCAACGATTCCGGCAGTTTCAACGATGGCATGGAACAGCACATCGGCACCAGCGGTCGCCCAGTCTTTTGTTATCTCTTCGGCTTCATTGTGCGACAGCCCGTCAACACAAGGACACATGACCATTGCCGTCGGGGCAATGCGGTTGATCCAGCACGCATCATGACCAGCGCCCGATACGATGTCACGATGTGAATAGCCAAGGCGCTGGGCCGCTCGGCGGACGGCACCAACGCAGTCATCATCGAATTTCACCGGGTCGAACTTGCCAGACTGCTCGATTTCCATCTCCAAACCCAGTTTCTTGCAGATCTCGGCTGCGCCAGCCCGAAGCCGCGCCTCCATATCATCAATCACCTCTTGCGTCGGATGGCGGAAATCGATGGTGAAGACCGCCTTGCCGGGGATGATGTTGCGCGAATTTGGATAGACATCACAATGCCCGACTGCACCCACCGCCAGCGGCGCATGCGACCAAGCGATCTCGTCGACAAGCTGTGTGATGCGTGCCATGCCAAGACCCGCATTGACCCGCTTTGGCATAGGGGTGGACCCGGTATGCGATTCCTTGCCGGTCAGCGTAATCTGCAGCCAGTTCAGCCCCTGTCCATGGGTGACCACGCCAATATCGATATTCTCGTCCTCAAGGATCGGCCCCTGCTCGATATGAAGTTCAAAAAAGGCGGCCATTTTGCGCGCGCCGACCTCTTCATCACCAATCCAGCCGATCCGCTCCAGCTCGCCGCCGACCGTTTTTCCGGCTGCGTCGCTACGATTATAGGCCCAGTCCAGAGTATGTACCCCGGCAAAGACACCCGATGCCATCATTGGCGGCGAAAAGCGTGTGCCTTCTTCGTTCGTCCAGTTCACAACCTCGATCGGATGACGTGTCTTGATACCGGTTTCGTTGAGGGTCCGGATGATTTCCAGTCCAGCCAGCACGCCAAGCACGCCGTCATATTTGCCGCCTGTTGGCTGGGTGTCGAGATGGCTTCCCACCATGACCGGAGGCAGCGACGCATCGGTGCCTTCACGGCGGGCAAACATGTTGCCCATCTTGTCGAGCCCCATTGTCAGCCCTTCAGCCTCGCACCAGGACTGGTACAGGCGACGTCCCTCGGCATCCTCATCCGTCAGGGTCTGGCGATTGTTACCGCCAGCAACACCCGGGCCAATTTTTGCCATTTCCATCAGCGCGTCCCATAACCGGTCGCCATTGATCCGGAAATTCTTGCCGCGCTGATCCATCATCCTGGTATTCATATCAGATGCCATGACCTGTCTACCTTTCTTGTCTGCCGCCCCAGCGCCGGTCTGGCTAGAGCGATTGCAACACTTCGCCAACTGCCTCAATCAGCTCGTCAATCTGGTCTTTTGTTATGATCAGCGGGGGCGACAGCGCAATGATGTCGCCCGTGGTTCTGATCATATAACCCTTCTCGAACGCCTTCAGGAATGCCGAGAAAGCCCGCTTGGTTGGCGCGCCCTCTATCGGTTCAAGTTCGATAGCGCCTATCAGGCCAATGTTGCGAATGTCGATAACATGCGGATGGTCGGCCAGACTGTGCAGGCGGTCCTCCCAATGTTGGGCAAGATCGGCAGCACGCGTCAACAGCCCCTCATCACGGTACGTATCCAGCGTGCCCAGCGCCGCAGCAGCAGCCACTGGATTGCCTG
>JADHLH010000018.1 GCA_016780765.1 Alphaproteobacteria bacterium | reverse complement strand
GGGCATTTTGCCGACATCACTAGGCGAACGGATCCTTGAAGAAGCCAATGCCATGGTGCTGGCGGAACGGCGGATCAGCGCCCTGACCGACAATCTGCGGCGTGGATATGATGCCGAATTGCGCGTTGCCTGCACCCCGACGATGAGCCTGCACGCCATGCCCGAACCGGTTGCCAGTTTTGCGCGTGACAATCCGGCCGTGCGCCTTGATATCCGGCAAGGGCATAGCGGGCTGCTGGCCGAATGGCTGCGCGAAAATGTTGTGGATCTGGTGCTTGGTCCACCGGCAATCGCCCGCGCGCTGAACGGCACGATCCATGAACCGCTGTTCGACAGCCCGCTTGTGATACTCGCGGCACGCAATCATCCCCTCGCTGGCAAGGGTGTGATTACGACCAGCGACCTCAATCATGCGCGATGGGCCTTGCATCAACCGGGCACCGGCATTCGCGATGCTGCCGACGCCTTGCTGCGCCAGCTTGGTGTGACAGACAATATTCAGGCCAATGCCCTGCCCTCAAACATGATCCTGTCATTGCTGCGGATGGGCGATCATCTTGCCATTGTCCCTCGCTATGTCATGGCAAACAACATCGCCGCTAGTGATCTGGTGCAGATTGTCACCAACACCCCGCCGGTTGAACTGGCGCATGCCGCGATCTGGCACGACCGGTCTGCTGCCGACAAGGTTACCCGGCGTCTTGTACGCCACCTTCAGCAATCACTGGCCCCGCTGCACAACGCCTGAAGCCGCTGGCGCCCGTTTTCCGCAATGATGGCCAAAGGCAGATCAGCCTGCCCAGGGCGGTGGTTTCCTGTCGAAAAAGGCGGTGATACCGGCTTCGGCCTCATCGCTTTCCCAACTGTCGGCAAGGACATTGATCGCCGCCTCGATGCCAGTGGCATCTGGCTGATCCAACTGACCCAGCGCATAGGCCTTCGCCGTTCGCATGGCACCGGGCGCGGCCGCCCTGACAGCTGTCAGCTCGCGCAAGATCGCCGTATCCAGATCGTCAGCAGGCACAACCACCGATACCAGACCAAGTCGCTGGGCCCGCATCGCATCCATCGGGCTGCCCGTTATGAATGTCTGTCTGGTTCCCGCCGCACCAAGCCGGCGCATTACGAATGGCCCGATGGTCGCCGGAATCAGGCCAAGGCGCGTTTCCGTCAAAGAAAAGCTGGCAGCATCGGCAGCAACCACAATGTCCGAGACCGCCATCAGCCCAATCCCGCCACCAAATGCATTGCCCTGAACGCGTGCGATCAGCGGCATCGGCAGATTGTTCAGCGCAAGCAACATATGCGCCAGCGCGCGGGCTTCGGCCATCTTGCCGGCGCGGTCCGTCGCCGCCTGTTTCTGCATCCAGCGCAGATCACCACCTGCCGAAAAGCTCTTACCCTCGGCAGCAAGAACAACGGCACGCAGCGTCACATCCGCGGCCAGCATGCCAGCAGCCTCTGTCATCTCGTCGATCATCATCCGGTTGAACGCATTATGCTGCTGCGCGCGGGCCAGTGTCAGCCATGCAATGCCGTCATCGCCGCGGTTCAGACGAATGGTTTCGAAATCACTCATGTCTGTCCCTCCGGTTCGGCGGCGGCAGACAGACCGCTGGCGATCGTTTTCATAACCATATCGGCAGCGGCAAGCGCATCACCGTCAAGTCCGGTCTGCCAGCCGGCCGCAGTCAGCATGTCATAAACCGCGCGCGTATCGACATTGCCGCGCGCACCCGGGGCATAGGGACATCCGCCCAGCCCGCCAATGGCTGCATCGAAAACCCGAATGCCATAATCAAGGGATGCCATGACATTCCCTACAGCCATGCTCCCAGTATCATGAAAATGACCAGCCAGCTGACTGGCATCAAATCTGGCGCATATGACATCCAGAAGACGCCGCACATCATCGGGGGCGCCCTTGCCGATGGTATCACCCAGCGACACCTCACGGCAGCCAAGATCAAACAGCTGTGCCGTCACATCCAAAACCATTGCCGGATCGGTTGTCCCGTCATAGGGGCAGGCGATGACACAGGACACATAACCCCGCAGGCTGACATCAGCGGTCACCGACGCTGCCGCAACCGGCCTGAACCGGTCAATCGATTCAGCAATCGAACAATTGATATTCTTCTGCGAAAACCCTTCCGAGGCAGAGGCAAATATCGCGGCCTCATCCGCACCAGCTGACATAGCAGCCTCGAACCCCTTCATATTGGGGGTCAGCACGGCATAGCTGACACCGTGGCGGCGCAAGATGCCTCCCATCACCGCATCAGCATCAGCCAGCTGCGGCACCCATTTTGGTGACACAAAACTTGTTGCCTCGATATGCCTGAAACCGGCGTGTGACAATGCATCAATCAGGGCAATCTTGTCGGCAGTCGGTACGTGAAACGCCTCGTTCTGCAACCCGTCACGCGGGCCAACCTCATAGATTTCAACCGCCCGCGCAGGATCTTTCAAACCCGCTTTGCCAACTGGCCGGTTGTCTTTCTGGCCATCAGTCATCTACAGCCTCCAGCCTGACCAGAAGCGCCGCATCGCCAACAGCATCACCAGCGGCACATGCCACATCGGCAATCACCCCGTCACGCGGTGCGGTCAGCGCATATTCCATCTTCATCGCCGCCAGCACCAACAATCTGTCACCGCTTGCCACAACATCACCCGCGGCCACATCAACCTGCTGTACCGTGCCCGACATCGGCGCCAGCACAGCATCCGCACCAGCGTCATCCGACGTGCGGTTGCGGTGATCGGGCAGATGCGCCACCAGCCGCCTGCGCCCGGCAAGAAGCGAGACGCCGTCACTGGAACGCGCCAGGCTGGCCGAAACCGGCCTGCCATCAATCAGCGCCTGCACATGATCAACGCCAATATGCAGCCGGCTCAGCACCGTTACGCCGTCACCATCCTCTGCATCTTTCGGTTCATCATGTTCCGGTTCATCATGTTCCGGGCCAATGAAAATCTGGTCATCCGCGCCAAATCTGACACGGCGGCACAAAACATCACCTGAAATCTGCAGATGTCGGCGGACCGACCCCTGGCCCCAGATGCGCCCGGCGCGCGCCGCCGGATCGGGCAGTGTCACGACAAAGGCAAGCGCCAGCAGATCATTGTCGGGCGACAGATGTTCGGTCAGGCTGGCCAGGTCACGGCCGATCAGCCCGGTGTCAAAATCGGCATTGCTGCCAGCATCTGCAACCACCGGGTGCCGCAGCAGATCAGCCAGGAACGCGATATTTGTCTTTGTGCCGATGAAATGTGTGGCATCCAGCCCGTCTGCAAGCGCTGCAAACGCCGCGCTGCGATCAGAGGCATGGCTGATCATCTTGGCAATCATCGGATCATAAAGCGGGGTGACGGCATCACCGTCCGCGATACCGCTGTCAACGCGCATGCCCGGCCCGGGCACAAACCTGTCCACCGGGCCGGGGGCCGGCATGAAATCCCGAACCGGGTCTTCGGCATAAAGGCGCGCCTCAACCGCATGACCTGTGATGCTGATATCGTCTTGTGACAGCGGCAAGGCCTCGCCAGCAGCCACCCGCAGCTGCCATTCCACAAGGTCGATACCTGTGATGGCCTCGGTTACCGGATGTTCAACCTGCAATCTTGTGTTCATTTCCATGAACCAGAACCCGTCTTCGCGCAAACCGGCACTGCCATCCGCTATGAACTCGATTGTACCGGCCCCGGCATAACCGATCGTGCGCGCCGCCGTAACTGCTGCATCACACATGGCTGCGCGCACGCCATCCGGCATGCCTGGTGTGGGCGCTTCTTCAATGACCTTCTGATGCCGCCGCTGCATCGAGCAGTCACGCTCAAACAGATGGACGACGCCACCGGCCTTGTCGGCAAAAATCTGCACTTCGATATGGCGCGGCGCGGCGATGTATTTCTCGATCAATACATGCCCGTCACCAAAGCTGGCTGTCCCTTCGCGCACCGCACTTTCCAGCGCCGCATCGAAATCTGACGGATCATCGACAAGGCGCATCCCCTTGCCGCCGCCGCCAGCGCGTGCCTTGATCAGCACCGGATAACCAATCTCATCCGCTGCCTTGGCCAGCACTTTCGGGTCCTGATCGCTGCCATGATAACCGGGCACCACGGGCACACCCGCGTCCTGCATCAGGGTCTTGGCAGCGTCCTTCAGCCCCATCGCCCGAATGGCATCGGCCGGCGGCCCTGTAAAGACCAGACCAGCCGCCTCAACCGCGGTCACAAAGTCGGGATTTTCCGACAGGAACCCATAGCCGGGATGGATGGCCTCGGCGCCGCTGGCAACAGCCGCCGCCACCACGGCATCCTTGTCCAGATAATCACCGCTACCACCGAGTGGCAGGGCGATATCGGCCATCTGAACATGCTGCGCCTGCGCATCCGCCGTGCTGTGAACAGCCACGGTCTCTATGCCCATCTGGCGCGCCGTTGCCATGATACGGCAGGCAATTTCACCACGATTGGCAATGAGGATTCGTGAAAACATAATCCCTGCCCCTTACATTCTGAAGACCGGGAAATGCGTGTCCTGCACCGCTGCATTGGCGGCAACGCGCAATGATGAGGCAATGATCCGCCGCGTATCTCGCGGATCGATAATGCCATCATCCCACAGGCGCGCCGAGGCATAGACAGGGTCGGACTGCACACCGAACTGGTCCAGCACGGGTGCTTTCAGCGCCGTTGCCTCTTTCTCTGAAAACGTGCCGCCCCTGGCTTCGACAGCCGTGCGGCGTACACGCGCCAGCACACCGGCAGCCTGCTCGCCTCCCATCACGGCAATCCGTGCATTGGGCCACATCCAGACAAAGCGCGGCCCGAAAGCCCGCCCGCACATGCCGTAATTTCCCGCACCATAAGACCCGCCGACAATCACCGTCAGCTTTGGCACATTGGCACAGGATACAGCGGCCACAAGCTTGGCACCATCCTTGGCAATGCCGCCCGCCTCATAGGCAGATCCCACCATGAAACCGGTGATATTCTGCAGAAAAAGCAGCGGGATGTTGCGCTGACAGGCCAGCTCGATGAAATGTGCGCCCTTTTGTGCCGATTCAGAAAACAGCACGCCGTTATTGGCGATGATACCAACCTGCATGCCCTCAATTCGGGCAAAGCCGCAGACAAGTGTTGTTCCAAACCGCGCCTTGAATTCATCAAAGTCTGAACCGTCGACGATGCGGGCGATGATCTCGCGGCAGTCATAGGGGATTTTGGGATCAGCAGGCACCACCGATAGCAGGCTCTCGGCATCGGCGCGCGGCGCACTGAATTCCGTGTCGGTGTTTTGCGCTGTATCGCGCAGATTTCCCACGATCTGACGGGCAAGCGCCAGCGCATGGTCATCATCCTCGGCCAGATAGTCCGCCACCCCGCTCAACCGTGTATGCGTGTCACCACCACCCAGCGTTTCAGCATCCACATCCTCGCCCGTTGCCTCTTTGACAAGCGGCGGGCCAGCCAGAAAAATAGTGCCCTGACTGGCAACGATGATGGTCTGGTCCGACATCGCCGGCACATAGGCCCCGCCAGCCGTACAAGACCCCATGACCACCGCTATCTGCGGAATACCAGCTGCGCTCATCCGTGCCTGATTATAGAAAATGCGCCCGAAATGATCACGGTCCGGAAACACCTCGTCCTGACGGGGCAGATTGGCGCCGCCGCTATCAACCAGATAGATACAGGGAAGATGGTTCTCCAGCGCGATTTCTTGCGCGCGCAAATGCTTCTTCACGGTCATCGGGTAATAACTGCCGCCTTTGACCGTGGCATCATTGCAGATGATCATGCAGTCATTCCCGCAGACCTTGCCGATGCCGGCTATCACCCCGGCCGCCGGAATCGGCTCCTCATAGACCTCGTGCGCTGCAAACAATCCTATTTCCAGAAAATCGGCACCTGCATCCAGCAGCCCGGCCACCCGGTCACGAGGCAGCAGCTTGCCGCGCGCAAGATGGCGCGCGCGCGATGCCTCGCTGCCGCCTCTGGTGATCTGTCCGGCCAGCCCGCCAATGCGTTCAATCGCTGCCAGCATGGCGCTGCGATTGTCCTGTGCCGCCGCCGTACCCGGATCAAGTTCTGATGTCAGGACAGTCATTTACGCCGTCTCGTTGAACAATTCACGGCCAATCAGCATGCGCCGAATTTCCGATGTGCCTGCGCCGATTTCATACAGCTTGGCATCGCGCAACAGCCGGCCTGTGCCGTAATCATTGATGTAGCCATTGCCACCAAGCGCCTGGATCGCCTCAAGCGCTACCTGCGTTGCCTTTTCGGCTGCATACAGAATACAGCCAGCAGAATCCTTGCGGGTTGTCTCGCCGCGATCACACGCCGCCGCCACCGCATAGACATAGGCGCGGCAGGCATTCATCGTTGTGTACATGTCGGCGATTTTGCCCTGCATCAACTGGAACGTGCCAATCGGCTGGCCAAACTGCTCGCGCTCATGAATGTAGGGAACAACAATATCCATCGCCGCCGCCATGATGCCGACCGGCCCGGCAGCCAGAACCACACGCTCAAAATCGAGGCCAGACATCAACACATTCACGCCCTTGCCCTCTTCGCCGAGAATATTCTCGTAAGGCACCTCGCAATCCTCAAACACCAGCTCGCAGGTGTTTGACCCGCGCATGCCCAGCTTGTCCAGCTTCTGCGCCGTGGTGAACCCGGTCATGCCACGCTCGATCAGAAAGGCCGTGATGCCGCGCGGTCCGGCATCAAGATCAGTCTTTGCATAGACAACAAGCGTGTTCGCATCTGGCCCGTTGGTGATCCACATCTTGCTGCCATTCAGAACAAACCTGTCATTGCGCTTTTCAGCGTGCAGCTTCATCCCGACCACATCTGATCCCGCCCCGGGTTCAGACATCGCCAGCGACCCGACATGCGCGCCACTGATCAGTTTTGGAAGAAACGCCTGTTTCTGTTCATCTGTGCCCCAGCGTGCAATCTGGTTGACGCAGAGGTTCGAGTGAGCGCCGTATGACAAACCAACCGATGCGCTGGCCCGGCTTATTTCCTCAATCGCCACGCTATGCGCAAGGAACCCCATCCCGGCACCACCATCTTCTTCAGATACGGTAATCCCGTGCAGCCCGATGGCCCCCATTTTTTTCCATAAATCCATGGGGAAATTGTTGCTGCTGTCAATCTCGGCAGCGCGCGGTGCAATCTCCTCGGCAGCAAATCGCCGGACTGTTTCGCGAAGGGCATCGATATCCTCACCCAGGTTGAAATTCATCACAGAATCAAACATTGGCACCTCCCGTCTAACGCGCCGCCTGCTGCGGCAACTCGGTTGTATCTGTAAAGTCAGTCATCGCCATGCGGCAGACCAAGGCTGTGTAATGCGCCTCGACATCTGCCGCGCTCAGCCCCCCACCCGGCTGATACCATGTTGTTACACCGGTCAGCATTGCCAGCATCGCCATCGCCGTCACATGGACATCATCCAGCTGAAAGTCGCCGCACTGGCTGCCATCAGTCAGAATGTCTTTCAGGATGCCCTCATATGTACTGCGCAATTTACCGACCGCCTTGTAATGTACCGGCGACAGCGAGCGAAGTTCCATATAGGCGATGAATACCTCATGCGGGCGCGCCATATGATAGCGAATGTGAAACCGGGCAAAGGCATCAAGGCGCGTCAAAGGCGCAGCGCTGTCGCCAGGTATTGCCTCGGCCCAGGCCGCCAGCAACTGGTTCATATGGCCGGTCATCAACGCGGCGAGCAATGCCTGCTTTGTGGGAAAATACCGGTATAGCGCCGCTGACTGCACACCCACTGCGGCCGCAAGGCGGCGCATCGACATCGCCTCGAACCCATGGTCGGCAATCAGTGACAGCGCACAGGATCTGATCCGTGCTTTGGTCTCCTCGCCGTTTGATCCGGTTGTCCGCGCCATCAAATCTCCCGCTGTTTTTGCCTGTTTCCCAATGCATGCTTCCAAGGGCAGTGCAGCATTACCTGTCCGCTGCCATATCGCCACTTTCGATTCATCCATCTGGTATGTGGGTAGATTTAAACGAACGATCGTTAAATTAATGTCGCAAAATTGCGGGGTGGTCAAGTCCTGACCACCCCGTTTGATCGCACCAGCCGTTAGCCTGGCCCGTAAACCCGGCTCAACAGCCTGCTGGGACGAATACCCAAACAGCACTTGCCCCGCACAGAAATTGCTCCTGAACCGGATTAGCTGCCGGGCAGGTTTCGCAGCCAATCAGGTTTCGCAGCCAATCAGGATTTGCGGCCAATCGTGCCGGATACCTCGGCGCCGAGCTCGATCGTCAACGAATTGCTTTTCAGATCACCATCAATCACCGCTGTCGCCCCGACAGCCAGCACTTCGGTAATCAGCTTGCCGTTGAAATTGCCCGCCAGTTCAACCCGCTGGGCGTTGATCTCGCCATTGAAGACGCCCGATGGATCAACAATGACCTCATTCGCGTTCAACTCGCCGGTAAAATGACCGGCGATCAGCACGGGTGCCTCTCCGGCATCCAGCTTGCCTTCCATGATCATGCCTTCAATGATCGTTGTTGCATTGCTCATCATACATTCCTCACTCAAGGACCCGGCATTGCGGGCCAAACTTTATCTGCAGCAGCGTTCCAAAAGCCGGTTCAGCTTTCTTCGACCGGCTCCTGGTCGCCCTCGCCTTCGACAGCCTCTTCCTGGCTGGCGACCGCACCGTCAGGTTCCTGCCAGTTATGCACAACCCGGCAATTCAGTGCCGCACCGCGGTCCATCTGAAGGCTCTGATAGTGAATTTCACCAGCAATCTGGGCTGTCTCGGTGGCCCAGATGGACCCGGCCTGCATGATGCCGTCATAGGCACCGCCGATAACCACCAGATCGCTTTTCACCTGACCAGTAAACCTGCCAGATGCACCGATCGACAGCTTTTCAGCGGCAAGATCCGCCTCGACTGTGCCTTCGATCTCGATTGATTTTACATTTGATATTTTGCCGACAAACTTGGCGTCGGCACCGATGATTGCCCTTGATCTTTCCATTTACCTGTCTCCCTGAGGCTTTGCTGGCCTTACCCTGATTGCAGTTGCAAGCGTCTATTTGCGGCTCTTGCGGAACTTCGCCGATACAACAGCACCATCTTCTACCTCGATGCCACTTGCACGAATGATGCCGTCAAAGTTTCCACTGCTTTTAATGCGCAGAACGGCGGATTTCACTTCGCCTGACACATTGCCGGCAATCACAGCTTCGTCCGCCGTAATGTTGCCTGTCAGCGTCGCATTACCCTCGACAAAAAGGTTGCGACACTTGATTTCACCTTCGACTCCACCAGCAAGAATTATGTCGCCCGAGGAGACAACGCTGCCGGTGATTCGCATATGTTCGTCGATTAATGACGCGACGCCGTCACCTGTGCTGTCCTGCTTTCCCCGTTCGAACATTATATCCTCCTGATTCTAATCTGAAAAAAATTCAGATGACATTTATTGAGCCATCGCCTTCTAGAACGGTAACAAATTTGGCATACAGTCGTTAAGGGTTTCGTAAGACTTATGCGGTCGATCGCCTCTCTTTGAGTAACGACCACAAATGGAAAACTTTAAACGGAAACCGGGGACGCGATCATGGCTGAAGATGTAATCGACATTCGCAAACGCATCGAAGAGATCCGAAAAGAGGTGTCTTCGGCGATCCAGGCCGATGCCGAAACGGTTATCCAGTCACGCCCGGCGGGCGAGGTCGCAGAATTTTCTGTTGCAGGCGTTACCAGCACAGCAACCTCGCGCAAGTCGGAGCCGCAGGTCGCGCCCGACACTGAAACACTGACCGAGGCAAAGGGTGCGCTGGATACCGCAGCGAAGATGCCGTCTTTCCAGCTGAATGTTCGCAATCAGGGTACCAGCAAAGGACTGCTCACCCTGATCTTCATCCAGCTGGTGACCAATATCGCCCTGATTGCAACCCTTTGGTACAAGCTCGGTTAGGATATGCCATCGGTTCTGAGACGTCTGACACAACGCATTACACCGCCGATGCTGCGGAGCGATAGTCCTGACCGCCCCATGACAATCAGGGGGCGGCACTGGCTGTTTCAGGAAACCCGCTTTCTGTTTCTGACGCGCAAAGGCCCGATTGAGATCATTGTAAAACCCAGTGTGATTATGGGCGCTGCGTTTGTCGGCACAGTTGGCTTTACCGTGATTGCCGCCACCACCCTGTTCATTGGCCTGAAATCGGTTGAGGTCGTTCGCAACGAATCGATTACCGTTGCAGAGGCCAGTGCCCCGCTTGTCTTGTCAGATGACACGGGCGACGACGTCCTGCTGCAGCCGCTCGACACCGCAAGCAGTGGCATACCTGCAGCCCGATCAAACGACATCGATTTGACCGGACGGACCACGGAAGACGATGAAGCCGGGGACGAAATGGCCGGGGACGAAATGGCCGGGGACGAAAAGATCAGCCCGGCAGATATCGACCTGTTTGCAAAAGGCGATCTGTCTGATGACACGGATATTATGCAGGATGCGGTGCAAATTGCCGCCCTCACCACGCCAGCGATACGCTGGCCGCCGTCCCTTGCCGCCACCGATGCGGCACCGATTGTTATTCTTCCCAAGCCGGCATTAACCACCAAGATTGACCCGCTGGCCCCCAACCTGGATGAACCTGACGTGATGGTGCCTCTGCCAGACGGTGAGGCGCCGGTCACTGGCGCACTTGCTGATGCTACGGGTAACAGCGACGATGATGCAGGCGGCTCGGGCCTGGCTGCGGCGCCGAAAGCAGCGATGGAACTGGTTGCCGGATTATTTGGTGGTGCCGCCGTGCCCGCGCCGCCAACGCCCGAACCAGAGTTTGAAGGCGGTCTTGAAACCGACATGACCGGCAATCAGCCACCCGTGCTGACAAAGGCCGGACGCCAGTTGAAGGTCTTGCGCTCTATGGCGCGCGAAGTCCGCAACATCCGGACCAGCCTCACCGGCCTCGGGATCAACGAAGTTTTGATGCCAAAAGTGGATGATCTTGATTCTCTTGTGCAGGCGACCGACTTCGCCAGCCTGGCGATGGCAGTCGAGGATCATCGCTCGATGCTGCGCAAGATTCCGCTGAAGCCGCCAATGCTGTATTTTTACGTTTCCAGTGAATATGGCAATCGCAAGCATCCCGTGCTGAAAACGAAACGCTTCCACCACGGGATTGATCTTGCCGGCACCTGGCAGGAAACAGTCCAGGCCACCGCCCCCGGAACGGTTATCTTTGCCGGGTCAAAAGGCTCGTTCGGCAAGGTTGTACAGGTAAGACATGCGTACGGGATTGTCACGACCTATGCGCATCTGTCGAAAATCACGGTGCGCAAGGGTGCCGATGTCGCCGTTGGCGCAGTGGTGGGCCGGATGGGGCGCACCGGCCGCGTGGACGGGGCGCATCTGCATTACGAAATTCGCATTGGCAACACCTCGCTGAACCCGCGCATGTTCTTTGCGATCGGGCACCGGATCGGCGTTGGCGGCGAACTTTTGCGCGTGACTGACTGATTTTCATCGTCACCCCTCTAAAATGCGCCTCCCGCCAGTCGTTTATGTATCGAGAGGGAGCGACTTGGCGCCCCCTTCATTCAATGAGGATGGCCATGCGTGGTAATACCCACTCCCGAAAGAAAAGTGTCATGATGCCGGCAGCCGGCCTCGTGCTTGCTTTGCTTGCCGGGTGCAACATGTATGTCATCGATTTTGAGAACCGTCTTCCCGACGGTGCCGTTCTAGCCCCCAAGGTCGATACACCACCGCCGCCGCCGCCCGAACCGCTGGCAGGCAGCGAAGATATCGCCTTCATGGACAGCACCACCGCCCAGCTGCAAGGCTGCCGCGTGATCACCACCATCAGCATGATGCATGTTGGCAGCTTTGATGAAGGACTGATTGTCTTGCGCAACACAGCGTTGCGGATCAATGCAAACCGGATGATACCGCTGCGGCTAGTTGACAGTGCGCATACACGTGTTCCCCACAGATTCCGTGCAAAGATGATCCGTTGCCCAGAAGAAAGCGAAGTCTGATATGGGTGAGATTATTTATCTACCAAACGCCATGCGCGAAAATCGTCCGTTGGAAGATCACACGGGCCTGACCCTGAACGAAGTTCAGCGCCTTGAGGCCATTCGCGACAATGTCGAGGCATTACTCAATATGGTGGCCGGCATCCGCCGCGACCCTGAATCCGTTGCCTATGCGGCAGCCAGATTTGGTCTGATGCGCATGTATTATCTGCATGGCCGGGCCGCCACCATGTCATTTGCCGGACGCTGCATCGATACCGCCGAAATGGCTGAAGACCTGTCAAAGGGCTGATCAGCGAAGGTTTCTGCATTGGCTGCATTGGCTTAACCTTCCGCAACATTGGGCCGTTGACAGCCTTCCCGCCAATTCCGCATCATTGCTGTTGATCGACGGGGGCGGGTGAGATGATTTCGAAGCAGCGTATGTTGGCTATTCTCAGCCGGTCGAATTCTGGAGACCGGACCAGCCGCATCTGTGACAGGTTTCTGTCCTCACTGATCCTTCTCAACCTGCTTGCCGTGTCGCTGGAATCCATCGATTCACTCAGCGAGCAATATAGCGGCTACTTTCTGGTCTTCGAGATTTTCTCGGTGACCATTTTCGGCATCGAGTATCTGTTGCGGATCTGGGCCACGGCAGCGAATGAATCCAGCCGCTTCTCAGGCTCATTTGGCCGGCGTATCGGCTATATCTTCAGCTTTACCGGGCTGATCGATCTTGTTGCCATCCTGCCAAGCCTGCTGCCACTTCTGTTGGGTGAGGTGGATTTGCGCTGGCTGCGTGTCCTGCGCCTCGTACGCCTGCTCAAAATCTCGCATTATTCGACCGCACTGGAAGATTTGATCGCGGCCATCAAGTCTGAAAAGAACGCGTTCGGTGCTGCGCTCTATCTGTTCTTCATCGCGCTGTTTGTTTCCAGTTCGCTGATGTATGTTGTCGAACATGAAGCGCAGCCCGAAAACTTCGCCTCCATTCCGACGACCATGTGGTGGTCACTGATCACGCTGACCACCGTTGGATATGGCGACGTCTCTCCGCTGACACCTGTTGGCAAGCTTGTTGGCGCGCTGACAGCCATCATGGGGGTCTGTGTTGTGGCACTGCTGACTGGTATTGTAGCCACAGCGTTTTCCAACCAGATTTCCCGCCGTCATGACATGTTTGAGGCCGAGATTGTGGCTGCGCTCAGTGACGGGGTAATTTCTGAAGAGGAAATGCATCAGATTTCCCAGATGCAGAAAGAACTTGGCATGTCCGATGATCACGCCAAGGCTGTTATCGCGCTGCTGCGTGACAGACATGCGAATGACTGACGCTGCGCGTGTTTGATTGCAGCAAACCCCTAACATTTTCTGTGATGTGTCGTCTCCGTTACCAGGAGATGATGATGCATCAATCGCTTTCAACGCTGATCAGCTGGGACGACCAGCCACGCCGCATTGTGGCCGCCGGGGATGCTGTCATTCCAGCAGGAGAGCTGACCGACATTCTGTATGTGCTTGAGAGCGGCAATGCCATCACCGGTGATGGCAGGGCATGTGTGGCAGGCGACGTGATGTTGCTATGCGAAGCGCTGGCGTTGACGCATTACGCCACTGGCGTGCAGGCCAAGACTGATTGCCAAATCATCCTGCTGCCACAAGACCTGCTGAAACAGTCGCTGACAGCCGGCGGGGCCATGGTGTGGCCCTTGTCACGTTCGATTGCAGCAGATGTTACACAGCGCCGGCTGCAGAGGCCGGCTGCCGGGGCCAGCAGATAAATGACACATTCCCTCTCGCAACCGCCATTATATACCCCCGCAAAATTGCCAGCAAAACTGCCTATTCTCAGGCTGTTCCATGGCGAGGTGCTGTTTCAGGCAGGACGCGAGGCTCAGCGCTTCTATCTGGTGCGCACTGGCTGTATCAGCATCCTCGAAACATCAGGCTGGCGCATCAAGGCGTCATTCACATCGGGTGATCTGCTTGGCATTCCCGAGGTTCTTGCCGGCGGCAACTGGTCGATGACCGCCATTGCAGATGGCCCGGCAATCGTCCAGCCCTTCTGCGCAACGCGGCTGTTCCAGTCGCTTGAAGACATGCCTGCCACGCATAGTGACTTTCTGCGGCATATCGCAGCGATGGCATGAATCCTGCACATATCACTGCATTTAGTGCAGGAGGATGTCATGCAGGAAGAATACAACACAATCGAGCCGACTTATTTTGATGATGCCATGGGTTTCAACGCGTTTGCCGATGATGAGACTGACGCCGGTCAGCCAAGCGGCATGGCCTGTATCCAGATCGTGCATTTCGACGAGGTGGACAAGCCTGTTCGCACCGAAACTGTGCCGATCAGCGCCTTCCTGCAATCAGCCGTCTGATCAGACGGGCCGAAACCGGCCCACATCCTGAGCTGGTCCTCCCGGTACTGTTCTGATCAGAACCGTACCAGGGAGAGACATGTCCTCATCCGGATCTGGCCGTTGCTGCCTGCCCGCACCCTTTTCCAGATTGCCAACCAATAAAAACGCAAAAAAAATGACCTGCACAAGGCAGGCCATAAGGTTGGAGGGAGAAACACAATCTTCAGACAGCCATCTCCAGACGCGCACGACGGCGGCGTTCGGAGGAGGATGGAATTTTCAGCATATCGCGATATTTGGCCACGGTCCGGCGGGCAAGCTTGACACCCTTGTCGGAAACCATGCTGGCAATCGCATCATCGCTGTAAGGCTTGCCAGCGGGCTCAGCAGCAACAATCGCCTCAATCATGTTACGCACTGCGGCGGCGGCCTTGCTGTCACCTTCATCGGTGGCAAGTGACACGCTGAACAATGACTTCAGCGGGAAACAGCCTTTTGGGGTCGACAGCAGCAAGCCGCTGGTTACCCGGCTGACAGTGCTTTCATGCATGCCAACCGCCTCAGCGACATCCTTGAGTGCCAGCGGCTTCAATGCCGACAGCCCTTCATTCAGAAAGTCGGCCTGCCTGCGCACAACTTCACCAGCAATTTTCAGCGTGGTGCTGTTGCGCTGGTCAAGCGCACGCCGCAGCCAGCGGGCCGAGCCAAGCGAGTCAGCAGCAAACTGACTGGCAGCCTCACCCGCCTTGTTACGGCGGCCGTTCGTGACAGCAGCAGCATAAGTCTCGTTGATCGTCAGCGAGGGCAGTGTTGAGCGGTTCAGATCAACAATCCAGCCATCCGGACCGGCGCTGACAACCACATCAGGGGCATGAACGCGCAGCGGGGCAGCTTCATAGGCCTCGCCCGGCTTCGGGTTCATCTCGCGGATCAGCCTCAGGGCAGCAGCAATGTCTTCAGTCTCGGCGCTTGCCCGGCGGGCCAGCTGTTGCAGATCTCCATTCGCCAGAACATCAAGGTTATCCAGAACGACGATCATCACCGGATCAAGAATATCACGCTCCCGTGCCTGAATACGCAGACACTCGGCCAGATCGCGGGCAAACACCCCTTCCGGTTCCAGCCGCTGCACAGTTTCCAGAACACGTTCGACCTCAGCCACATCACACCCACACACATCGGCGATATCCTGAAGCGGGCGACCAAGCCAGCCACTCGGCTCCAGCGCTTCGGCAAGCGCATAGGCAACAACACGGTCACGCGCTTCAAAAATAGTCAGATCAATCTGGCGCAGCACGAATTCGACCAGGCTTTCAGGACCGGTTTCAGCAAGGTTGGCAAGCGCATCCCAGTCTGTATCAGCCGGTGTACCGCGCTGCTCTCTGCCATAATCCAGCGACGCAGATTCATATCTGTTCTCGACATCGGCATGGGCTGTCGGATCATCGGCGATCGCCGCGCCCTCAGACATGTCACGGTCGAGCGTGGTGTCATCAGCTGTCGTGGCAAGCGGCGCATCCGCCTCTGCTGCAGGCAAGTCCGATGATGCCGTGTCCGATGATGCCGTGTCCGATAATGCCGGGGCATCTTCACCACCGTCGAATTCGATGAACGGATTTTCCAGCGCCTGTTCCTGAAGAAAGGCGGCAATATCCAGGTTGGTCATCTGCAGCAGCTTGATGGCTTGCTGCAACTGGGGAGTCATGACAAGCGACTGTTTCTGCTTGACTTGAAGCGAAGGCATTAACTGCATGGCGTCCTCCTGTTGGTAAGATCTGAAAACAGGATGAGGAACAAAATTGGGGTAATCAAAAAATTAATTTGACGGAGGTCTCTGTCAGAATTCAGACAAAATTAATAATCATTAACAATATCTTAACGTTCTCACGAACAGGCACAGGTTTTGGTGCGTCAAGAAATAGTCAAGAAATCTGCGCCGCGACACACCGATTTGGCACGTGTTTTGAATAGGTGTCGTCGATTTGGGTGCAGATGTTTTGGCCCAGAGATATGGCCCGGGGATATGGCCAACATTACGGCTGATATTTTCCGGCGCAGATATCTGGTGTGACGTTCACCCGGCTTGACGATGATGTAACAAGCGCCATGAAGCGCGGCAAAGTGTCTACAGTAACAAGCCGTCCAATTGCATTCTGTGTATTGGACCTGTTGCATCCCACCCGCTACATTATATATGCTTTGACGCGAATGCAGGGACGATGATCATGATTTCAACTTACAGGCAACGGCCACAACGCGGATCAGTCTGCCGGCAATGCCAGGTGGTACGGATTTTTGTCATTGGTGCTGTGTGTGCAACGGTCTTTGCCATTGTTGCCGATGAACAGCGCCATTACCTGCAGATGGTCACACCAATGCGTGCAGCCCTTGCCATCTGTTTCGCAGGCTTGGTCGGATTCATCATCAAGGTGATCGCGTGGAAATTGCAGACGTCATCCACCACGCTCAGCGACGATCACGAACCAGACGCACCGCAAGCGGCTGCGTCGGAAGAAATCGACCATAAACCCAGCCATTGAAGAAATTGACAGAGAAGTAATGGCGCGTTGACAGGCCATTCTGCTCGCCAGTCCAGTAGGGTTCGGATTCTGTGCCGGGAAACATCTCCGGATCGATAAGAGGCCGCTTGCAGCTCTTGCACAACAGATCTTCAAGTTCCTCAAGATTTGGCAGACGCCAGGTGCCACCCAGCTGTTCGCCCGCCTGCTTGACAGCGATGTCGATATCCTCGTGATTCAACCGCACGATATCGCCTTTACACTCGGTCCCGTTCCAAACCTGACCTACCGAACAGCGAAGCCAGTCAATGCCATGTCTCAGATCAACGACAAGATGGTCCCGCGCCATGTAATTGGCCGCCTGAACCGGCGATGTGATACCGAACAACGACACCACCACAACCAGCATTACGGCAATGTTTGCGCGGCTACGCATCATGGTTCGCTCTCCTTGCCCCTCATCTGAGTGTCGGCACTCTGATACTGATACTGACACTGGCATTGGCATTGGTACTTGCACCAACCATTCCAATGACGATTTGCCACTGCACAACATCCACCAACAATATCGCCAACGGCGCGTCATTCTGGTAGTTTAGCATTAATAAATAAAAAACGTATCCATTATCAGATTCGCAACTTTGGTACGGAACTTGCTAACCAACTGACCAGACGCGTTATCGAAAGGGTTTACTAGCAATGGATATTGCATCGCTTATTGGCATGATCGGAGCTGTCGGCATGATTGTCGGTGCGATGATCTCAAATGGCGGCCTTGGCCCATATCTTCATACGGCCTCGACGCTTATCGTCGTGGGCGGCACCTTTTTTGGAGTGATGTATTCCACACCGCTACCCCGATTTCTTGCCAGCTTTGGTGTAATGGCCAAGGCCTTCCTACCACCCGTAAAAAAACAGGAAGATATGATCGAACGTATGGTCGATCTTGCCGGCATCGCGCGAAAAGACGGTATGATGGCCCTCGAAGGCCAAGAAGTACCAGACAAATTTTTTGAAAAGGGTTTGCAGCTGCTGGTGGATGGTGCCGATGAAGGTAAACTCACCGTCCAGCTAAGCCAGGAAATCAAGGCCATGAAGTCCCGCCATCAAGCCAATCACCAGGTACTGAAGGCATGGGTCGATCTGGCGCCCGCTATGGGGATGATCGGCACGCTGATCGGCCTAGTGGCTATGCTTGGTAACATGGCTGATCCGAAAGCCATTGGACCAGCAATGGCGACAGCTCTTTTGACTACACTTTATGGCGCGTTCATAGCCAACGTGATTTTTACCCCAATGCAAAACAAGCTTGAAGGCTACACAGAATACGAAGTTGTCTATCGCGAAATGGTTGTCGACGGACTGCGAAACATAGCCCGCGGTGAATCACCACGTAACATTCAGGACAAGATGCTGTCGAACCTGCCGCCAAAGGTTCAGGAAAAGCTGGCAGAAGCGGCCTGATCAGATCTAGGTTGAGCCCGGCACGCTGGAGATACGAGTATGAATGAAGCAGTTGAAGAAGAAGAAGAGGTTGAAGAGCCGGAAGAGGAATGTCCCAAATGTCCTCCCGTCGGTGCACCACCATGGATGGCTACCTTTGCCGACATGGCAACACTCCTTATGGCCTTCTTCGTTCTTATTCTGTCGTTTGCAGAATTCAACGTCCCAAAATTTAAGCAGATCTCGGGTTCTCTGAAGAATGCCTTCGGTGTGCAGAGGGTCGTTCCAATTGTTGAACAGCCCAAGGGCACGACGATCCTGTCGCTAAATTTCAGCCCGTCTCCTGCCCCTTCAATCACCGATGATATGACGCAGCAGACAACTGACATCACCAAGCCAGATCTGGAGGTAAAACAGAAGGACAAGGACCAGGATCAAGGCGAAAGTGAAGCCGCAGAAGATATTATGCGCGCGCTTGAAGATGCCATTGCGCGCGGCGATATCGAGGTCGAGATTCTGGGTGAAAATGTCGTCGTGAACTTCACGCCAACAGATGCACCCGATGAGGAACTGCCAAATCTGTTGCAGCAGACATTGAATGCTATTGAACAGGCGAAGGCCGCATCAGGACAAGCTGAACAGCAGGTTCTGTTCGGCGGTATGGAAGAAACACTGGCACAGCTTGCGATGGCCGCAGATGCGGCAATGCAGTCTGCAGGCCAGTCTTCCGAAGATGCGCAAGCCCAGGCACAAGAACAGCAGCAAAGCAACGAGCGGGCAGAAATTGCCGAAGACGAGCTGAAAGTCGCACTGCGTCAGGAAATTGGCGAAGGTCTTGTTGCGGTCGAACGCGAGGAAGACAAGGTAATCATCACCGTTGGCGCAGGCGGCGCCTTCCCGTCAGGTTCAGCCGAGCTTACCGCATCGGCACGCCAGATCATGGAAGAAATCGCCGGCGTGAATGCCAACGGCAGCGGGGCCATCAATGTGTCGGGTCATACCGATGATGTGCCGCTGATCTTTGGATCACAGTTCCGCAATAACTGGGATCTTGCCGCCGCACGTGCAGCCAGCGTGGTTCAGGCGCTTGAAAGCACGGGCAAGGTGCCGGCCGGACGCATGCAGGCTGTCAGCTTTGGCGAATCCAAGCCGATCATGGCGAATGATACAGCCCGCGGCCGTGCGACAAACCGCCGGATCGAAATCGAGATCAATTACTAGGTGCACCTGGCGGGCTATACCAGTCCAGCAGCACTGGCCAAAAGGCCCGCTGCCGCGCTGGCCGCAATCACTGTAATAACGCCTGATTGAAAAACGGCTATGGCCAGCAGTGATAACATGCTGATTACAGCGGCAACCGGATCAAAGCTTGACAGGACGGGCAGTCGCATGGAGATCATCGAGGCCAGCGGGCCGAGCGCGGTTGCATCTGCCATGGCGGTGAACAGCACCTGCAGACCAAACCAGACCGCAAGGCTCAGCACAACACCGACAACGGCAGCTGTTATACCTGACAAGGCACGGGCAAGCGCGCGATTGCTGCGCAGGGATTCGATGTAGGGTGCGCCCAGAAATATCCACAGAAAGCAGGGCGCAAACGTCACCCATGTCGTAACAGCTGCGCCGATCGTACCGGCCAGCATCGGGTCGAGCAGGCCAGGATTTCGATACCCGCCAAGAAAACCGACAAACTGCGTCACCATGATCAGCGGACCGGGGGTTGTCTCGGCCATGCCAAGCCCATCGAGCATTTCGCTCGGCGTCAGCCAGCCGTAATGACTGACCGCCTGCTGCGCCATATAGGCCAGAACAGCGTACGCCCCACCAAATGACACAACCGCTACCTGACTGAAGAACAGGCCTTGCTGCGTAAAAATATGGGAAGGCCCAAGAACAAGAAACAACCCAACTAGCGGGACCAGCCAGATACCCCCGCAAATCATCAGAACGAGCAGGGATTTCTGCCATGACGGGCGCTGGTGCCGGCTGACAATCCGGTCAACAGGCCGCATCCCAGTCATACCATCTTCCAGCACAGCATCATCCGGTGCATCGCCCGTTCCCTCATCGCGTCCTGAAAACAGGTAACCAGCCAGTGCTGCACCGGCAACAACCAGCGGAAAAGGTACAGCGAAAACAAAGCTGGAAAGAAAGGAGGCCAATGCGATCACCAGCAACAGGCGTTGATGCAGCACCCGCCGTGACAGCCGCCACACTGCGCTCAACACAATGGCCAGAACAGCGGCTTTGATACCAAAAAACGCTGCCCCCATTGCTGGTGCCTGTTGGTAGTGCACATAGGCCATGCTCAGTGCAAGAACGGTCACCGCCCCCGGCAGGATAAACAGCAGCCCGGCCACAACGCCGCCGCGTACGCGGTGCAACAGCCAGCCAAGATAGATTGTCAGCTGCTGCGCTTCAGGCCCGGGTAACAGCATGCAGAAGTTGAGCGCGTCGAGAAACCGTCGCTCGCTGACCCATTTCAACTCGTCAACAAGCAGACGGTGCATCACCGCGATCTGGCCGGCGGGCCCGCCAAAACTGAGAAGGCTGATCTTCAGCCAGACGAACACGGCCATACGAAAGGGAATGGTGGGGATGTCAGGTGAACCCTGGACCGGTTCCTGTCCGGAACGCGCATCGATTTTGTTCGGCGTGTCCGGCATGTCCTGTGCCCCCGTCCCCCAAAATTATGGCTGGCTGTTATCCTGATGATGAATAACACGGGGGGGAGTATGCAACAGGCATGCGGCAAATTACAGATTCGCAGCGCGAAGGGGTGGCTTTTTCTGTCTGCGACGACGCTTCTTCGGTTTTTCTTCCGGTTCCACCGGCCCGACAAGGTCCATCTCAAAGGTCGATTTTTCATCGATCTGGCGGCAGATTTTCTGCACTTCAAGTTCAGACCTGGCGGCAATCACCATCCACATGTGATAGCCGCGGACAAGCGAAAAGCTGCGGCGCAGCACCAGATGCGCGCGCTTGAAATACAGGCTGAGCAAAACAGACGCGATCAGGAACAACGCCCAGTGCACAGCAAGCGTGGACACATAAATCATGACAAGTGCCACCAGCACTTCCCACAGCTTGTTGTAAACAACCCAGACAGGCGGCGCCAGATAGGCCAGCGGCGACAGGCGGGTATCAATGATCCGGCAGGCCCGGTCCATATCGCGCAGCACCTCGAACAAGACGATGTTGTCCTTCGACTCAATGGTAAACTTCTCCAGCGCTTTACGCGCAAGCTCGGCACGTTCAGGCTTGGCATATTCCAGCGTGGCGCCCAGCGGCCCCTTGGTGATGATGTTGAACAACACACCGTTACGGAACACGGTCAGAAGCAAGCCTGCCTCATCTTCATTTTCGAACAATATGTCGAGGAATGTTTCGATATCTTCATGAAACGGCTTGCCGTCAATCGACACGATAAGATCACCATCCTGAAGACGAAGCGCGCGGGCGCGTGTTACGCCGCGGATGTCCTTGATCTGGACGAATGTGTTGGGGATCTGGCGGGTCGCTGTGCCGGCTTTTGATGCGGCGTCTGTCCCGCCTTGACCCGCGATATCTGCCGCAGCCGACTCCGGCTCTGCTGTTGCCGTACCGCCATAGCCGGCATCAGCATCCAGATCGGGCATATTCGCACCGGGTATACCGTCGGTAGGGGTGTCTGCCAGTTCGGTCTGTTGCATAATATACTGGCTCTCAGGCTGGGGCGAAGCAGCCGGCTGACCAATGCTGATCAGCGCGGCGGCGGCCGTTCAATCAGGGATAGCTGACGCGGTTGTCGCGCTGCTGGAACAGCTGCTGGATTTCGTTGTTCTGCACCGACAGCTGTCCGAGAAGTTTTACAATATCTTTCTGGTTGGTGATCAGCCGGTCAATGTTCTTTGTATCAGATACACTTTCAGCCATCTTTGCCATCGCGTCATTATTTGCAGCTGACATCGATTCCAGCTGCTTCACCATTCGGCTCGTCTGGTTGCTCAATTCACCGGCAATGCCCGTTGTAATGGAGTTTGCCAGCGCCGCATTGCTTTCGGCAATGGTCGTCGAGGTTGTCTCCATTCCCGTCATCAGCGTCTCGTTCGAGCGAGAAATCACATCACGAAGTCCGACAAGTTCATTGATCAGGGTTTCATTCTGACCCGCCACACGGCGTTGTGTCTGCAGCGCATCTTTCATGCTCTCAAGGGATTCATTCACCCCCTCAACATTTTCAGCAAACAGCACCAGCGCTTCCCGGCTTGTCGTCGTCATCGTATCCAGCTCGGACATGGTCCGGAAATAGATCAGGCCGGCGAACAGCAAAGCGGCAATGGCCGCCACCATCGACGATGAGAAGATGATTATTGAGTAACGATGAACACTCTTCACTGAAGCCTCCAGCTTTTTGTGGTCCCGCTTCGTCTTGTTATATTCAGACGTAACGTCGGTCGCCGCATCTGCGGCATCAAGCGCAATCTTGATGCTTTCCTGCACCGCATTGTACTCGGTCGTCATGCCAGTCTCCCGTTGGATCCGCTTGGCCTAGAGCCCTTGATGGGCTTTTCCTGTCCCGTGTAGTAAGCACATTTCATGCCAGTTTCCAGAAACACGGTACGCGAAGGCAGGAAAGGTCCCTTAAAGCCAAACCGCCTGCACCCATAGGGGTGACGAGGTTCATGCGTGATATAATGGTGAACGCAGTCAAAACAGTTTGGCTGCTTTTTCTTTGGAGCCGGACTGCTCATCGCAACAGCTCCTTGGCCTTGGCCACCAGATCACCGATCAGGAATCTGGCGCCGCCAGCAAGACACATGATACCAGCAAACCACATACCAGCATATTGCCACAGCGGCGCACCCTCATCCCGCAGAAGACTGCCATCGAGGATAAAATAGACACCAACTCCGTAGAAGCTGACGGTGCTGATCATTTCGCCGAGTGTGCGCTTTTTGGGTTCGTCTGTCATGATCCGGCCTCCGATTCCAACTTGCCAAATTCATCAAAACGGACTTCTGGCGGTAATGTCAGTTCAGGCATCTCGAGAGTTTCGCCATTGTTCACCCGAAAGACATAGGCCAGAACAATTGCAATTGCGTTGTATAGAGCTTCGCTTATTTCACCGCCGATTTCACTGGTGAAATATAGCGCACGCGCCAACATGGGGATACGCAATGTCCTGACATTCGCCTCGACACCAAGCTCTATAATCTGTTGCGCAAGAACGCCTTTGCCCATTGCCAAAACGGTTGGCGCGCCAGCCTGACCGTTTGTATATTGCAAAGCCACCGCAAAATGCGTCGGGTTAGTGATGATCGCCGTTGCATTCGGCACATTGTCCAGCGCCTCACGCTGACGCGCTGAATCCTGTGACTGCTGATACTGCATGCGGCGAATTTTTGCTTTCACCTCGGGCGAACCCTCAGACTGCTTGGACTCATCCTTCACTTCCTTGATGGTCATCCGCAACGACTGCATATGCGTGTGCTTTTGCCAGGCAAAATCAATCACAGCGATGACGAACAACGCCACAAGCAGGCCACCGACCAAAATAGGGAATGTGGCAGAGGCACGCCCAATTCCCTGCGCCAGTGATCCAGCCGAAAGATACACAAGTTTGGGAAGTTGCGAGTAGATGATCAGCCCGCCAATACTGAAAAGTAGCGTTACTTTCAACACCGCCTTACCAAGTTCAACGAGCCCCTTCACCGAAAACATACGTTTTAAGCCGGCAAGTGGATCAATTCGGTTTGGTTTGAAATACATGGCCTGAGACGAGAAGTTCACACCTCCAACAGCTGCTTGCGTAATGATCACGACGATGGCCAGCGGCACTCCAACAATAATTGTTGCCATTATCAGCATCCCAAATGCACTGCGCACCTTGGCAAGGCCCAGCATATCGAGATTCGCTCTGGAATCGATGACGAATAGGGACGCCCAGGCGTCGATCGGACCACTCACAAACGGGGACAACCCGATATACATCAGCAATGCGAATGACAGTGTCGAAAAGACCATCATTTCCTTTGAGGTAAGAACGCGTCCTTCTTCGGCGGCTTTATCAAGCCGCTTTTGGGTGGGTTCTTCGGTTTTTTCCTGACCGTCCTGATTTTCTTCAGCCATCGCCGAGACCTCCAATCAGCACACGCAGTGCAGTCAGCGCACTCTCGATCAGCGACTGCGCACTACCACCAAGCGCTGAGGCCGAAAAATACAGCAAAATAAAGACCGCAAGCAGGGAAATGGGAAAACCAAAAGAGAACAGGTTCAACTGCGGCGCGGAACGCGTGATGATTCCGATGGTGACGTTGATCAGCAACAGAACCAGCGCGATTGGAAGCATGATTATCGTAGCGGCAAGGAACATTGATCCAGCTGCTGAAATGCCCGCTTCCAACAGCAAGCCGGGATTCACCGTGCCACCGATCGGCAAAATGCGGTAGGATTCAAGCATCGTCCCAATCGCCAGAAGATGCCCGTCAACCGACAGAAAAATCACCAGCAGGAATAGATATAGGATTTGGCTGACAACGGGCGTCTGTCCACCCGTGGACGGGTCAACCTGCGCCGCAAAGCCAAGTCCAGCTGATGCAGCTATTTTTTCACCTGCCAACAAGATGGCCGAAAACCAGATGGTGAGGGTAAGTCCAGCTGTTAATCCAATCGCGATCTCTACCAACATCATCATGACACCGGCCGCCGATGTCAGCGTCACCACGTCGAAAGGTGGGGTCTGTCCCGCGATGGCTGTGCCAAGAGCAAACGCCATAACAATCCTTACCTGCAAAGGTAGCCACCGCGCCCCAAAAATGGGTGACGACAGAAGGAATGCGCCAATGCGTAATGTCGACACCAAAAAGATAAGCAACAGCTCAGTGATGAACTGCAGATCAACTCCGGGCAACTTCATCACTTCCTGTGTGGCCAGACCCAACATGATGCTTCAGCTTATGTTTGCGATCTGGTCGAAAATGAACATGAAATAGTCAGACAGTTGCGACAGCATGAAGCTGGACATAAGGCCAAATGTCATCACGACGATCACCAGCTTTGGAACAAAACTGAGGGTCATTTCATTGATCGAAGTTGCCGCCTGAATGATACCAATCAAAAGACCAATAGCCAACGCCACAGCCAAGATGGGACCAGCGGCAATGAGGATCTGCCAGAAGGCAATTCGTAAAAACTCGATATTCGAATCAAAATCCATTTTTTGGTACCTTCTGACTATGAAACTGAGTAGGTGGCGACAAGTGATCCAACTGTCATGGCCCACCCATCAACAAGAACGAACAGCAGCAGCTTGAACGGCAGAGCCACAAGCATAGGGCTAAGCATCATCATGCCGAGCGACATCAGAATAGAGGCGATCACCATATCGATCACCAGGAAGGGCAGAAACAGTAGAAACCCAATCTGGAAGGCTGTCTTCAACTCGGATGTGATAAAGGCTGGCAGCAAAACATTTAGCGGCACGTCTTCCGGCGTGGCATAAGGCTCGTCTCCCATCATTTCAGAAAACATCACAAGATCATTGACGCGTGTGTTCTGTACCAGAAAGCGCTTCATCACCTCGGTGCCTTCAACCAGCGCCACCTCGGCCGGCTTCAGCCCGTCAAGATAGGGGGAGATCACATCGGCATTCAGCGTGTTGAAGGTTGGCGCCATTATGAAAAAGGTCAGGAACAGTGCAATCGCCACCAGAACCTGGTTTGGCGGTGTCTGCTGTGTACCCATCGCCTGACGCAGAATCGACAGAACGATGATGATCCGCGTAAAGGACGTCATGCCAAGAACCAGCGATGGCAACATGGTCAGCGCCGTCATCAATGCCAGAATCTGCAGCGACAATGAATAGGTCGACCCGCCATCACCTTCGTTGATGCTGAAGGCCGGAATGCCCGGCATTTGCGCGGCCGCCGGACTGATCAGAATCAGGCAGCCCAGAAGCGCAATCAGTGCTCCTGCAGCGAGGCGAACATACCGTGTGGTGAACTGTGTCATTTACCGAACTCCAGATTCGGGTTGTTGCGCCGTGCTTGTGCTATTGCAGCAGAGAACGCATTTTGCGGCTTACCGGCACGCGTCTTCGCCGATGGCGCGTCTGCCTTCGAAGACGGCTTCTTGGCGGACGCCGCAGGCTGGTGCGGTTGTGTTGACGATGTTTGGAATTCCGGTGCATTGCCATCAACAGGCATGAAACCTGCCGCATGGCCCTTGCCGACATGAACTAGGAAGCTGCGACCATCCACCTCTATCAGGTGCAGGCGCTGCTGTGGTGCAAGTGACAGATCTTCGACATGCACCATCCGCCGCGATGCATGCAGCTTGCTGGCAATGCCGCCTTTATGACGTCTGATAAACCACATCGCGGCAATCAGCATCAGAATGAACACCACGATCGTGATGATCTGCTCTGGTGAAATAGATGGCTGCACTGGCATGACAATGCTCCGAATGGATTGATCCTGCCCTGTTAAAGGCAAGACGCATGCCACTTCGGTACGCACGTCGCAGGAAATTTTCATCCCGTTGTTTTTACTGAATTTTAACCAGCCCCTTGGCCTGGTGAGACATCGCAGCCTGATGGCTGTTGTCTGTTTTTCGACCTGTCAGCACATATTGGTCGCGCTGTTGTCAAAATGCCGACGGCAGACCGGATGCCTGCCATGGCAATGTCATAAATTTGGTCTCAGACAGTTTCCATGCGTGTTGCCGGGTCAACAATTTCGGTAAAGCGCACACCAAAGCGCTCGCCAACCATGACAACCTCTCCCTTGGCGATCATCGTCCCGTTCGCAAGAACATCAAGCGGATCACCCGCCAGCCTACCCAGCTCGATCACTGAGCCTTCATTCAACCTCAGCAGATCACGAATTTTGATCTCCGCCTGGCCTACTTCGACAGTCAACTGCACATCGATGTTTTCAAGAAGCCGCATATTTTCGGCACTTACCCGTTCAGCCAGTGTCGGGTCAATCACGGCGGTATCTTCGCTGGCGCCAGTTTCTGTTTCTTCAGCCATGGCTCTGTCCTTTCATTTAAGAGCGCTGTCAGCGCTCATATCACCGCGTCAGCCGCTAATCTTTCGAGCGTGAAACAAGGTTGACTGCGGCGTTGATGCCCACTTCACCCAGTTCGCCGATAAAGGCCTTTTCATCTCCAATGAAAAGCTGCACACCTTCATCGATCAGGATTGGGAACGTATCGCCAGCCTGCATGTTGATCAGCTTGTGAATCGACACTTTCGGCTCGCTAAGTATTGCCTTTACAGAAATTGGAATTTCCAGCACCGCGCGCTCCATCCTGTCGCGCCACGTCTGGTCGTCCTCTTCAGCCAGATCGGCAGTCAAGCGTGATCGAAGCTGAGCCGCTATTGGACGTAATGTCTGCAAAGGGTAAATGATGTCAAAGCTGGCCGCATCAGTATCTGGCAGCTGAACCACGAACGAGCAGATAATCACAAGTTCGGAGCCGTCTACAAATGACGCAAACTGTGGGTTGATTTCTCTGTTCTGGTGGGAAACCGTTATTTGCATCAGGTCTTTCCACGCCACTTGAAGCTTTTCACTTAAACCATCAGTCACAAGTTCGATGATGCGCTCTTCTGTAGCCGTGAATTCCGAACGGCGTGTTTGAATCGCGGCAATCTTTCCACCGTAATAACTGTTGGTAAGTACCGAAATGAAGTTGGGTGTCATTACCGTAAGCAGGTTGCCACGCAGCTCTTCTATCCGGCTCATGTTCAAGCTCATGAAATTCTCAATGCCAGCCGTATACTCGTCAAATGTCTTCACTTCAGGCGGGAAAGATGAAATCCGCGGCTGCATACGGAGCATTGGCAAAAACACCGAGCGGATCAGCCTTGCAAAGCGTTCATTGATAATCCGCAGGGCGTGAAAGTCACCAAGCAGGGACAGGTCGTCCGATCCAAACTCAAACGGAATGACCTCATTCATTTCACCTGATGCGGCTGGCGAATCTGTATCGCTGCCAAGCCCTTCAATAAGGGCATTCACCTCATCACTGCTCAGTTTGCGCGTCGATGCCATCTTCTACTCTCCGAACCCTGTTTACTCAGAATCGCGCTATTGCAGCACAAATGATGTGAAATGCACATCCTCGACGCCACCAAAATTCTCAAGTTCTTCAAGCTTAGCATTTATCGCATCACGAAGGGCATCGGCAAGCAGTTCACGGCCTTCGCCACCACGGACTTGATCTTCCGAGAAGTCGCTGATCACCCCGAGGATGATTGAGCGCAGAGCCAGTTGATGCGCATCGACATTCATCATGACGGTATCATCATACTGGGTCGACACGCCAATACCTAGCTGCAGCATCTTGCGAGATCCGGCAAGGTTGGTGGTGAAGGTGCCGGCAAATTCATGATAGATCGTCTCAAACACTTCTTCTTCAGGCGTCGCTTTTGACAGCTTTGACGGTGTGCCGTTATCTGCTTCCATCTCGTCAGCTGCTTCGCGCTCCTGCATTTTGCGTTCGATGATTTCTTCAATTTCCTCAGACGGATCGGGCTGGGCATTGCCAAAAATAAGCCAGCCGGCCGCAAGGCCGATGCCAACCATCAACAGGCCGCCGCCGCCGTAAATCGCGAGTTTCTTTACGAGCCCGCCACCGGCTGGCTGTTCTTCTTCATTTTCAGCCATTGTTGTATTTCCTTCTCACGAACTTCAAATGCTCTAAACATGAAGACCGGCACAACCGGTCCAACGGATTACAATGCATTGTTTATGCCAAAATGCTGAGAACAGCGTTTTCACCGGCTCGCGGCAGCAGATCCTGCGCATCAGCTTCACCTGTCTGCGTGGCAGCTACACCGTCCGGTTGTTGCATCTTATTAGAAAATGCTTGTTTTCTTCCACCATTTTCGCCAGCCGCCTCTTGCTGACCGTGACCACCCTGCCCGGGCCCGCCTTCACCGGCGCTTTCACCGCCGATATTTACAGTCTGCAGGCCAGCAAGTCGCATGCCTGATTGTTCCAGCATCTGGCTCAGATGATGACGCGCACCCTTCAGCAGTTGCGCCGCCTCTGCGCTTTCAGCACCAACACGAATATGTGCCGCGCCGTTGCGAAGGCCCAGATCAACATTCAGACGACCCAAATTTCCAGGCTGCAAAATAATTCTGATCGACTGGGTGCCATTTTTCAGGCCGGCATCAAGCTGCCTTACCATAGTGCCGGCCCACCCGTGCCGTTCAGTATTCAGCCGGTGAACAACCATGCGGGCTGATGCATCCCGCGCCCCAAATCCGTCAGAGGCTTGTGCGGCTTGATGCTGTGTACCACCGCCGTTACCGCCACCTGAAGATGACTGACCGCCGCCATTCGACGCAGCAGCCGGGCTGTCAGCCGCAGATGTATTCCCTGCAGATGACGCTTGGACAGCATCGCTATAGGCGCGCGATGTGCGTGTCTGTTCGCCAGATATTGCGGCCGCCTGCACAGACTGGACAGACAGCAAAGCCGCATCAGCAGCGGCCTTGCTGCCAGTCATCGCCGCCTGTATCGGATTCGCAGGGTTGTCCGGTGTCTTGACTGTATTGGCCGCGCTCTTTGACATCATCTGGACAGACTGGTCTTGCGGCTTTGATACAATAGTGCCTTTGTCCCGCAGCATATCTGCTTCAGACGACATGCCGCCATTGCCGGCCAGGAAGTCAGGCTTTGGAACAGCCGACATCGGACCGATGAACGAGCGTGACGGCGGCTCCATAATCTGCCAGCCATTCTCACCTGATACGGCTAGCGGCGACGGCATGCTTGCCGGCTGATGGTGATGGAGCGGCTGTGGCATCGGGCCAACAAAACTCGCATGCGGACGCGCCAGCACCTGATGGGCACCCGCTGTGCCGCCAATAAGGCTGCGATCACTGTCAGTCAGCGGCATCGGGCCAACAAACTGGCTAGTGGTATCAGCATCAACGGATGATCCCGGTAATTCCACGACCGGCACAGCATTACCCAAATTATTCGCTTGCGGAGACAACTTCGCAGCAGCAGCAGCACCTGTGTCCAGAGCTGCAGCACTCCGCACCAGCAAAACTGACTCAGATAAGGTTGCGACAGGACTGATGCCTGAAGTCGTCATGTCTGAAGCCATCATGTCTGAAGCCGTCATGTCTGAAGCCGTCATGTCTGAAGCCATCATGTCTGAAGCTGTCATGTCTGAGGTCGCCACGTCTGAAACGGGTGGCAGCCCGGCATCCGGCACAATTTCAGTGGCGGCCAGAAGCAGACGGATTAGCTTGTCCGACCCCTCTTTGTCGCTGTCCAGGAATGACATCTGGCCGTCATCAACACCCGGAAGGGCATTAGAATCAGGGGTATTGTCCTGATCAACCGGCAATAACGACATGAAAATGGCCTTTGCCGGCAGGCCTTGCGCGGCCTCCAGCACAGCCGGATCCATGGCCGGATCAGCCTGATTGACCAGCGAAAACAGCCCGTCAAAAAGGGACTGGCCGGAGCTGTCATCACCGCCTTTGTTTGCTGGACTGATCTGGCTGTTTGTTTGGCCAGAGGGGGAAGACGGTCTGCCGAGGGAGTCCATGTTGCTCATTCCTAGCCATCCTTGATCCGTGCTTGATGGCGCCATTTCGCAGGCACCTCGCAAGATTTTGGTCAAGGTTGCAAGAACGGTGCCAGTTCGCACCTGTCCGGATGGTCAGCGCCGTGGCGGCATCAAGGCAGCAGCGCGCTCTTCACGTTCCAGCTGTTCAGCGCGTTCATGTTCGATGCTCTTTTCCACCGCCCGTTCCTGCTTGTGGCGTGTGATGGCGATATCCTTGCGGTGCGTATCCACTTCTTCGGACAGGAATTCGGCGCGGTTCGAAATAGCCCCGAGCTGTTCCTGCACCTGATTTCCATACCAGCTGGCCGAGCGCAGATGCCGGATGGTTGTCTCGCCAACCGGCACGTTCATTGTGCCAACCATCTCAGACAGCTGATCACGAATGCCTTTTGTCCGGTCAAGCTCATCCTGCAGGGTTTTCATAGTGCGATTTTTCTTCGCCAAAGCCACTTTCTGCTTTAGCGCAAGCAGATGAAACACGCTTCTGCCCTTGGCCATCGGATCAGCCGCCCATCAATTTTACGAGCGCATTCCGCGAGGCACCAAAATCGGCCTTCTCGCCGCCAAGCTGCTGAATATGCTGCATCAGCTTTGGCCAGAGATTGACCGCGAGATCAAGTTCAGAATCCTGCCCCGGCGCATAACCGCCCATCAGGATCAGATCACGATTTTCCATGTAAAGGGACACAAGCCGGCGGAACTGGCGGGCGGATTCAGACTGCTTGTCATCAACAATGTCATTCATCACGCGGCTGACCGATGCCGGAATATCAATAGCCGGATAGATGCCCATCTGGGTCTGTTGGCGAGACAGCAGCAAGTGGCCATCAAGGATCGCACGCGCAGAATCAACAACCGGGTCATTGGCATCATCGCCATCGGCAAGCACGGTATAGATAGAGGTAATGGTTCCCTGACCAGCAGCCCCGCTTCCCGTTCGTTCAATCATCCGCGGGATCATCGAAACAACAGACGGCGGATAGCCCTTGCTGGTCGGCTGTTCGCCAAGTGCAAGGCCAATCTCGCGGCGTGCATGGGCAACACGCGTCAGTGAATCCATGATCAACAGGACATCCTTGCCCTTGTCACGATAATATTCGGCAATGGCAGTGGCGCGTTCGGCCCCGCGAATGCGCAGCAGTGGAGATCTGTCGGCAGGTACGGCAACGATGGCCGTTCGGAATTTCGATTCACCCTCGAAAACAGTTTTGGTGAAATCACCAACCTCACGGCCACGCTCGCCAATCATGCCAACTACCACGATGTCAGCCGCCGCAAAGCGTGTCATCATTCCCAGCAATACGGACTTGCCAACACCCGAGCCGGCGATGATTCCGATTCTCTGGCCCTTGCCAACGGTCAGCAGCGAGTTGATTGCACGCACCCCAACATCCAGGGGTGTATCGACCGACTTACGTGTCAGCGGATTGATCTCGCGCCCCATTAACGGCCAGCGCTCCTCAAGCCGCGGAGTCGGCCCGCCATCAAGCGGGTTGCCCAGCGCATCTGTTACCCGGCCCAAAAGCCCGTCGCCTACTGGCACCATCGCGCCATCATCAGCCAGAGTCACTCGAGCACCAACACGAATACGGGCACCAAACTTATGCAAAGACAGCAAATTGTTACCTTTGTCGAATCCGATTACCTCGGCGATGGCCGGCTGTTCATCATCGGTTTCAACCGAACAGAGAGAGCCAATATTGGCGGGAAACCCGCCACATTCGATCATCTGCCCGTCAAAACGGCTGACATGCCCAAACATCGACAGCTGGCGGTCCTCATTGATCGCTGTGATATCAGCCCGCAGTGAATCGGCAAGACTAGTCATCATCCGCCTCGCCCGCAGTCTCAGCAGTGATGAATGGCATGTCAGCCGGTGTAAGGTCAGCCAGTTCAGGGTCGGCCGGTGCAGGGTTGGCCGATGCAGCATCTGCACCTTCCGCAGAAACATCGCCCAAGCTTTCATCTGCCTCGGCAGCATCGCTTTCAGGCGCATTGCCCTTAGATGTTTCCGGTTTGGCGGCGGCCTGTTCAGTATCGCCGCCAGTCATAACCTGTTCTGCCACCTGTTCTGCCACCTGTTCTGCCACCTGTTCTGCCACCTGTTCTGCCATCTGTTCTGCCATCTGTTCTGGCAGCGTCACATCATTGTTGTCTTGCTGATGGCTATCCTCGATCGTTGCAGCGCCGCCGGACGCATCGCTTCTCGATGGCTGTGTTTGTTCAGCACTCATTGCACCGTTGTCAGCCCCATTATCAAGCCCGCCATCTTGCAGCAGCAAATCATCGATGCCAATATTGCCGACCGTGACCGAAAGGTCACCACTGGCCAGGTCATTTTCAGCCACAAAATGGCAATGACGAAGCTTTTCGCGCGTTTCGATCAATGGTGCCACCGCGGCAAGATCGGCGCTGTTCAGCCGGATCACAGGTTCACCCGATACCGTGCGAATCTTGCTGATCATGCCTTCGATACGGCTGACAAACGCTGCCGGCATGTCTGATATCACCTGGCCAGCGCGCGCACTGGCAAGCTGCAGAATGGCT
>JADHLH010000101.1 GCA_016780765.1 Alphaproteobacteria bacterium | reverse complement strand
CACGGGTCATGGTTGGCTTGATCGCCTCAAACGAGGTGCTGAGGTTCGGATCAGACGCCCACATGTCGGAGACATCCTCAATCTGGCCGTTATCAACGAACGGGCCCATGCGGTTGCCGGGGTACCAGCCAGTAATATCTGGGGCGTCAGCGGACAGGAAGTTACGGATGGCTGTCTTGTGCGCTTCGCGATCATTGATGCTGAGGCTGACAGAAATGTCCGGATTTGCGGCATCAAAGTCAGCAACCACCTTTTCGAATGCGGCTTTCGGGCCAGGGTTCAGGTCATTAAAGATGATGACCAATTCGCCAGCATATGCTGACGAAGCAATAAGCGACGCAGCGGTTGCCAGCGATGCCAAGATTTTTTTCATAGTTTCCTCCAACGTAAATGACACCTTCGCGACATGGTTTATGCCGCCCGGTTCGAGGCGACCACAATAGTGGCACTGCCGCCGTTATCAACTAATTTATGTAAGTGAAATAGGATGCTGAACTTTAAATTTTCAGGCACCCTTTACCCCGCCCTGGGGCTTTCGCCATATCCGTCGGGATTCTGTGATTGCCAGTTCCAGACACTTCTGCACATGGCATCGATACCCAACCGCGCCCGCCAGCCCAACAACCGGTGTGCACGTTCCGGATCAGCCCAGAATTTATCGATGTCACCTTTTCGGCGCGGCGCTATGGCATAGGGCACGTCTTTTCCGGAAGCGGCCTCGAAGGCTGCAATCATCTGCAGAACCGACAGCCCGCTACCCGTGCCAAGATTGACAGCCTCGACACCGCGGTGATGCTGCAGACAGTTGATCGCCGCGAGGTGTCCTTCGGCAAGGTCGGTCACGTGGATGTAGTCGCGCACGCCGGTGCCATCATCGGTATCATAATCATCCCCGAACACCTGAAGCCGGTCCAGCCTGCCAACCGCCACGCGGGCAATATAGGGCATGAGGTTATTCGGAACCCCCATCGGGTCTTCGCCAATCTGTCCGGATTCATGCGCGCCCACCGGGTTGAAATAGCGCAAAAGCATCGCCCCCTTCGCCGGGTCGGTTGCGGCCCAGTCGCGGATGATCTCCTCGATGAAATATTTGGTCCGGCCATAGGGGTTCACCGGCTGCAGCGGATGCGCCTCGTCATATGGCAGATATTGCGGTGTGCCATAGACCGTCGCAGATGATGAAAAGACAATCGACCGGCATCCCGCGGCATCCATCGCCTGCAACAGCCGGATGGTGCCAAACACATTCTGTTCGTAATAGGACAGCGGGTGTGACTCGGACTCACCAACAGCCTTCAGCCCGGCGAAATGGACCACGATGTCAGGCCGGAAAGCGGCAACGCTTTCGGTTAATGCGCTGCCATCCCGAAGGTCGGTCTGATGGATGTCAAAGGGGCGGTTGGACAGGCGGCCCACACGCGTCAGCGCATCGGGGTGGCTGTTTGAAAAATTGTCAATGACACAGGCCTGGTGATCAGCGGCCAGAACGCTCAGCAGCGTGTGTGATCCGATATATCCTGCACCGCCTGTGATCAATATGCGCATCTGCCGCGAAATCCCGAAATGTCGACATGGTGCGGTAATATAGGACGTGGGGACGGCGCGAGGGAAGCCTGATGACAAAAACAGGTGCCATGGTCTTGCGTGATCTGCAGCGTGCTAACCGTCTCAAACGCCGCTAAGGCTTGTCTTGTGCCGTGTCAGGTTGGAGAAGCGCCAGCATCTTGTCCCGCATGACAAATTTCTGCGGCTTGCCGGTGATGGTCATCGGGATCTCTTCAACAATCCGGATATGTTTCGGAATCTTGAAATGCGCAATCTGGCCCTGCAAGGACACACGCAGCTCATCCTCGGTCAGGTCCGCGCCCGGCTTTGCAATCGCCCAGGCACATACTTCCTCGCCAAACTTCTCGTCAGGAATGCCAAAGACCTGTACGTCGCTGACCTTTGGATGGCGTATCAGATATTCCTCAATTTCACGCGGATAGATGTTCTCGCCGCCGCGGATAATCATGTCCTTCACCCGCCCGACGATCGAACAAAATCCCTCCTCGTCAAACACGGCAAGGTCACCGGTGTAC
Source organism: Alphaproteobacteria bacterium (assembly GCA_016780765.1). GTDB lineage: Bacteria > Pseudomonadota > Alphaproteobacteria > Puniceispirillales > Puniceispirillaceae > UBA8309. Next base: position 5,239 of record JADHLH010000101.1, on the reverse strand, counting down.
ATCCAGCCATCCACAATGCTCTCGGCTGTTTTGTCCGGATCTTCCCAATAGCCTTTCATGACCGAATATCCCCGCACACAAAGCTCGCCTTGCGTACCCACCGGCGCAATCTGGCCATTCTGGTCGATGATCTTTGTCTCGATATGGGGATGAACCCGGCCAACGGTCTGGCAGCGTTTATCAGTCGGATCATCAACAAAACTCTGAAAGGAAACCGGTGAGGTTTCGGTCATGCCATAGCAGATTGTGACTTCTGTCATATTCATCTCGGCGTTCACCAGCTGCATGACTTCGACAGGGCACGGCGCCCCGGCCATCACGCCCGTGCGCAGATTGGACAGATCACGTGGATTGCCCTCCAGCTTTTCCAGCATCGCGATGAACATGGTTGGCACGCCATACAGCGCGGTGCATCGTTCCGTCACCAGACAATCGAGTGTCTGGGATGCCTCAAAGGCCTCGCCGGGGAACACCATGGCAGCGCCTTTGGTGACCGCGCCCAGAACACCCATCACCATGCCAAAACAATGGTAGAGCGGCACCGGAATGGCCAGCCGGTCAGCCTCGGTCAGATTGATACGGTCGGTCACATATCGCGCGTTGTTGACGATGTTGTAATGCGACAGCGTGGCCCCTTTGGGCATCCCCGTCGTGCCAGAGGTGAACTGGATGTTGATCGCATCATCCGGGCACAAAGTTTTGTCTATCTCCGGAAGGAGGAGTTGCTGGGCAGGGCCGCCAAGTTTGCGCAGTTCATCAAAGGAATAGGTGCCGGATCCTGAAGGCGCATCCATGATAATGACGCTGCGCAAAGACGGCAGCTTTGCAGATTGCAGCCGTCCCGGTTTACTGTCGTCAAGCTCGGGGGCAAGGATCCGGATCATATCGAGATAGTTGGAGCTTTTAAAGGATTTTGCCGCAATCAGTGCCTTGCAGCCGACATTGTTCAGGGCATATTCCAGTTCCGCCAGACGATAGGCCGGATTGATATTGACCAGAACAAGGCCGGCACGCGCTGTCGCAAATTGTGTCAGAACCCACTCAAAACGGTTGGGTGACCAGATACCCACCCGGTCGCCCTTGTCCAGTCCGAGCGCCAACAGGCCCGATGCCAGTTCGTCCACCGCGCGGTCAAGATCGTAATAACTCATCCGGATGCCCTGCTCATGGAAAACGGCAGCATCCCTGGGGCCGAATCGCGAAACCGCATCATGCAAAAGCTGCGGGATGGTGATATAGGCCAGCGGCGGTTGCGCAGGTCCCCGCACGTAGGATTGATGATTCTGGGGGGCGATGGTTTCACCGGCTGTGACAGTCTTGGCGTCCCAGCCAGAAATCCGTGACGCCTGGCTTTCGTTCAGGATCGACATGCTCAACCTCCCTTACATCTCTCGCCAGTCACCGCTTTGCTCAAAGGCGTAGGCGGCCTGATAGATTTTCATTTCAGCATAATTTGCGCCAAACAGCATCATCCCAATTGGCAACCCTTCGCTGAGCCCGCACGGCACGCTCATTGCCGGCAAGCCCCCATTGAATGGCGCCGTGTTGCCAATCATCTCAAACGCTCTCTGCACATAAAGGCTGATCGAACAATCTGCAGGCGGATAAATGTGCTGCCAACCGCCCTTGGCCAGAAACGCATGATGCAAATCAGACAAGAGGTCGATGAGCAGGATGCAGATATGCTCAAGATGCTTGGCCAGAAAGACACCGACCACTTTATCGAATTGCTGCAGAGCCTTGTCGAACACCGGGCGTGAAAGCCACTCCTGCCGCGCGGTATTCCTGATTGCACGTGCGGTGCGAATCCACTGTGAAATGGATCTCAGCCCGACGGGGGATTACAGCCTGACGGGGATTACAGGCCAGGCCTCAGCGCGCCCAGCGGAACCCGCGGTCTGACAGCCGTCTTTGCACCCGCCCCGGATAGTCCGTCACAATCGCATCAACGCGCAGATCAATCATCGCGTTGATATCCGCTGGTTCATTCACCGTCCAGACAGCCACACACAGTCCAAGTTCGCGCGCCCGCGCCAGATCATGCGCGGTAATTTCGCTGAAATGCGGACACCAGAGCGCACCGCCCGCCTTGCTGACTTCATCCGGCACCGAAATGCCGGGCTGATGCAGGTCCGGTGCCACGGGATGTGATGATTCCTCGCCAACATCATCCTCGCTGTCATGCAGCTGGGTCAGAAAGGACAACGGCATGTCAGGTGCCTGACGGTGGCATTCGGCAAGCAATGTCCAGTCAAAACTGTGCAACAGCGTGCGATCGGTCAGCCCGGCGCCGCGCACCTCATCACACACAAGTGACACGAACCCTGCACGTGCCACCGGATCAAGGGCAGAGTCCGGATCGGACTTCAGCTCAAGCATCAGGCAGGCATTCGCGTATTTCGGTTGTGATACAAGATGCAGCAGCTCGGCCAGCCGTGGCACCCTAATCCCATCCATCTGCGCCTGATCGGGAAATCTGCGCCCATAATCGCTGGTACCGTCCAGGCGTCCGATATCGAACCCCTGCACATCTTCCATGCGCAATGATCTGACGCGCGGCGCTTTCCCTTTCAGGAAGTCGCCGTCAGGACCGCGCACACATGATCCTTGAAATTCGTGGTTATGGGTGATGACAGGCACATTATCGGCGGTGAGAAGGACATCAAATTCCAGCAGATCAACGCCCGTCGACAGGGCAAAATCAAACCCGACAATACTGTTCTCCGGCAAAATACCGCGCGCACCGCGATGACCGACGATGCGGATGATGTCGTCATCACCCGAAAATGCCATAACCTGTGGGGGCTTCATGTATTTGCCAACCTCTTGCCACTTGCCGGATCAAAAAGATGAATATGCCCGGGCTCTACTGAAAAATGCCGGCTGTTCCGGCCCAACTCATTTTCTGGCTTTTTTTCTGGCTCATTGGCTGATCCAGTCTTCGGACCCGTCTGATGCACCCCGGGCAAGCTGATAGTGATTGTCTGACCGGTCGCGAGCGGCTGGCCATGCAGCAGCGTATTGGCCTCCAGCGGTTCGGCAACCTGCAATGTCACGGCAATGCCGCCCTTGTCAACCGGGACCAGATGTTCTGGCCGGATGCCAAGCTTTACGTCACCATTCGGGACCTTGGCCTTGCCGCATACGCTATCCCTGGTGCGCCCGGTCACCCGTCAGCCATCGATGGTGGTCATGGAATTCATCGAGTATTTTACCAACAGTCTGAAACCCTTCCTGATCACTAAATCAGAGCGCCCCTGATACAACGCGACGGCGTGCACAGACCCGCACACATAAGGCACAGCTATATTGCACGGGCATATGTGGTAGGTGGGCGGAGTGCAGTTTTTGCACCACATCAGCGAAAATTGAGCATTATCTATCAGCACGCCTCATCCCCATATCTACTTTGTAGGCGATCAGTTTATGTGCGGTGATGGTGGCGCAAATGTTTATGGCTCAAATTGTACTATGCAGCGTTATTCAGGGTCAGTGCTTTATGCTGGCGAATGAACGAAAAGTGCTGTCCAGCCAACATGACTGTCAGAGCGAGATTTCCGAAATCATCGACCAGGCGTTGCGGGAATTACCGTCCTACCATGTGCATTATGCCAACTGCGAAATGCTGCCCGGCCACTCGGTGTAACGATCTTTTCATCACAATCATCCGAAATACGGCAGATGGTGGTTGCACAGGACTGGGCAGTCGTAGATTCAGGGGACCGGGCTTTCAGGATTGCGGGCTTTCAGGATGAATATCCAGAAAAATGATCTCGTTGCGTGATCCAAGCCGCATGCGCGGTCCCCAGCACCCGGCCCCTGACGACACATAGAGATGTGCGCCCGGCTTCCCATAAAGCCCGAACACATGCCGGAATTGCAGCCGCACCAGAAAATTGAACGGGAAGATCTGGCCCTTATGTGTATGCCCGCACAGCATCAGATCGGTATAGCGGGCAGTCTGGTCCCAGATTGACGGCTGATGCACAAGCGCAAGATTGAACGCACCGGCAACATTTAGTCTCTCAACCGTTTTGGCGCGCGCGCCAGGTGACTGTTCGTCCGCAACCCCGATCAGGTTCACCTCGCCAAGCGCCGCGCGTTCATTGTCCAGCACAGTGATGTTCAGTTCCTTGAAGCGGTCGAGCTGCTGTTGGTACCCTTTTACATAGCCTTCGTGATTGCCGGTTATGAAAAAGATGTCCATGTCCAGCGCGCCAAGCGCCTGCAGGTCTTCCAGACTGAAGTCACTACTGTCAAACAGGTCACCACCAATCAGCAGCGCATCAGCGTTATGATGGCGAATCTTCTCGCAAATGCGTTCCAGATGACGCGGCGAATTCGACCCGACATGAACATCGCTGATGAACACCAGTCTGACAGTCTTGCTGATTTTTGTGGATGTCAGACCAAGTGTTTTGATGGTGACGCGGCTGCCATTCACCAGCGCACTGACTGTCAGGCACAAAGTCGCCGCCACCGCCACCATCGCAACAGACCGGTCATCCACCGCTGGCAGCAGTGTCGCCGCAAGGGCAAGGCAGGTCACCCACAGCGAAATAAAGCCGGTACCCATCCCGTAATAGACAAAGGCCTTCAGCACCTTGTTGGTAATGCTTGTCACAAAATAGAGCCGGATCAGGAAAAGCACCAGCAAGGCGGGCACCAGCGACCACGGCTGAAAGATGGCGTGCCCCGCAAAAAGCGCCGCAAGCGCAACAAAGGGAAACACGTAGAGGCCATACGCCATAACAAACATGATGGCGATGAATGTGACCGTGCGGATCATGCCGAGATGCCGCCCGACCGAAATGAAAACTGGCGACTGACAACGTGTGAATGGCGCATTGGACGTGGCATGGAAAACTGGGGACGTGGCATGGAAAACTGGCGCATCAGGCGTCCTTAATTTCGGGCATACTAATATTGCGGCATTTGACGGATAGCGCCACTTGCATCTTTGCGGCGGTTTGATTTTTTTCACCGCCCTGATGTTTGTGCTGCAGCCAGCCATATCAGCATCTGAGACCGCTCGCCAGAATTGCAGCGCATCGGTGCATATTTTGCTCTTCTGTCTTTAATAGGACAGCCTTATTAACCTATCAATGGTACGGCCATATCTGGCCTTTGATCTGGCACCATGTGAGAGAGAAAGAGACCCTATGACCCTGGCTGCTGTCGGCACATTATTCCCGGCCATTCCCCTGGCGATTGTTGCGCTGAATTTTCGATATACCAG
>JADHLH010000100.1 GCA_016780765.1 Alphaproteobacteria bacterium | reverse complement strand
GTCTTCGTCCGTTGCTGTCTGCGGATCAGCCAGAACAAATTTGCTGTTGAAGATATTCAGGCCTTTGTTCTCCATTGCGCCCATATTGAAGTGGCTGACGGCAACAATCTGGAAAAGATCAAGATCATATTCCAGACCATAGGTATCCTCGTCCCACTTCATTGACCGTTTCAGCGAATCCATCGCATGGCCGGTCAGGCTGACATTGTCTTTCTCGACATAAATATGAAGATCGACCGTGCGGCCCGATGCCGTGGTGAAACTGTCTGCGGCAAGGTCAAGATCACCAACCACACAGGCAAACAGATAGCTTGGTTTCGGGTGCGGGTCATGCCACAGCGCATAATGCCGGTCTGCATCAACCTCGCCGGTTTCGACCAGGTTGCCGTTGGACAATAGTTGTGGAAACGCCTTGTCAGCCTCGATGCGGACAGTAAACACCGTCATCACATCCGGCCGGTCGGGGAAGAAAGCCATGCGCCGGAACCCTTCCGGCTCGCACTGCGTGCAATACATGCCGCCTGACAGATAAAGACCGTCAAGCGAGGTGTTGGACTGCGGATGGCATTCCGAGCGAACGCGCAGGACACAGTTTTTTGGCAGATCAGAAAAGGACAGCCCTTCAGGCACCACCGGCCAGTCCGCTTCATCAAGAATGCGGCCATCGATACTGATTTCATGCAGCGTCAGATCACGCCCGTTCAGAATGAAATGCGCATCACTGACGCGTTGCAGTTCCAGCGTTGTTGTGACCAGCGCGCGCGTGTCAAAAATGGAAATATCAAGGCCTGCCGAGACCACTTTGCAGGAGGGCGGCTGATAATCAGCACGGTACTTCAACATAACGTCGCACCTTTTAATTGCCGGTTAAATCATACGGTCTGTCATTGCGAACACCTGTTAATCCACCCCTGTCAAATCATGCAGGATCAACAGGTAGACTGAATTTAGCGACTGTCGCGCGATGTGGTGTAGGCTTCCTCACAATGCGCAAGGCAATAGGGCTTGCCCGGCACAATGGGGCCACCGCAAAAGGAAAAGCCGGTCTTCTTTGGATCACCGGTCGGCCAACAGCATTTACTGCGTGACCAGCTCAGCTTGCGCAGTTCCAGGCGCAAAGGCAGATTTACCGGCTCTGCAGGCGGCTTTGCCTTTGCCGGTTTTTTCGCTTCGGTGGCTGACTTGGAAATAGGCGACGGGCGCTTTGGCAGGCCCATCCGGTGTGCCTTGCCGGCAATAGCGTTGCGCGACACGCCCAGCGCATTGCCAATCTGCGAAATCGACAAACCCTCGTCCCACAGCTTGCGAAGCTGTTCAAGGCGCTCTTCTGTCCAGGCGTTTGCCGCTTCGGTCATGCTGTCCTCACTGTCACTGCCGGTGTGGATATCCGGGCTGTCATCTCGTTGCAGAGATATAATGCGGGTGGCGGTCAAACTCAATTGCCAATTCATCGCGCTTGCCAGTGATATCGGCAGACATGCGCGTCACATGGGCAAAATCACCCCCGCGGAAACATTTTGGCAACACCACTAGAGCGCACCGGTAAAGCTGCCGATCAGCTCAATCTGGCAATCAAGCATATGGCGGCCCGGATGCACCGAAAGACCGCGTTCGCCGGCAGATTTCATCCAGGCGGTTTCAGTCGGAGACATGATGATATCAGCGATCAGGGTTCCCTCATCCACCGCATCCAGCGGCAATGGCAGGGGATCACCGTCATGCATACCAAGGCTGGTGGTGTTTACAATCAGATCAACCTTGCTGCCATCATGCGCCCGCACCGCTTCAACAGGCGCGGTATCACCGGCCATGGCCAGCGCACTGGCAATCGCCGCTGCCTTTTCGGCGGTCCTGTTACTGATCATGATTTTTTTCGTTCCGGCATCACGCAACGCCAGTGCAATGGCACGTGCCGCACCGCCAGCGCCGACGATCAACGCCGTCATGCCGGCCGGATCATGGCCCTGCTGCTGCATACCTGCAACAAACCCGGCACCGTCAAAATTGTCGCCATGCATGCTGCCATCGTCATCAAAGCGTATAGCGTTCACCGCCCCTGTCAGGCGCGCCGCTGCGCCCAGCGTGTCACACAGCCCTGCCAGCGTGACCTTGTGCGGAATGGTCACTGCCATCCCGCCAAAATTCGGCATCCGGCGCAGACCTTCAATCACTGCCTGCAGATCATCAGCTGGCGCATTGATCGGCACCATTACATGATCGAGGCCACGTTCGGCGAACAGCGCATTAAACACGGTCGGCGCACGCACATGATCGACCGGACTGGCGATACAGCCGAACACACGCGTGGTTCCGGAGACCGAAGGAAACGTCGCTGCCGTCATAAGTCTGTCACCTTTCAGCACATCTGCACGGCCAGACAGCCGACCAGATGAAATAGGGCACCACTGCCCGACAAATTCCCCAGAAGCGACACCGCGCCGCCCCTTTTGTGCCGCTTTACGCGCCCATATCGGTATCAGGCGCCGGTGTAGACCCGCAGGCCACCCACTCGTGGATCATACCGGTGCCACCACTCACATTTGCAATTTTTGCACTCGCGAAACATTTCAACAAACGGATATATGCCATGAAACCAATCAATCGTACATTCATCATTGCCGGCGGCCTTGCGCTTTCCGGCGTTATTGTTGCTGGTCTTGCTATTGCCGGACAATCAGGCCACTTCGGTCATCGCAAGCATATTCAAAGCTTTCATGCGCTGTCACTCGACAAGGATGGTGATGGCATGCTGACGCGTGATGAAATGCTGGCCAAGAACGAACAGCGCTTTTCAAAGCTGGACACCGACGGTGATGGCAGCATTTCGCAAGACGAGTTTTCAGCACCTCTGGCTGCGATGTTTGACAAGCTGGATGTCAATGCAGACGGCATGCTGTCGACCGATGAAATGCCCCGCCGCATCAAGCGTCATAATGGAGGCGGAAATCACGGCCATCGCGGAGGCAGCTATGATGCGGACCATAAGCATGACGCAAACTGGCAGCACGGTCGAGGCATGTCGTCTGAACGGGGCGTGTCATCTGATCTGGGTGGGCGACAGAATGCTGACCATTTTGGTGGCCACGGCCTGACACCGATCGATGCGAGCCCGCTGAACACAACACCGGACCTCGACACCATACTTGTGCCAACCCGGCTGGCATCCTGAACATATTGATGCGGGGAGTCTTTCGTCCCGCATCCATCACACGGAAATTATTCGGCGTCCTTGAAAGACAATGACGCTGAATTTATGCAGTAGCGAAGGCCCGTTGGTGCGGGTCCATCGGGAAACACGTGCCCGAGATGCGCATCGCATCGGCTGCACTGCACCTCGGTGCGGCGCATGCCAAAGCTGTCATCCACAGTTTCGGTTATGGCATCGGCATCCAGCTTTTCATAAAAGCTGGGCCAGCCACTGCCCGAATTGAACTTGGTCTCTGACGAAAACAAGTTCTCACCACAGCATACACAGCTATAGGTGCCTTTTTCATAGTGCTTGTCCAGCGCGCCTGTGAACGCCCGCTCGGTGCCATGCTCACGCGCAACGTGATATTGTTCGGCCGTCAGTTGCGAGCGCCATTCAGCTTCCGACTTGATAATCTTGTCGCTCATTTCGTGTCCTCATTCGATGTTTTGGTTTGCAAGACATCCCAGATTGCCGCGGGTGTCGCTGGCATATCGATATGGGTCACACCCAGCGCATCAGTCACCGCAGCAATGATGGCTTGCGGCGCGCCAATCGCCCCGGCCTCTCCCGATCCCTTTACCCCCAGGATATTGTTCTTGCAGGGAATATTGCGGAAATGGATATCGAATGCTGGCAGATCATCAGCGCGTGGCAGGCGGTAATCCATCAGTGATCCAGACACCAGCTGGCCCTGTTCGTCAAACACCGCATGTTCATGGATCGCCTGTCCGATCCCCTGTGCAATGCCGCCATGTATCTGGCCTTCCAGCATCATCGGATTGATCACCGTGCCAAAATCATCGACCACCGTATACCGCTGAAGGTTGACAGCACAGGTAGCCGGATCGATTTCCAGTTCAGCAATGTGACAGCCATAGGGATAGGTCGACCCGTCCGGCTCATAGCGATGATTGATGTTGAAAGGATGGTCACCGCTCTCTGGCACCAGACGCAGCACCAGATCTTCGATCGTGATCGATCTGTTGGTACCCTGTGCCGAGAAAATACCATCGATGAAGACCAGATCATCCGGATTGCAATCCAGCGCCTCAGCGGCATGCGGGCGTGCCTTGTCAAGCGTGCGTGCGGCCACTTCAGCAACTGTGGAACCCAGCACTGCCGTCATCCGGGCACCGCCTGTCGCCCCGTGTGGCGTGATCGCGGAATCACCTTGAAAAATCTCGATCTTGTCGGCGTCATAGCCAAGCCTGTCAGACAGGATCTGCGTCAGGGTCGTGCGATGTCCCTGCCCGTTTTCCTGCTGTGCGGCCAGCACCAGAATGGTGCCATCATCACGGAAACTGACCTTCACGCCGCCATCACCGCCACCGCCGCACTGTTCCAGATACATGCCCACGCCAAACCCGCGCAGCATGCCACGGCTTTCTGAATCGGCCTTGCGCGCCTCAAATCCGTCATGATCAGCATGGGCCAGCGCCGCATCCATCAATTCAGGTATCTCGCCATCATCAATCGTACCGCCACATACCATGGAAAACGGCATCAGGTCGGATGTAATCATGTTACGGCGCCGGATTTCAACACGATCAATGCCCATCTTGTCTGCCAGCATATCGATCAGGCGTTCCATCACATAGTTCGCCTCGGGCCGGCCCGCTCCGCGATAAGCATCAACTGCCGGCGTATTGGTCATAATACCAAGCACCCGCAGGCTGGCTGTCGGGATCGCATAAACCGTGGTCAGCGTGCGCGAGCCTGACAGGGTCGGGATATAGGTCGAAAAGTTGGAAAGCCATGATCCCATATTGGCATGCACAGTCACGTGCAGCGCATGCACCTTGCCATCAGCATCGACAACTGCACGCGCCTTTGTCCGGTTGTCACGGCCATGCAGATCCGACAGAAACCCGTCTGACCGGTTCTGCTGCCAGCGCAAGCGTGTGCCCAGTTTACGGGCTGCCCAGGCTACGATGAGCTGTTCCGGATGCAGGAAAATCTTGAAACCGAAGCCGCCACCCACATCACCTGTGCGCACCCGCACTCCGCCTTTTGGCAAGCCAAGCGCCGCCGTCAGCTGTTTGGCGATGCCGACCGGGCCCTGCGTGCCACACCAGATGTTCAGCGTGCCATCTTCCGGGTCTGGTTCCGCAACGATCGGGCGCGTTTCCATCGAATTGATGATCACCCGGTTGTTGATCACATCGATATCGAAAATCTCAAAACCATTATCCGCAGCAGCAGCCAGCGCGGCATCGGTCTCGTCGTGATCGCCTGCCACCCAGTCAAACGCGATGTTGTTGGGATATGCGTCATACAGCTGCGGTGCACCCTCTTCGATAGCTGCATAGACATCAGTTACCGCATCGCGGCTTTCATAGCGCGCATCAATCAGTTCCAGCGCATCATTCGCCAGTGTCACATCATCAGCGACGACCACCGCCACGATGTCACCAGCTGTCCGGTTGACCTCGCGCACCATGGGCGGGTGAGAAACCATGGTCATCGGCGCGCCGTCAGCATTCGACAGTTGATGCTCGCAATGAATTTCACCAATACCGTCCGCATCCAGATCAGCCTGTGTGGCCACCAGATGCACGCCGGGCATGGCAGCCGCCGCGGCGGTGTCAACAGACACAAGGCGCGCATGCGCCAGCGGTGCCCGCAAAAAGGCAACAGCGAGACCTGTTCCCGGGTCAATATCATCTGTGTAACGCCCCCTGCCGGTCACAAGTCTGGGGTCTTCAATGCGCGGTATCGCCTGGCCAACACCAAATTTCATTTATCGTCTCCTGTTGTTTCAGCCTGATGGCTCTGCAGTATTTCCAGACTTGTCCTGATGCGGGTCACGGTTGTCACCCAGCAAAGACTTCCAAAAATCCACGCCAGAACACCGAAATAATCGGGCATCAGACTGACGATAAGCAGGAAAATGATAGTCTCGGTGCCTTCGGTCAAGCCGCCGAGGTAGAAGAATGACTTTTTTCCCCGCTGGTCGGTCGAAATGCCGCGCTTTTGCGCGATAATGGCAAAGGCAAGAAAGCTGGATCCGCTGCCCACAAAACTGAAGATCAAAAACGCTCCCGCCAATGCATGCTGCGGGTCATTTACACAAAAGGCAAAGGGGATAGCGCTGTAGAAAATGAAATCCAGCGTGATATCCAGAAATCCGCCAGCGTCACTTGGCTGGCTGGCACGCGCCACCGCGCCATCAAGACCATCACAAATCCTGTTTACAAGGATCATCACAATGCCGGCGGCAAACCAGCCAGCGGCAATTGCCGCAGCTGCACCCATACCAATCGCAAAGCCGACCCAGGTCACCATATTGGCTGTCACACCCAGACGGACGAGAAGCCGCGCCGGTGGCCCGAGCGCGCGATCTACAAGGGGTCTGAGGGTGGAATCAAGCATCAGCGCCCGGCAGGGCCACGCCGCTGTCCTGCACGTCCTTTAGATCCTGCAAAGGTTGCAAGGATCGTTTCACCTGCCAGAACGCTCTGGCCTTCCTGTACAGCCAAACCGCAATCGGCTGGAACAAAGACATCCGTCAAACCGGCCAACCGTGCCATCCCAAGCGGCGCACCAGCTGCCAGTGTCCTGCCAGGACTATGACGGCATATCAGCTGGCGGGCGGTGCGGGTGCCGATTTGTACCAGCATGATTGCATCACCCTCATCAGTCTCAATGGTGACCTCGCGGCGTTCATTGTCCCGCCGCGCCGATACCTCGTCAGCCGCGCTCAGAAACAGGCCCGGGATCAGGAAATTGTCACGCACCCGGCCGCTCACCGGGGCGCATTGAAGCTGAGCATCGCTGAGACGCGTCTTGATGGTGATCCGCACAAGCCGGGCCATTGGATCACCGGCCATTGGATCACCAGTTGATGTGCTGCCAAGCGGACGATCACCGAGGGCCTGAGCATCTGCCTGACTGCGCGGCATGCCGATTGAGGTGATCACCCCGTCGGCGGGTGCCAGAACATAATGTTCAGCATTTGCAGGAAGTTTGCGCGCAGGGACACGCAGGATATGACGCAGCCAGACCATCAGACCAACAGCAACCCCGGCCAGCGGCAGCGCGATAAACGCCAGCAAGATGGTGATCACGCCCGCCGCTGCCAGCATGGGCCATCCTTCAGGTGCCACCTCGGCGAGTTCGGGCTTAGATGTCATGATCCTTCCTCAAAACCTGCCTCATGCCCACTGTCTATAGCGGTTCATATGTCTATAGCGGTTCATATGTCTATAGCGGTTCATATGTCTATAGCGGTTAA
>JADHLH010000017.1 GCA_016780765.1 Alphaproteobacteria bacterium | reverse complement strand
GCCAATCGCGGTTTTGAATTCATCGCTGTCGATGAGGTGCAACTGGCGGGTGATCGCGAGCGCGGCCATGTGTTCACCGACCGCATTCTGCATGCGCGCGGTCTGTTCGAGACGATGTTCATGGGGGCTGAAACAGCAGGTCCGCTGCTGCGCGCCATGCTTCCCGAAGCGCGGTTTGAAACGCGCCGCCGCCTGTCACAGCTGAGCTATGCCGGATCAAAGAAACTGACTCGTCTGCCGCGGCGCAGCGCGATCGTGGCCTTTGGTGTGGCGGATGTGTATCAGATTGCCGAATTCGTGCGGCGTCAGCGAGGCGGGGCCGCGGTGGTGATGGGCCGGCTCAGCCCGCGTACCCGCAATGCGCAGGTGGAACTGTATCAGAATGGCGATGTTGATTTTCTTGTTGCAACAGATGCCATCGGGATGGGGTTGAACCTTGACTTGAACCATGTGGCGCTGGCGGCAGATATGAAGTTCGATGGCCGCCAGACGCGCCGCCTCACAGCTGCTGAAACAGCACAGATTGCTGGCCGGGCGGGTCGGCATACAAATGACGGGACATTCGGCGTAACCGATGGCTGCGAGGCGCCGGAACAAGAGATGATCGAGGCGATCGAGCAGCACAAGTTCCCGCCATTGCGCAATTTCTGGTGGCGGTCACGCAATCTCGATTTCTCGTCGATCGCCATGCTGCAGGAATCGCTGGAAGCGCCGCCGCCTCTGCCCTTTCTGTTTCGCAAGGCCGATGCGCTGGACCACCGCGCCCTGATCACCCTTGCAGAGCGCAATGATGTACAGGGCATGCTGGGAGATGCGGCAAAGGTGCGCCTGCTATGGGATGTTGCCTGCATTCCCGACTTTCGGCAGAGCCTGAATGACGATCATTATGACCTGCTGGCCGGGCTGTTCATGTCGCTGGCGCGTGACGGGCAGCTTGGTAATGATATGGTGGCGCGGGCGATGGATCAGCTTAATCGTCTTGATGGTGATATTGATACATTGATGACCCGGCTTGCCTATATTCGCACCTGGACCTATGTCACGCACCGTGTGGACTGGACAGACAACCCCGCGCAGTGGCAGGATCGTGCGCGCTCGGTCGAGGACCGGCTGTCTGACAGTCTTCATGAACGTCTGTCGGAACGCTTTATCGACCGCCGGGCCGCGCATTTAAGTCGCAAGTTGAAGGAAACAAAAAATCTGATGGCGTCGGTGAAGAATGACGGGACTGTGCTCGTCGAGGGCGAAGAAGTGGGTGTCCTTGACGGGTTCGTTTTCCGCCCAACCCTGAATGAAGGTGACGAAAAAGCCACTATACTTGCTGCGGCGCGCCGGGGGCTCCCTGAGGAGATCGAAAACCGTGTGCGGGCGTTCGCGGCATCGGCTACACCGGCCTTCAAGCTGGATGAGAACGGCGTGATCACCTGGCGTGAGGCCGAGGTTGCGCGCCTTGTGCGGGGCGACACGCTGTATGCGCCGCGCCCGGAACTGATCCCCAGCGATCTGTTGTCGATCGACCAGACACAGCGGATGACCGGCCGCCTGTCGGAATTTGTTGCGGAACATGTGCGCGATGTTCTCGGACGTCTTGTGGTGCTGGAAAATGCGGAAACCGCGCCGCTGCCTGAATGTAAACAGGCACGTCCACAATCAGCGCAACCTTCACCAGCAGAGGTATCACCAGACAAAGAAAAGCCGACCGGGAATGAAGCGACCGGGCCGACAAAGGACGAGATTGCTGCGACGCCGCCGGTTGAGCAGCCAGATATTGCCGAGCAACGCGGCGCAGAGCCCAAGGATGAAGGCCCGGAACCATTCAGCGGACAGGCGCGGGGCCTCGCCTTTATGCTGTTCGAGGGACTTGGCACCATTCCATCAGCAGCGGGATCGCAGCAGGTGCGCGGTCTTGCCGAGACAGACAGGCCGCGTCTTGCGCGCCTTGGCCTGCGCCTTGGTGTTGAATCAATCTATCTGCCGGACATGCTGAAGCCAGCCCAGATCAGCCTTCGCGCGTTGCTGTGGAACCTGCAATATAGCCAGATTGGTGCCTTTCATGCACCGCCCCCTGCGGGCCGAGTGACAATCGACTGTCCCGAAGGCGTGCCCGACGCATTCTGGCTGGCGGTAGGTTATCGCCGCCTTGGTGGACGGGTGATGCGCGTGGATATGGTTGAGCGTGTGGCGCAAATTGTGCGGACCGCTGCCCGCGAGGGACAGTTTCGTATCAGCGAGGACATGTTGTCGCTGGCAGGCGCAACGCGTGATCAGATGGCCGCAATGCTGCTGGATATGAATTGCAAGATTGTCGGCGAAGAGCCTGACGAGGACCCTGAACGCCCGCCAATTCAGATTTTTGAGCGGATGAAACGCCAACGTCAGGGCAACCGTCAGCCGCGCGATGCCAAAGAGCAAGATGGCGCGCCAGCGGGCCGTGGCAGCAAGCGGCAGGAAGGCCAATCTCGCCAGGATAGCCAGTCGCACAAGCAAGGTGGGCGTCATTCCGGCAATGCCAATAGCAAGGGCAAGGGCGATAATAACAACAAGGGTGGCAAAGGTCCGCGCGGCGGCGGATCTGGTGGCGGTCAAAGACGCCGTGAGCCGGATCCGGATTCGCCATTCGCTGTATTGGCTGGGTTGAAGCTGAAATCGTGACTGAAGACGCGCGTGCGCTAAGGCTGGACAAATGGTTGTGGTATGCGCGGTTCTTCAAAACCCGCGCCAATGCAACCCGCGCGATTTCCAGTGGCCGTTTCCGTCTTGATGGCGAGGTGATGAGCAAGCCGCATCGCGCCGCAGTGCCGGGGCAGGTGCTGACATTCTTGCAGGGCGATCGGGTCCGGGTGATCAGGATTGTTGAACTCGGCACCAGGCGGGGGCCAGCCAGCGAGGCAATCGAACTTTATGAAGATCTGTCGCCGGCGGCGGAAACACGCCGCGAGACAGCTGCCACAGCGCGCGAATTCGAAAGCCGTGATGCTGGTGCTGGCCGGCCGACAAAGCGTGACAGGCGGGTAACGCAACAGCTGAAAGACACCCTGTGAGGGACCGTCGCCGAAACACCCTCTCTGAAACATACTGCCTGACGATTAAATGCTGGCAATGATGGTCTGCATCATAGGACCGGTGATTGAACTTTCAGGCAGGCTTGCTATCTAGGGCTGACAACAGAAAAGGACATAGTGGAATGCTTGGCAATCTGGGTTCATGGATTCGTGATTTTACCGAGGACACATCCTCAGCCCCGCCTGATGATGGCGACTGGGCGCGCACCCTTGCCGGCCTGCTGGTTGAGGCTGCGATGGCTGATGGCAGCCTTGATGATCACGAAAAAGCGCAGATTTCTGATGCATTGCAGGCCGATTTGCACATGAGCGCCAGTGACGTGGAATCGATCATCGAGTCGGCTGTTGCGGCGCAGGATGGCCGCATCGAAATTCACGGGCTGACCCGGTCGATCCGGGCAGAGACCGATGCAGAAGACCGCATCGCCATTATGGAAATGGCGTGGATGGTGGTGCTGGCAGACGGCGAACTGCACGAATATGAGGCGCAACTCATGCGGCGCCTTGCCGGGCTGTTATATGTCGAGGATATCGATTCAGGACGTGCCCAGAAACGCGCACGGGCGCGGCTGGATGCCCGCTAGGAAATTTTGCTCATCTTGGTGCCTGGCGATCAGGGCTGGTGATCAGGGCTTCTGATCCGGGCTTCTGGTCTGATGGGATTGGCGGGTTTGTGGTGCCTTGTTCGGGACCGTAATCTGGGCTACAAACCGAAATTCTTTCGGTCAGGTTTATAGACTGGCAGCACTCTACTGGCCGCATTCTGCGGAGGATTTTCAAATGACATATATCGTCAATGAGAACTGCATCAACTGCAAATACACAGACTGCGTCGAGGTATGCCCGGTTGACTGCTTTTATGAAGGCGAAAACATGCTTGTCATCCACCCTGATGAATGTATCGATTGCGGGGTCTGCGAGCCGGAATGCCCGCCGGAAGCCATTCTGCCGGACTCAGAGCCGGGGATCGAAAAATGGCTGGAGGTCAATCGCGAGATGGCAGAAGTCTGGCCAAACATCATGCAGCGCTCGGACCCGATGCCAAATGCTGAAGCCAGCAAGGAAGAAGCCGGAAAGTTCGACAAATACTTCTCGCGCAATCCGGGTGAAGGCAACTGACAGGACTGTGCAACCAACCCTTCGGGATGCCCGGTGAACCGATTGCTTTTTCGGGTAAATTCAGTTACTATTCAATCCAATTGCAATATTTCCTGACGCCATTTCAGCCAGCATGCACTGCTGCTATTTGCGGCCACACCCATGGTTTGTGGTCAGACCAGCTGCAGGCAGGCGCCAGTGACGGGAAAAAGCAGGTACCGCAATGGTCCTATTGCCTGACCGGGTGCCAATGAATGGACGAGGAGCAAGAATGACTAAGAAAGTTGAAAGCACCTTCGATAAAGGTGATTTCGTCGTGTACCCGACGCATGGTGTTGGCCGAATTCTAGGTACCGAGACACGCGATGTAGGCGGCAGTGTGCTTGAGATGCTGGTTGTCCGTTTCGAACATGACCGCATGACGCTGCGTGTTCCGCTGGAAAAGGCACGTTCGCTCGGTCTGCGCACGCTCAGCTCAAAAAAGCAGATGGAGCAGGCCATCACAACGCTGCAGGGCAAGGCGCGGGTGCGCCGGACCATGTGGTCACGCCGTGCTCAGGAATATGAAACAAAGATCAAGTCGGGTGACCCGGTATCCATTGCCGAAGTTGTGCGCGACCTGCATCGCCGCACAAATCAGGCTGAACAATCCTATTCTGAGCGTCAGATGTATCAGGCCGCGCTGGAGCGTTTGGCCCGTGAGTTCGCGGCGATTGAGAAGATCGATCAGGAAGCTGCGGCGACCAAACTTGAAGATTTGATGGACGCTGCCTGATCTGCCGTCAGGTTTGACCAGGTCGTCTGGATTGACCAAACCGGGGGTGGCAGTTTGCCACCTCTTGTTTTTTCGGCTGATACCTTGCATCTAAGTGTCGGGAGACCTGTTGCTGGCAGCCGGTATTGGGTATGATCACGCCATGGCGCATGCATTCATCGAAGACAAGGAACTGTTCCCGGTGTTGGCCCCCTTTGCCAAGGGTCGGCTGGATCGCGGATTGCACCAGATCTATTATGAACAGTGCGGGCGGCCGAACGGCAAGCCGGTCCTGTTCATTCATGGTGGTCCCGGGGCCGGAATATCTCCGACACATCGTCGCCTGTTCAACCCTGACAGATATCACTGCGTGCTGTTTGACCAACGGGGAAGCGGGCAGTCGCTGCCCCATGGCGAGACAGCGCAAAATACCACACAGGACCTGATTGCCGATATTGAGGTGTTGCGTCAGCAGCTGGGAATAGAGCAATGGCTGCTGTTTGGCGGTTCGTGGGGCAGCACGCTGGCGCTGGCCTATGCCATTGCCCACCCCGAGCGTGTATCTGGCCTGATCCTGCGCGGCATCTTTCTGGGAACACGCGCCGAGGTCGACTGGTTTCTGCATGACATGGGCCGGTTCTTTCCCGAAGCCTATGACCAGTTTGTCAGCTATCTGACGGTCGAGGAACGCGGGGACATCCTGCTCAGCTATCATGAAAAGCTGATGGACCCTCAGGCGCTGGTTCACCAGCCGGCAGCCGAGCGCTGGGCCTCTTACGAGACGAGCTGTTCAACCCTGCGTGCCGGCATGCGGCGCGTCACCGGCCGGTCTGCGCTGAGCATGGCGCGTCTGGAGGCGCATTATTTCGTCAATGACTGTTTCATGCCAAATAATCATATCCTGCAGAATATAAAGGTGATCCGGCATCTGCCCGCGCACATCATTCAGGGGCGGCATGACGTGATCTGCCCGCCTGTATCGGCACACCGGCTGGCCGATGCCTGGGGCAATCGTGCCACTTTGCGCATGGTTGATGATGCTGGTCATTCAACCTTCGAGAATGGAATTGCCCACGCGTTGTTATCTGCGCTTGACGAGTTCGCTGTATAGCCTTCTCCGGGTTTGATTTTGGCCATCGGGCATGTGGCCGGACATGTGGTGGCACAAGCAACTCATCCACATATTCTGAGATTCGGTAAATCGGGTTACAATTGCCTCAAGAAGCGGTGCCTTGCGACATCGCACGCAGCTTCTCTGAATAACCGTCGCTCCGCGAAACCGAGGTGGTATCATGCCGGCAGAATCGCCGTCCGAACGCAATTTTCGCATTACCAACAATAACGCCATCGACAAGCATGTCGGGCGGCGGGTCCGGTTGCGGCGAACGCTTTTGGGAATGAGTCAGGAACAACTTGGTGCCGAGCTCAACATAACCTTTCAGCAGGTTCAGAAATATGAACGCGGCGCGAACAGGGTCAGCGCGTCCCGCTTGTGGGATATCAGCCAGATACTTGACGCACCGATTGGCTATTTCTTCGATGACATGTCGGAAACAACAATGCGAAGCTCGCCCCGGCGGGTAGCCAGCGGGGTTGATGTCGATGGCAAGGGCAGAGATCCTGTAAAGGATCCGATGGCGCGACGAGAAACACTTGAGCTTGTCCGGGCATATTATAGTATTGAAGACACCAGCCTCAGAAAGCGGGCTGCCGACATTGTAAAGAGCATTGCGGCGGCCTTGTCCAAGGAGTAGATGTGGCAGGGGTTTGACCTGGAGAGATAGATGACCGAAAACGCACCTGCCGCCGATCTTGGGGCCATCAGCTTTGAAGATGCCCTGCGTGAGCTTGAGACGATTGTGGCCGCGCTGGAGGCGGGAAACGTATCGCTGGATGATGCGGTCACGGCGTTTGAACGCGGCACGGCACTAAAGACACATTGTCAGGCCCGCCTTGAAGAAGCCCGCATGAAAGTAGAGCAATTGCGCCTGCCGGCTGATGGATCAGCACCGGACAGCACTGCCCCCTTCGCCGTCGAAGACTGAGGCAAATGACACTGCCAGACATCGTTGAACGGGATGCGGCAACCACGGCTGCCTTTCTGGAGGACATGTTCGATGCCATGACCGGTCCGGCGAACCGGCTGGTGGCAGCGATGCGATATGCCACAATGAATGGCGGCAAACGAATGCGGGCGGCGCTGGTGCTGTCCGCGGCGCGATTGGCCGGTGGGGCGAACAATTCAGGATCGGCTGTGCGCGTGGCGGCGGCGATTGAATGTCTGCACGCCTATTCCCTGATACATGACGATCTGCCATCGATGGATGATGCAGCCACACGGCGCGGTGTTGCGGCCTGTCATGTGGCGTTTGATGAGGCGACAGCCGTTCTGGCCGGTGATGCACTGCAGACGCTGGCATTCGGATTGCTGGCGGATGAAGCAACACATGTCGACCCGGCAGTGCGGTCCGCGCTGGTAGCCGGGCTGGCCACAGCATCAGGCGTAGACGGCATGGCTGGCGGCCAGATGCTTGATTTGCAGGCCGAGAAGCGTGCGCGCGCTGGCAACGCCCTGTCACTTGACGAGATACGTCAGATGCAGGGCATGAAAACCGGGGCGCTGATCCATTTTGCGGCCTGTGCTGGCGGAATATACGGGCGCGCTGACACCGAACTGATGGCGGTACTGGACAGTTATTCGCGCGATCTGGGGCTGGCCTTTCAGATCGCTGATGACTGTCTAGATCATGAAAGCACGCCCGAAGCGCTTGGCAAGCCGGCCGGACAGGATGCGGCACGCAGCAAGGGCAGTTTCGTAAGCCTGATGGGTCTTGCAGCGGCCCGTGATGCGGCAACGACCCTGATCGAGGCCGCCAGCGACAGGCTGTCCCCGTGGGGCGTGGCGGCAGAACCGCTGCAGGAAATTGCACGATTCGCAATTAAGCGGCGATCGTGATAGGTCTTATATAACGGAAACGTAACATGAATGTCGGCAGGCACGCCTGCCCGTGGAAAACCGGATGACCTCAACACCACTGCTAGACCGCATTGCCTCTGTTGATGACTTGCGACGTCTTCCCGAAGGGGATCTGCAGCGTCTGGCAAGCGAGCTGCGCGATGCCACGATCGGTGCGGTGTCTAAAACTGGTGGTCATCTTGGTGCCGGGCTGGGTGTTGTAGAGCTCACCGTGGCGTTGCATCACGTATTCAATACACCGCATGACAGGGTGATCTGGGACGTTGGCCACCAGGCCTATCCGCACAAGATACTGACCGGTCGCCGTAACCGGATTGAGACACTGCGCCAGAAAGACGGCCTGTCAGGGTTCACCAAACGCAGCGAATCCGAATTTGATCCATTTGGCGCCGGGCATTCGTCAACATCGATTTCTGCCGGCCTTGGTATGGCTGTCGGCAGCAATCTGCAGGGCATTCAACGAAATGTGATTGCGGTTATTGGCGATGGCGCGATGAGCGCAGGCATGGCCTTTGAAGGGATGAATAATGCCGGCGCATCGGATTCGCGCCTGATCGTAATCCTGAACGACAATGACATGTCGATTGCCCAGCCTGTCGGTGCGATGAGCAGCTATCTGTCGCGCCTGATCACGTCTGAGCCCTTCCATTCGATTCGCGATCTGATGCGCGAAGTTGCAGCAAAATTCCCGGCTGAGATTGAGCGGACGGCGCGCCGCGCTCGTGAGGCGGCGCGTGATCTGATCAGCGGCAATTCGGTGTTCAGCCAGCTTGGCTTTCTGCATATCGGCCCGATCGACGGTCATGACATGGCGCATCTTCTGCCGGTGCTGAAGAACATTCGCGACGGGCATGCGCGCGGTCCGGTGCTGGTTCATGTGGTCACGGAAAAGGGCAAGGGGCATCCTTTTGCCGGTCCGTCTGCGGAAAAATATCACGCCGTGCCAAAATTCGACGTGATTACCGGAACACAGCAAAAGAGTGCCGGAAACGCACCAAGCTACACATCGGTTTTTGCAAAAGGACTGATTGCGGCGGCTGAGCAGGATGACAAGATCGTGGCGATCACGGCCGCCATGCCGTCTGGGACAGGCCTCGACAAGATCAAGGCGCGATTCCCCGACCGGGTGTTTGATGTGGGGATCGCCGAACAACATGCTGTCACCTTTGCGGCCGGGCTGGCGACCGAGGGGATGAAGCCGTTCTGCGCGCTGTATTCAACGTTCCTGCAGCGTGGATATGACCAGCTGGTACATGATGTGGTGATCCAGAATCTTCCGGTCCGCTTTGCCATTGACCGTGCCGGGCTTGTTGGCAATGACGGCGCAACGCATGCCGGTGTGTTTGACATTGCCTATCTGTCATGTCTGCCGAACATGGTCATCATGTGCCCGTCGGACGAGGCTGAACTGATGCATATGGTGGCGACATCCGTTGCGCATGATGATGGCCCTTCGGCTGTGCGCTATCCGCGCGGTGAAGGTGTCGGGGTTGAGCTGCCAGAAATCGGCGATGTGCTGAAAATCGGGCGTGGCCGCATCGTGCGCGAAGGGCAGGGCACGGCCATCCTGTCACTCGGCACACGTCTGGCAGATGCGATGCGCGCAGCCGACCAGCTGGAAGATGATATCGGGCCGGTGACGGTGGCTGATGCCCGTTTTGCCAAGCCGATGGACACAGATTTGCTCGACAGGCTGGCGCAGAATCATGCGCGATTGCTGATTGTTGAGGAAAACAGCCCGGGAGGGTTCTCCGCGCATGTGTTGCAGTATTTGGCAAATGCCGGCCATCTGGATGGCGGGCTGACCGTTCGCTGTCTGTCACTGCCTGACAGGCTGATTGACCATGACAGCCAGGCAGGGCAGCTGGCACTGGCCGGCATTGATGCAGACGGTATTGCCGAGACGCTGCGCGTGATGAATGGCGGTACTGACAGCAAGTCCACAACAAAGGCGGGTCCTGCCGCCAGCAAGACCCCCGCATAACGTGCGAAAGGGCGAACGCGATAGCGGAATGCGGGCTGATGCGCTGTTGGTATCACGCGGGCTGGCAGCATCGCGCGACCGGGCCCGGGCGCTGATTGCAGGTCGCCACGTTACTGTTGACGGCGCGGTGCTGACAAAGCCGGCGAAACGACTGTCATCGGATGCTGACATCAATGTGGCCGTTCCTGATTTACCATGGGTCAGCCGGGCCGCACTGAAACTTGTCGGCGGGCTGGATGCGTTTCCGGCGATTGATCCGGCGGGGTGTCACTGTGTTGATATCGGTGCCAGCACTGGTGAATTTACCGAGGTGTTGCTGTCTCGCGGTGCGGCGCATGTGGCAGCGGTTGATGTGGGGCATGGCCAGCTGCACCCGCGCCTTGCCGATGATCCGCGTGTCAGCTTGCGCGAAGGGATGAATGCCCGTCATCTGAGCGCGGCAGATTTCGAGACACCGCCGCAGCTGATTGTCTGCGATGCATCTTTCATCTCACTGACCAAGGTACTGCCGCAGGCCATGAAGCTGGCAGCCGAGAATGCAAGTTTGCTGGCGTTGATAAAGCCGCAATTCGAGGTTGGCCGCGCGCAGATCGGCAAGGGCGGTATTGTCCGAGACGGTCAGGCGGTGCGTGATGCTGTGGCGCGGGTTGAGGACTGGGTGGCTGCCACCATGCGCTGGCAGCTGCTGGGAACGGTGGCATCACCGATTACCGGATCAGATGGAAACCGTGAATTTCTGCTGGCCGCCCGCAAGACAACATAGACCAGCCGGACCATTAGAAGCTGCCTGACAAGGCCGCGCACGGTCAAGCTGGACTGGTGCTGGCCAGGCCATTATTGACACGGGATTTATCTATGCCGGATCACCAAGCCCGCATTGGGCGTGGTGGCGCATCAGCGCATCAAGAAGGGTGATGGCCATCATCGCTTCGGCGACGGGCACGCCGCGAATACCGACACAAGGATCATGCCGACCCTTTGTCACAACATCGACATCCTGTCCTTCAAGATCGACCGATTTCCGCGGCGTCAGGATCGAACTTGTCGGCTTGATGGCCACCCGTACCACCAGCTGCTGGCCCGTCGAAATGCCGCCAAGTACGCCGCCATTATTGTTTGACTGGAATTCCGGTCCCTGATCACCGGCGCGCATCTCGTCACCAGCATCAGCACCATCCATCGCGGACAGCGCAAAGCCGCCGCCGATTTCCACACCCTTGACGGCATTGATCGTCATCATTGCGGCGGCAAGTTCGCTATCCAGCTTTCCGTAGATTGGCTGGCCCAGTCCTGCGGGAACACCGTCAGCCACAATCTCGAGGATGGCACCTGCCGAGCTGCCAGCCTTGCGCACGGAGTCAAGAAACCCCTCCCACTGGTCAGCGGCCACCGGGTCAGGACAGAAAAACGGGTTATTGTCGACGTTATCCCAGTCAAGCCTGCTGCGATCAATGGCGTGTGGGCCGATCTGCACAACGCCGCCGCGGATGCGGAAGTCGCTGCCAAGAAACTGCTTCAGCGCCAGATCGGCGATGGCACCTGCAGCCACGCGTGAGGCTGTTTCACGGGCTGATGACCGGCCGCCGCCCCGATAGTCGCGAATCCCATATTTTTCCTGATAGGTAAAATCGGCATGACCCGGGCGGAACTGGCGCGCGATCTCGCCATAGTCTTTCGACCGCTGGTCGGTGTTGCGGATCAGCATCGCCACTGGTGTACCTGTTGTCATGCCTTCAAAGACACCGGACAGAATTTCCACCTCATCCGCCTCACGGCGCTGGGTCACAAACCGGTTCTGCCCCGGTTTGCGGCGGTCCAGATAGGGCTGTATCAGGCTTTCCGACAAGGGCAGGCGCGGCGGTACACCGTCGACCACACAGCCGATACCCGGACCATGGCTCTCACCAAAAGTAGTAAAGGAAAACAGCTGACCGAAACTGTTGTCAGCCATATCAGACGACCGAGATGTCCGGGGCGTCGACAGCCTTCATCCCGACAACATGATACCCGCAATCGACATGATGCGTTTCGCCGGTTACCCCAGAGGACAGATCAGACAGCAAATAAAGCCCGGCCCCGCCGACATCATCCAGTGTCACATTGCGCTTCAGCGGCGAGTTATATTCATTCCACTTCAGAATATAGCGGAAGTCGCCAATGCCGGATGCGGCCAGGGTTTTCATCGGGCCGGCAGACAACCCGTTGACGCGGATGTTGCGCCCGCCAAGATCAACGGCAAGGTAACGCACCGATGCTTCAAGTGCGGCCTTGGCAACGCCCATGACGTTGTAATGGGGCATCACGCGTTCCGCACCGTAATAGGTCAGGGTCAGCAAGGAGCCGCCATCATTCATCATGGCCGTGGCCTTGCGTGTGACTTCAGTAAAGGAATAGACCGAGATATCCATCGTCCGCTCAAAATTATCGCGGGTGGTATCGACATACTGGCCTTTCAGCTCTTCCTTGTCCGAATAGGCGATAGCGTGAAGAACGAAGTCCAGCTTGCCCCAACGGGATTCCAGCTCGCTGAAAACAGCATCGACACTGGCCTCATCCGTTACATCACAGGGTAACACAAGCGAGCTGCCAAGCGACGCGGCAAGCGGTGTCACGCGTTTCTGCAGCGCTTCGCCCTGAAAGGTAAAGGCCAGATCTGCACCCTGTTCGGCCACCTTTTTGGCAATACCCCAGGCAATAGAGCGTTCATTTGCAACGCCCATGATCAGGCCCTTTTTGCCAGCCATGACTCCGGTTCCAAGCTGATCAGACATTTTTTTTCACCCATAAATCATCTCTCCGTGTGGGACACACAAAGCAGAAACGCTATACTACACGACTGAATCTGTGGAACAAGTCGCAGGCTGTAAACGCCTATCGCAGGCTATATGTCGTCTTGCGATTGATCTCGACACGCTCGCCCAAATTGCGCGGACGCTGTGATTCCAGCGAAATGATCTTGCCATCGACCTCTATACGTACGCGGTACCCGGTGATTTCCTCAACCGTCTGTTCGGTCATCACAGTCCGGATGTTGCAGACTTCCTGCTGGCGATAGCCGATAATCTGCTGGCCGCCGCCCTGATTTTTCTTGGCGTGTTCGCGGCCAAGAAGCGCCCCGACAACCGCACCGGCAGCGCCAGCGCCTTCATTATCCGATGTCTTGTTGCCGATGGCAGACCCGATCACACCGCCGATAATCATCGCGCCAAGGTCGGATTCGTTATTGCCGGCTGTCTCGCCATAGACCGGCACATCCTGGGTCTGACAGATCCGTTCATCCTTTGGCGTTTTGCGGATATAGTTGGTGCGAATGGGATCGGCCCCCGATACCGTTCCTATAACGGTTTCGATCCGTGTTTCCGCAAACGCAGCAGGCACTGTGCCAGCCATCAATGTTGCTGTTGTCGCAATCGCCAGCCCGAAAGTGACGCCGGGCATATTCCTGGAATCTGCCATGGTTCTGACCTGTTTGGTTTATTCTCGACGACGTCACACTATGTGCAGATTCGTACCAAAATAAGGCAGACGCACCAAAAATTTGGCCCTTAAATCTGGCTGTTTCTGTTGCCAGAGGGTTAACAGACGTCGATGTCTGCCACAAAGGTTTGTCAGGGCTGTCGCCAGCGCCCATTGCCATGACGAATGCTGCTTCCCATCTATCTGGCAGGGGGTCCCGCCCGGACTTATGCCGCGTGCTGGCCCACTGTCATGAATGGAGACTTACGAGATGAATATCACAGCTGGCACCGACCCTTTCAGCCTGTTTCAGAGCTGGTATGATGAAGCTGTAGCGGCTGAGGTCAATGATCCGGATGCGATGGCGCTGGCCACTGTTGATGCTGGCGGTATGCCGTCAGTCCGCATGGTGTTGCTAAAGGAATGGGCGGCTGACGGTTTTGTCTTCTACACTAATTATGAGAGCCGCAAGTCAGGTGAACTGGATGCCACTGCCAAGGCTGCATTCTGCATCCACTGGAAAAGCCTGCGTCGCCAGGTGCGGGTTGTCGGCCCTGTGAGCCGTGTCGATGCCGCGCGCTCGGACGCCTATTTTGCCAGCCGTGGACGGGGCAGCCGCATCGGGGCATGGGCATCGGCCCAGTCGCGTCCGCTGGATTCGCGCGACAGCCTGGCCGCTGCGGTGGCAGAGGTTGAGGCGCGCTTTCTTCATGATGTGCCGCGCCCACCGCATTGGGGCGGGTTCCTGATCGAACCACAGGAAATCGAATTCTGGGCGGATGGCGAACATCGCCTTCATGACAGGTTCCGCTTTACCCCAGATGCTGCTGGCGGCTGGGATGTTTCACGCCTGAATCCCTAAGCCTAATCGCGTCAAAACTGGTCGGATGGCAGACGCTTTTTTGGCCGTTGATTGCCTAGAATTCCGGATGAAATGAGTGCCGGTGTGTCACGTGGCGCGCTGAGGCTGCGTGCGTGTGCGCGGGCCCGGTTATCATGGCCAGGAGGTGGGG
The DNA here is from genome assembly GCA_016780765.1 of Alphaproteobacteria bacterium. Lineage (GTDB taxonomy): Bacteria > Pseudomonadota > Alphaproteobacteria > Puniceispirillales > Puniceispirillaceae > UBA8309. The sequence continues at coordinate 20,217 of JADHLH010000017.1, read as the reverse complement.
GAAATGAAGTCGCATGCACGCGTTGTTGTGATTGGTGGGGGAGTCGTTGGTGTGGGCGCGCTCTACCACCTTGCCAAAAAGGGATGGTCCGATGTGGTTCTTGTGGAACGCAAGGAACTGACATCGGGGTCAACCTGGCATGCCGCCGGCCTGCTGCCCTTGTTCAACATGTCCTATTCAGTTGGCCAGATTCACAAATATTCGGTGAAGTTCTATCAGGAACTGCAGGAAGAAACCGGCATGAATGTCGGATTTCGCAATGTGTCGAATATTCGTCTGGCACAGACGCAGGAAAGAATGGACGAATATCGGCAATATGCCGGCGTGGCGAGCACGATCGGCGTGCAGGTGGATTTTCTGACCCCGGACGAGGTTCATGATTTGTGGCCACTGTGTAATCCTGAAGGGCTGGTCGGTGCGATCCGCCATCCTGATGATGGCTATATTCAGCCAGCAGACCTGACGCAGGCAATGGCGCGCGGGGCGCGTGACCGCGGCGCAGAGATTTATCGTAACACCAGCGTGACCGGCATTTCGCGCACGCTGTCTGGCGAATGGAAAGTGACCACCGACAAAGGTGAAATCACCTGCGAGCACATCGTGAGTGCCAGCGGCAACTTTGCCCGCAAGACTGGCCGCATGGTGGGTCTGGATATTCCGGTAATCCCGGTTGAGCACCAGTATATTGTCACCGAACCGCATGAGGCCATCCGCGAGCGGCAGGCGCAGGGCCTGCCTGAAATGGGTGTGTTGCGCGATTCCGACGGCCGCTGGTATCTGCGCGAGGAAGCTGGCGGGCTGATCCTCGGACCGTATGAGAAGGGCGCGCCGGCCTGCTATATGGACGGGCCGAGTGAGGAGTCGGAATATGAGTTGTTTCAGGAGGATCTGGAACGCCTGATGCCGCACATCGAATCCGCCATTGAACGTGTGCCAGCCTTTGGCGAGGTTGGTGTCAAGCGGGTCTATAACGGTGCCATCGCCTATACACCAGACGGGAATCCGATCATTGGTCCGGCATGGGATGTGCCAAACTTCTGGTTGAGTGAAGGGCACAGCTTTGGTGTGACCGCGGCCGGCGGTGCTGGCTGGCAGCTTGCCGAATGGATCGTCGAGGGTGAACCGACAGTTGATATGCTGGGTGTTGACCCGCGTCGGTACGGCAACTATGCCACTGAATCATATCTCAAGGTGAAAAATGAAGAGGCGTATGAAAACGTTTTCGTCATTCACTATCCTGATGAAGAACGCGGGGCAGGACGCCCGCTGCGCACCGCGCCTTGCTATGACAGGCTGAAGGCGCTTGGTGCTGTGTTCGGGCAAAAGTTTGGCTGGGAACGTGCCAACTGGTTTGCGCCGGAAGGCACCGTGCAGGAAGATCACTGGTCATTCCGCCGGTCTGACTGGTTTGAACATGTTGGCAACGAAGTGCGCCATACAGCAGCGCATGCGGGCCTGCTGGATATGAGCGCATTTGCAAAATGCCGTGTGTCAGGCCCCGGTGCCGAGGCCTTTATGGACAGGCTTGTGGCAAACAAGCTGCCAAAGGGCATCGGGCGGGTGTCGCTTTCACATGCCCTGACCGAGCGCGGCGGTGTGCATTCCGAATATACGATCCAGCGCGAGGCTGCGGACAGCTTTTATATCGTATCGGCTGGCGCGGGACAGCGGCTGGACCATGACTGGATCAAAAAGCACATGCCGGATGACGGGTCGGTCCGGTTTGATGATCTGACCAATTCGATCGGCGTTCTTGTGCTGGCCGGGCCGCATGCCCGCGACATTCTGCAAAAAGTTACCCGCTCTGATTTGGCGAACGGGGCATTCCCGTGGCTGTCGAGCAAGATGATCGATGTGAATTTGGCCCCGACTATGGCCTTTCGCATGAATTATGTCGGCGAACTTGGCTGGGAACTGCATCATCCGATTGAGTATCAGAATCATATTTTCGACGCGCTGATGGACGCTGGTGCCGAATTCCAGCTCAAGCCGTTTGGCATTCGGGCTATGGATGCGATGCGGCTGGAGAAGTCCTATCGTATGGTTGGTACCGAATTGTCGATCGAATATGCGGCGCTGGAAAGCGGGCTTGACCGGTTTGTGCATCTGAACAAGGGTGACTTCATTGGCCGCCAGAAACTGAGCGAGTGGCAAGAGCGCGGCTTTGCCAATGCCATGGTGACGCTGGCGGTGCATGATACCAGTGATGCTGACGCAATCGGGGGTAACCCGGTGATGCTGCCAGATGGTGAAGTCATTGGCCGTGCGACCAGTGGCGGTTATGGCTTCCGGGTCGACACATCACTGGCGATGGCAATGGTCCGGCCTGATCTGGCGGTGACCGGTACCGAACTGATGATCGACATTCTTGATCATCGTCTGAAAGCAACGGTCATTGAGGAATCCCCTTATGATCCGGAAAACGAAAAGCTGCGTGCATAGCAGATATGTCGCACCGGCATCTGTGACGATGAAACAGGTGTCCGTGACCATGAAAGGGTAATCCATGGCGGAAACAGAAACGGCACAACGGCGCGGGCGGCGTGGTGGCGGACGCGATGCGCGCCGTCAAATGCGCAGCGGTGGCGGCGTTGCGGCGTCGCCTTATATCACCCGCGGCATACCACCTGTCGATATACTGACCGATGAAGCTGCCGAGATTATCGAGGCGAATGCTGAAACCATCCTTGAAGAGATCGGTATCGATTTTCTGGAGGATGCCGAGGCGCTCGAGCTGCTGCGCGACGCCGGATGCGATATCAAGGGGGAGCGCGTACATTTTCCCAGAGGACTGGCGCGCAAGCTGTGTGAAACAGCGCCGTCCAGCTTTACCCAGCATGCCCGCAATGCCGAACGATCAGTCGAGATTGGCGGCAACAACATGGTGTTTGCACCTGTTTACGGACCGCCTTTCGTGCGCGATCTGCAGAATGAGCGCCGCTATGCCACCATTGAGGATTTCCGCAATTTTGTGAAGCTTGTCTACATGCTGCCGGGCTTTCACCACTCTGGCGGTACGGTGTGCGAGCCTGTCGATCTGCCGGTGACAAAACGACATCTGGAAATGATCTACGCGCATCAGTCGCTGTCTGACAAACCGTATATGGGTTCGGTGACAGCGCCATCGCGTGCGCAGGATACGGTCGATATGTCGAAGATCCTGTTCGGTGACGAATTTGTTGAAAACAACACTGTGTCGATCAGCCTGATCAATGCCAATTCGCCGATGACATGGGACGCGATGATGCTGGGCGCACTGAAAGTATATGCGCGTCATAATCAGGCGGTGATCACTGCCCCGTTCATTCTGGCTGGTGCCATGTCGCCGGTGTCGGTTGCCGGTACGCTGGCACAGACATTGGCCGAAGCGATGAGCGGCATTGCCTTTACACAGCTGGTGCGCCCGGGTGCACCAGTGGTGTTTGGCAGCTTTGCCAGTTCCATGTCGATGCAGACAGGTGCGCCGACTTTCGGCACGCCTGAGCCTGCAAAGGTTCTGCTGGGATGTGCAAAACTGGCCCGCCGCCTTGGTGTGCCGTTCCGGTCTGGCGGGTCATTGACCGCTGCCAAGACAGCTGATGCGCAGGCGGCTTATGAATCGGCCAATACAATCATGCCGACGGTGATGGGCGGGGTGAATTTTGTCCTGCATGCCGGTGGCTGGATGGAAGGCGGACTCGTCGCCGATTACGCCAAGCTGATACTGGATGCCGATCAGCTGACAATGATGCAGGATGTCGTGAACGGGATTGATGTTTCGGAAAACGGGCAGGCAATGGATGCCTTGCGCGAAACAGGACCGGGCAAACATTTCCTTGGGTCATCGCATACACAGGCTAATTTCGAATCCGCATTCTGGCGGTCCGAATTGGCTGACAACACCACCTTTGAACAATGGTCGTCAGAGGGATCGGTCGAAAGTCATGAGCGCGGGCGCGACCGCGCCGTGAAGATGCTGGATTCATTTGAGGCGCCAGCGCTGGACCCCTCAATCAATGACGGGCTGCGTGATTTCATCGGCAAAAGAATGGAAGAGCTGCCAGATTCAGAATTCTGAGCCGGCTTTTGAAACAAATAAAAAGGCCCCGTATCGACCGGGCTTTTTAAGAAATGTGCACCGGTGTGCGGCGGCTTGCCAAGACCGGTCTAGGTGCGATAGCTGACACCATATTCAAGCGCGGCATCCACCAGCCAGTCCACCACATAGGGGGCAAAGCTGGTGCGACAAACGAGAACGAAACGCGTCTCGCCGGTTGCCAGCAGGGTGATGCCCGCATGCGACAGCAATGACTGCGCACACTGGCCGGCCGCAAACACCTCTTCATGAAGATCAAGGGCGCAGCCTTTGGCAAGCACCTTGCGGACTGAACCGCCGCGAATACCGAGTGCGCACAGGCCGTCGGTCACGTTTGTGACGGCGGCGTGGATACCCTCGAAATCCTGCCGTAGACGCGTCTGAATTTCATCTTCACGACCAGCTTCGCACAGCAACAGATATTCATCCGGGCCAAGCCAGGCCAGGTGGCGTTCGCCAATGGTCACAAACCGGTTGTTTTCGGGAAGTGACTGGCAGCCAGTCTGCGCTGTTATGCCCGGCAGAATATCTGCGGCCCCGCGGATATTCAGTTTGCCGAGATGAACCAGTTCTTCAATGACAAGGCCCGGCTTGCCGCCATCCTGATTGGCATGCGTGATTGCGGGGCGACCTGACAGCGCGTTGCGCCCGGGAAGACGGATTTGCGGGCTTGCGTCAGCCATTTATACGATCTCCGTTGGGGTCGAAGAAGATTGGATCAACCACATCTGCCTCTATCATATCGCCATCCAGCATCGGCAGATAGACAGTGCCGCCCTTCAGGCTGCGCCCGCCTTTCAGCATTGCCATGGCAATTGACCCGCCAACATTCGGCGAATAGTAGGATGATGTCACCTGGCCCAACATCTCCATCGGCATGGGTTGATTGGGTTCCAGCACGGCATGCGCACCTTCCGGAATAACCCTTTTCCGGTCGCGGGTGACAAGGCCAACAAGCTGTTTGCGATTGTCGTCACTCATCGATGCGCGTGCAAGGGCACGTTTGCCGATGAAATCAGGCTTGGTTTTGGACACGATCCAGTCCATGCCAAGGTCGTGCGGCGTTACCGACCCGTCGGTTTCCTGACCAACGATGATAAATCCTTTTTCTGCCCGCAGGACATGCATGGCCTCGGTACCGTAAGGGGTGATACCATGATCGCGACCGGCGTTCATCAGCAACTGCCAGAGGGCAAGGCCATGACGCGCCCGGATATTGATCTCGAAGGACAGTTCGCCGGTAAATGAAATGCGGAATATCCGCACTGGCAGGCCGGCGATATGTGCATCCTGCATCGACATGAACGGAAAATCCGCCGGATCAAGCGAGATATCGATACCGGCCGCTTTGAGGATCTTTGACGCGTTCGGGCCGGAGAGGGTGGCAACGGACCATTCCTCGGTCACCGAAGTCAGATAGACTTTCAGGTCCGGCCATTCCGTCTGCTGCCATTCCTCCAGCCAGTCCAGTACACCGGCAGCCCCGCCCGTGGTGGTTGTCATGTGGAAGTGATTCTCGCCAAGCCGTGTTGTGACGCCATCATCCATCACCATGCCGTCATCTTTCAGCATCAGCCCATAACGGCATTTGCCAATGCCAAGCTTTAACCAGCCATTGGTGTAGATACGATTCAGAAACTCGGCTGCATCGGGGCCCTGAATATCGATCTTGCCAAGGGTGGAGGCATCCAAAAGGCCGGCTGTTGTCCGCGCGGCGAGCACTTCGCGGTTGACCGCTTCCTGCATGCTTTCGCCAGTCTGCGGGTAATACCAGGCGCGCATCCACTGGCCGACATGTTCGAAGGTGGCGCCGTGGGCACGGTGCCAGTCATCCATGCGGGTAAGGCGCGTCGGGTCAAACAGATTGCCAATATCGCGGCCAGCAATGGCACCAAAATTCGCTGGCGTATACGGCATGCGGAATGTGGTGGTGCCGACGTTCGGAATCTCATCGCCAAGGGCATCGGCAAGAATGGCCAGACCGTTGATATTCGATGTCTTGCCCTGATCGGTGGCCATGCCAAGTGTGGTATAGCGCTTTACATGTTCGACCGACTGGTACCCTTCGCGCACCGCCAGCTTTACGTCAGACGCGGTCACATCGTTCTGGAAGTCGACAAACGCCTTGGGCCCTTCACCTTCGGGCTGGCCGTTTGGAATTTTCCACGCGGGCATCGGTCGCCAGTTCTGCGGCGGCGCGGTCACGACCGGCGGCAGATGATCGCCAGCATCCAGACCGCAGGCCCGCACGGCGGCAGCCCCGGCCTTCAGCCCGTCCGCCATGGCTTTTGCCAGACCAAAAACGCCATTGCAGGCACCGGCGTTGAAGCAGGCCTCGTGAACCGACTTCGGCTTGAAGCACAGCAGTTCTTCATCCCAGGCCAGCTTGCCACGTGCCTGTGAATGCAGGTGAACAGCAGGTGACAGGCCGCCAGACATGGCCAGCAGATCACAATCCATATGAACAGGATCATCAAGAACGCGGGTGGCATCTTCGTTGACAGGCGAGATTTCAACACGGGCGATACGCTGTGTGCCGCTGGCAATGGTGACGGCATGACCCGTCATGATGCAAATGCCGGCTTCCTTTGCCATCTTGATCAGCGCACTGCGCACCTCATGCCGCAGATCGACGATCACCGCTTCTGCACCACCTTGTTGCAGGGACAGCGCTGTGCGGTAGCCATCATCATTATTGGTGAAGACAACGCAGCGATTGCCCGGAACAACGCCGTAGCGATTAATAAAGGTACGAACGGCCCCGGACAGCATCACGCCCGGCAGATCATTGCCGGAAAAGACCAGCGGGCGTTCATGCGCCCCTTGTGCCAGCACCACCTGACGGGCGCGAACCTTCCACATGCGCTGGCGTGGCAGATGGGATGGCCGCACCGCAAGATGGTCGGTAACGCGTTCGGTCAGCGTCAGATAATTATGGTCCATATATCCAAATACAGTTGTACGCGGCAGCAGCGTCACATCCGGCATCGCGGCAAGTTCGGCAATGATGCCAGCTACCCAGTCAGCGGGTGAGCCGCCCTCAATCGTGACATCGCCTTCGGCCAGCATCCAGCCACCGAATTCATTCTGCTCATCAGCCAGAATAACACGCGCACCACTGCGCGCCGCGGCAAGCGCAGCCATCAGACCGGCAGCCCCGCCGCCGGCAATCAAAATATCGCAATGCGCATTTGTTTTTTCGTAGCGGTCAGGATCATCGTGATCGTCGGCAACCCGTCCAAGACCGGCAGCGCGTCGAATCACATGCTCATAGGTCATCCACATCGAGGCTGGCCACATGAACGTCTTGTAATAGAATCCGGCCGGGAAAAAGCGCGACATCAGCGAATTGACCGCGCCGACATCGGCTTTCAGCGACGGAAAGCGGTTCTGGCTTTCAGCGTAAAGACCGTCATAGAGTTCGACCTGGGATGCGCGCAGGTTGGGCTCTGCCAAATTGCCGCGACCAACACGTACCAGTGCATTCGGCTCTTCCGCACCGGCGGCCATGATGCCGCGGGGCCGGTGATATTTGAAGGATCGGCCGACAAGATGGATATTGTTGGCAAGCAGGGCCGAGGCAAGCGTATCCCCTGCAAAGCCCTGACAGGTTTTTCCGTCAAAGGTGAATGTCAGCGGCTTGGTGCGGTTCACCCGACCACCCGTTGCAAGGCGCACGATTTGTGGCGCGGGTGTTTTACTGAAAAAACCCATCAACCATTTTCCTTCTTTGCGCGTGGTGCTTTGGCTTTGGCTGGCTTGGCAGCCGCCTCGGCAGCAGTTTCACGACGCCAGCTGGCTGCATGCGCTACCTTTCCGGCTTTGGTCTTCGGCAGGCTGCCCATCGGATAAATCTCGATAATTTCGTGGGTCACCGTATCGCGTGCCATGTTGAACCAGCGCCGGCACCCGGCGGCGTGACGCCATCTCTCAAGGAACAGGCCCTTTGGATTGTCACGCAGGAACAGATAATCGGCAAAGGCCGCGTCGGTGAGCGTGTTTTCGGCCAGTGGGCGGGCAATATGGGCCTCGCCGCCACAGCTGAATTCGCTTTCTTCGCGAGGACCACAATGCGGGCAGTTGATCAGCAGCATGTCTTGTCTCCCTCGGTCACGTCAGTGGGCCACACCGGCAGCGCCGTGTTCGTCGATCAACAGGCCGGTCTGGAAGCGGTCCAGCGAATAGGGGGCAGCGATCTTGTTCGGACGGTCATTGGCGATCAGGTCAGCAAAGACATGGCCGGACCCGGGCGTTGCCTTGAATCCACCTGTGCCCCAGCCGCAATTGAAATAAAGCCCGTCCACATCTGTCTTCGAAATGATTGGCGAGGCGTCCGGACAGGTATCAACGATGCCGCCCCAATGGCGCAGCATCCGCAAGCGCGACAATACCGGAAACAACTCAACCGCCGCTGCAATCATATGTTCAGGCACCGGGAACGACCCGCGCTGGGCATATGAGTTGTATTTGTCGACGCCGGCACCAAGCACCATCTCGCCCTTGTCGGACTGGCTAATATACATGTGAACGGCATTTGACATGATCACTGTATCCAGCACCGGCTTGATCGGCTCGGACACAAGCGCCTGCAATGGACGGCTGGCCAGCGGCAGGCGAATATCCGCCATAGCCGCCATCACGCTGGAATGACCGGCTGTCACACAGCCAACCTTGCGGGTTTTGATAAAGCCGCGGGTGGTTTCAATGCCAACGATCCGGCGGCCAGTCCGGCGCAGGCCTGTCACCTCGCAATTCTGGATAATATCCACACCAAGATCATCGGCAGCGCGGGCATATCCCCATGCCACCGCGTCGTGGCGCGCGGTACCGCCCCGCTTTTGCAGAAAGCCGCCCATCACCGGATACCGGATCGACTGGTCGATATTGATGATCGGGACGAATGACTTGATCTCGTCGGGGCCCAGAATTTCGGAATCAATCCCGTTCAGGCGGATGGCGTGCACACGGCGTGACATTTCGCGCAGTTCATGTTCGGAATGTGCGATGGTCAGAACGCCGCGCTGGCTGAACATCACGTTGAAGTTCAGGTCCTGCGACATGCCTTCCCACAGCTTCAGGGCATGTTCATAGATGGCGGCGCTTTCATCCCACAGGTAATTTGACCGGATGATTGTGGTGTTTCGGCCTGTATTGCCGCCACCAAGCCAGCCCTTTTCGACAACCGCGATATTGGTCAGGCCGTGGACTGCCGCCAGATAGTAGGCAGTTGCGAGCCCGTGGCCGCCACCGCCGATAATGACAGCATCATATTCGCTTTTTGGCGCGGCATCGCGCCAGGCGCGCTGCCAGTCCTGATGATAATTCATCGCGTTTCGCGCGAGGGCAAAACCGGAATACCGGGATTTGCCTCCCGGCAGGCCGCGTAGGCCGCGATCTGGCTGTTCTGACGCCATGCTAACTCACCTGCTGGAAACCGGCAGGCGCGGGCACCAATGCCGAATCATCCGTTGTGTTTCTATTGCGGCCGGTCACTTCATGATCAACCACGACAGGACAGGTCACTTCAGGACAATGCAAACCCTGTGCGACCGGGTCTGCATGATGTCCGTCAGGACTAGGCCAATCTGCAATTCAGAGGGGATTTTTCCTGTTCTTGTGCCGACCTAGGATAAACCCGTGCCGACACCCGTGGTGTACCGGCCGGCCGCAAGCGACCGACCGGCAGCTCCCCCCAGAACCTTGTCAAGAACAGTAACAGAAAAATCGCAGTGATGGCAGCGGTGACAAAGCGTCGCAAAGGTACGTGCCAAAGCCGCCTAAAGCGACCTTGACGTGCCAGCCGCAGCGTCGGAACATCAGTCAGTAAGTTTGCATCAAGAGGACAGAAACTATGCCCGTGATCAATTCGCTTGCCGAGCGTAAGGACGAACTGACTGAATGGCGCCGAGAGCTGCATCAGCACCCTGAAATTTGCTATGAAGAGGTGTGGACCTCGGACTTTATCGCGGCAAAGCTGGACAGCTTTGGCATTGAAGTGCATCGGGGCATGGGCAAAACTGGTGTCGTCGGGGTGATTCGTGGCCGCGGCGACAGCGACAGGGCGATCGGGCTGCGGGCGGATATCGATGCGCTGCCGATGCAGGAACTGAATGAATTCGCGCATGCATCCAAAATCCCCAATCGCATGCATGCGTGCGGGCATGACGGCCACACAACCATGCTGCTTGGTGCAGCGCAGCATCTGGCCGAAACACGGAATTTCGACGGCACTGTCTATGTGATTTTCCAGCCAGCCGAAGAAGGCGGCGGTGGTGGCCGTGCGATGATCGAGGACGGTCTGTTCCGTGAGTTCGATATGCAGACTGTATGGGGCATGCACAACATGCCGCATATGGATATGGGCTCGGCTGGTGTGCATGATGGTGTCTGTATGGCGAATGCCGACCAGTTTGACATGACAATCACCGGTCGCGGCGGGCACGCAGCACAGCCGCATTTATGTATTGATCCGATCCCTTGCGGTGCGGCCATCGTCCAGTCGCTGCAGACAATTGTCTCACGGCGTGTCGGACCGGTGGATTCGGCGGTGGTGTCAGTAACTATTTTTCAGGCAGGAACGGCAAAGAATGTGATCGCCGATACAGTGCGCATTGCCGGTACGGCAAGATCTTTTCTGAAGGATACGCGGACTCTGTTGCGTGAGGCCATTCACGAAATCACTGAAACAATGGCGAAGACCTATAATTGTTCAATTGAAATGGACTGGACGCACGGATATCCGGCGACGGTCAATCACGCAGCCGAGGCGGAGCGCGCCGCGCAGATTATGGGCGGGGTGATTGGCAGCGATAATGTGGACCGGGACATCGAGCCAATGCTTGCTGGTGAGGATTTCTCATACATGCTGGAGGAAAAGCCCGGATGCTATATCTGGCTTGGGTCTGGCCCGGCACCGGCAGACGGCATGCTGCATAACGCGCGCTATGACTTCAATGACGAGATGTTGCCGGTTGGCGCCAGCTATTGGGTGCAGCTTGCCGAGAGCGAGCTGGCGCGCTGATCCTGATCTGTTGAAAATTTCGGGCGACATGCCTGATCCTGAACCTCCGTTGCCTGGCAGCGGGGGTTTTTTCATGGAGATATGCCGGTAAGCCGGCCCATCTGCCTGTTCGCCTGCTGCCTTGCTTGTCGGCTTGTCCTCTGGTCCGCCCGGTGGCTCGCCCTCTGGCCCGCCCTCTGGCCAGCCCGGTGGCCCTCCTTCTGGCCCGGACAGACCCTGCAGCACCTGCATATTCTTGACTCCGTTCCTGTCCTATAATAGAACAAATAGTGAACAAATAGGATGTAAAACAGGATAAAAATCGGCAGGAGGGCGCAATATGGCGACCATCATCAACACGGCAGAGAATGCGGGTCCGGTATCTGGATCAAACAGTTTTATTCATAAAAATCAATTTTTTGATGATGCTTCAATTGGGACTGATACTGATTCCAATGTCGATTCCAATGTTGATTCCAATGTCGATTCCAATGTTGATTCCAATGTCGATTCCAATGTCGATTCCAATGTCGATTCTGCCACTGATTATAATTCTGCCACTGATTATAATTCTGCCAGTTATTCCGATTCTGCCAGTAATTCCGATTCTGCCAGTAATTCCGATTCTGCCGGGGGCCGCCATATGCATTTCCGGCAGCTGCGCCATGATGTGGCGCGCCTCGAAGGCTGTCTTGATTCGCCGCGCCTGTCATTGGGGGTTGCTTCGCTGGATTCGGCACTTGCAGGTGGTCTGGCGCTGGGACGGGTTCATATGCTGTGTGGTCGCCCGGGACATGACGGGGCGCTGACCGGATTTGCGGCGGCGCTGGTTCGCCGTCTGGCCGTGCGCTGCGACGGGCCGGTCGTCTGGTGTCCGGCGTCGGCGATGGGTGGATCGGGAATGCTGTATGCGGCCGGGCTGGCTGCGCTGGGAATCGATCCCGGGCGGTTGCTGATTGTTGATGCGCCTGGCCCGACACGCCGCCTTGCCGCGCTTGAGGATATTCTTCGCACCGAAGGGCTGGCTGCGGTGGTTGTTGAATATGACGGTCTGAGCCAGTCTTCCGATTACTGGATGCGGCTGGCCCGGCGGGCGCAGCTTGCTGCCGAAGCCAGTGGCACAACTGGTCTGCTGTTGGGCTGGCCAGTGGTAGCCAGCGGTTTTGAGAGCCAGTGGCATATATCCCCGGGTCGTCAGCAGCAGGCAGTTGCACGATCGCCAGATACACGATCGCCAGTTACACGATCGCCAGCCGCCCCCTGGCACCCGGTCTGGGATATCCATATCACACATGCCCGTGGTGGGCGGCCCTGCCATACGGGTGTGCTGTGGGACAGTTTTGCCGACCGCTTTCAGGCCTGTACGCTTGCCGGCAGGGCTGACCAGCAGACCGATAGACCCGCAATGTTGCCATTTACCGCACGTCAGGAAGGTAATGCCGCCGGTCTGCCCCGTCATGTGGTGCGCCCACGCCGCCAGACGACGCCGTCAGGCCGCGCATTGTCTGCGGCTGGTGTGGCGTCTGTGGGCCCGGCACGCGCCACCATCGCCCGATAGCCGGTCATGACACGGCTGATCATCCATGCCTGGTTTCCGCATCTGGCTGCCGAACGTGTGCGCCGGACCAGCGATGTCTCGCCCATGCACCCACTTGTGCTGACACGTGCTGTGCATGGGGCCGAACTGGTCGATTCTGTCTGTGTGCTGGCGCGTCGGTTGGGGTTGCGCGGCGGTATGCGGCTGGCCGATGCCCGTGCGTTGCGTCCTGATCTGTTGTCACACCCGGCAGATGATGCGGCTGACCGGCAGGATCTGCAGCATCTGGCCATGTGGGCAAGACGGTATTGTCCGCTGACCGCCCCGGCCCCGGCCGGAATTACCGGTGGCGGTGCCAGCATCGCACATGACGGCAACGGTATCTGGCTGGATGTGGCTGGTGCAACACATCTGCATGGTGGCATTCGCCCGCTTCTGGCCGATATGGCGCGCCGTCTGCGCCGTGCCGGTCTGACAATCAGGCTGGCAGTGGCCCCGACATGTGGCGCTGCATGGGGGTTGGCACGCTATGCACCTGCTGCACAGCGTTATGGCTGCAGCCGCCACAGCGCATCATCATCACGCCAGCTGTCAGCCATGCTGGCCGGATTGCCGTTGGCAGCGCTGCGTCTTGACGGCACGGTCTGTACAGCGATGGCGGCATCGGGCCTGCGTCATGTGGGCGATCTTCTGGGTATGGCGCGCGCGCCGCTGGCATCGCGGTTCGGGCAGGTGGTTACACACCAGCTGGATGCGGCGCTGGGGCATGTGAATGAAAGTTTCACACCGCTGATGCCGGCGCGTCCGCGTGTGGCGATGCGCCAGTTTGCCGAACCGGTTGCCGCGCCTGAGGACATTCAGGTCATTGCCAGCGGACTGGCTGGCGAGATGGTTGATATCCTGCAGCAACAGGGGCTGGCCACGCGCCGTTTGCAGCTTGGCTGGCAGCGTGTTGACAATATGGTGATGGGACGGGATGTGCATTTTTCGCGCCCCAGCCTTGACAGCGGTGCCTTTTGTCGTCTGCTGGTATCAGCGGCAGAGACAATCGATCCCGAATTTGGTCTGGAGCGGATGTGGCTGGAAGCGCATGACTGCAGCCCGCAGGCCCCTGTGGCGGCGCGGTTTGATGAAGGCATTTCGGCAAGTGAAACCTATGCCAGTCTGGTTGACCGGCTGGTGGCGCGCCTTGGTTATGGTGCGGTGCTGCATATGCGGGCGCGTAACTGCTGGCAGCCCGAGGCGGCGCAATATGCTGCCTATGCCGATATGGAAACGGCCGGCTTTCATGATGACATGAATACAACGCCGCACTGCCTGACAGCCGCACCGCGCCCGATCAGGTTGCTTGGTGTGCCGCAGAAACTGGCTGTTGTCGCGCTTTTACCGGATCATCCGCCTGCCCGCTTCGTGTGGCAGAAACGCACCCACAAGGTGATCCGGGCAAGTGGACCTGAGCGCATTGCCCCGCAATGGTGGAGCGCCGCGGTCGGCACCAGGACACGTGACTATTTCCGTCTTCAGGACGAGGATGGTGCCCGTTTCTGGGTATATCGTGAGGGTCTGCCAGAGCGCGGTGAAGAGCCTGACTGGTTTCTGCACGGCTTTTTTGCGTGATGGGTGGCACCGCATCAGATACCGGAGGGCAGGGCAGACTGCCCCCGGCGCAGACTCCCGGCCACGGGTCTGATCAGGGGTCTGGCCAGGGGTCTGGCCAACCTTCAGCGCTGCTTGGCTGTTACAGCAATTTCACTTTTCTTGCTGGTGCGTCGCATCCGGCCGAGATGATTGAGACGGCAGCTGCCCTTGGCTGGCAGGCGATTGGTGTGGCAGATGTGAATTCGCTGGCTGGCATCGTGCGGGCGCACAGTGCGGCGCGTGATGCCGGCATCCGGCTTGTTGTCGGCTCCCGTCTGCGCCCGGTCGATGGTCCCGACGTCATCGCGCATCCGGTTGATCGTGCTGGCTATGAGGCCCTGTCGGTTCTGCTGAGCGAGGCCAATATGCGGGGCAGCAAGGCGGCACCGGTTCTGTATCTTGCCGATCTGGCCCGTCTGACAGCTGGCACCATGCTGCTGGTAATGCCGCCGCGCCATCCCGACGCTGCGCATGCAACACAGCTTGGCCGAATCCGCGACATGGCGGCTGCGCGGGTTTTTGCCGGGGCGGTGCTGTATCGTGATGGCGGTGATGAGGCGCGTCTGGCCATGCTTGCCGATATGGCGAAATCACAGCAATTGCCGCTGACCGCAGCCGGTGATGCGCTGTATCACAGCCCCACCCGCCGCCCGCTTGCCGATGTGCTGGCCTGCATCCGTGAGGGGCAGCGCCTTGACAGTGCGGGAGCCCTGTTATCACGCAATGCTGAACGACAGGTGCTGGCACCGGATGAGATGGCGCGGCGGTGGCGGCACTGGCCAGATGCGCTGGCAAACGCCGATGCGTTGGCCGCAGCCTGTCATTTTGCGATGGATGATCTGTCCTATGAATACCCGGCCGAGGTGGCACCGGGCGGGCGGAATGCCATGGATGAACTCGAATACCAGACATGGAATGGTGCGCGAGAACGATACCCTGACGGCATTCCGGAAAAGGTCGAGAGCTATCTGCAGCGCGAATTGCTGCTGATCGCAAAGTTGAAATTCGCACCCTATTTTCTGACTGTCTTCGATATTGTCCGTTTTGCGCGCAGCCGCGGGATATTGTGTCAGGGGCGTGGCTCGGCAGCGAATTCAGCGGTTTGCTATTGCCTTGGCATCACCTCGGTTGATCCGGACCGCTCACAACCCCTGTTTGAGCGGTTTATCAGCGAGGCACGCGGCGAGCCGCCCGACATCGATGTCGATTTCGAGCATGAACGCCGTGAAGAGGTAATCCAGCATATCTATGCCAAATATGGCCGCACCCGGGCCGGGTTGACGGCGGCGGTGATCACCTATCGTTCACGCAGTGCCCTGCGTGAGGTGGCCAAGGTGTTTGGGCTGAGCAGCGATGTGCAGGCGGCGCTGTCGGGGCAGACATGGGGGCGCGAGGGCGGCGGGCCAGATGATGCGGCGTTGCGCGCAGTCGGAATTGACCCTGTTGATCGCCGCATTGCGCTGGTCCGCCGGCTGGTCACTGACATCAGCCGGTTTCCGCGGCATCTGTCGCAGCATGTTGGCGGCTTTGTGATCACCCGCGGGCGGCTGGATCATCTGTGCCCGATCAGCCCGGCTGCGATGGAAGGGCGCACGGTCATTGAATGGGACAAGGATGATCTGGATGCGCTTGGCCTGCTCAAGGTCGATGTGCTGGCGCTTGGCATGCTGAGTTGTATCCGCCGCGCTTTTGGTCTGCTGGTGCAGCATTATAAACGCCCGCTGACACTGGCATCGGTGCCGCCTGAGGATACCGCAACCTATGACATGCTGTGCGCTGGCAAGTCGGTTGGTGTTTTTCAGGTGGAATCACGCGCGCAGATGGCGATGTTGCCGCGTCTGCAACCACGCTGTTTTCATGATCTGGTTGTGCAGGTGGCGATCGTACGGCCGGGGCCGATTCAGGGCGACATGGTGCATCCTTATCTGCGTCGTCGCGCTGGTCTGGAAAAGGTCAGCTATCCGTCAGATGCGTTGCGCAATGTGTTGGACCGTACGCTAGGCGTGCCGCTGTTTCAGGAACAGGCGATGCAGATCGCCATTGTCGGGGCCGGTTTTACGGGCAGCGAAGCGGACCAGCTGCGCCGTGCCATGGCGACGTTCAAGAAACATGGCGATGTCAGCAAGTTTCACGACAAGATGATCCGCGGGATGGTGGCACGCGGCTATGATGCGGATTTTGCCGAGCGCTGTTTTCGCCAGATTGAGGGGTTTGGCACCTATGGGTTTCCGGAATCGCATGCCGCCAGCTTTGCACTGCTGGTCTATGTGTCGGCCTGGATCAAATGTCATTATCCCGATGTGTTCATCTGCGCCCTGCTGAATGCCCAGCCAATGGGCTTTTATTCATCCTCGCAGCTTGTCGCCGAGGCAAAGCGCAGCGGAATAACTGTGCGCCCGACCGATGTGATGTATTCCGATTGGGACAGCACGCTGGAGGCTGATCCGGCGAACCGCGACGGGCGACATGCGCTGCGGCTGGGGTTGCGGCTGGTCAAGGGACTGTCAGAGACAGAAGGCACGCGCATTGCCGCCAGCCGTGCTGATGCCAGCTATGCCGAAACAGGGGCTGGATATACCAGTCCTGCCGATATCATGCGGCGGGCCGATGTGTCAGCAAAAGCGCTGGAGGCGATTGCCCGTGCCGACGGGTTCAACAGTTTAGGGCTGAACCGGCGCAAGGCGCTGTGGGAAGTGCGGGCGCTGGCCCGTCAGCGCTGGCACGAACTGCCGCTGTTTGCGCATGCAACGCGCCGCCATGATGATCTGGCGGGAGACGAGCCGGCTGTTACATTGCCAGCGGCGCGAGCCGGCGAGGAGGTGGCCGCTGATTACCGCAGTCTTGGCCTGTCATTGAAAGCGCATCCGGTGACATTGCTGGCGGAGCCACTGGCGGCGGCTGGCTGGAAGACCAGTGCAGCTGCCTTTGATGCGCGCGATGGACAACGCTTGCGGCTGGCTGGTCTTGTTACCATGCGTCAGCGCCCCGGTACCGCCAAAGGAACGGTGTTTCTGACGCTGGAGGACGGGCTGCAATCGCTGAATGTAATCATCTGGCCGAAACTGACCGAAACCTATCGTGATGCCATGCTGCAATCACAGATTCTGGGGGTGGTCGGGCGTATCCAGCGGGAAAAGGCGGTGCTGCATTTTATTGCCGATGCGCTGTTCAATCTGAACGGTTTCCTGGGGCATCTGGATGCTGAATCTGGCCGCGACCACCGCACCACCCGCATGCGAAGCCGCGACTTCAGGTAAGGCTGGTCAGCTGCCCCCGGCTGTGTGTAGGCTGCACTGAAACAGCGGAGGAGACAAAGGTATGGACAGGCCAATTGCCGGTACCGAGGGACAGAGCTTTGATGGTGGCTGCCATTGCGGTGCCATCCGTTTTCGCGCCGGAGGCCCGTTGCGCGAAGTGTTTCTGTGTCACTGCAGTGATTGTCTGAAGCTTTCCGGCACAAGCTGGGGCGCAAGTGCGGCCTATAAGGATCATTTCCACTATCTGACAGAGGCACGGCCGCGCTGGTACCGCAGTTCACAAGGCGCAGAGCGAGGTTTTTGTGCCGATTGCGGGGCGCAGATGTTTTATCGGCGTGATGGCCGGGACATGATCAGCATCGCCCCCGGTGCCTTTGATGAAGGCGAGATGCTGTATGTTGGCGGCCAGATTTTCCGCCATTCACATCCGGCATGGGGGCCGGTGGCGCCGGCAGATATTCTGGACCTCGATACGCCAGATCATGCCAACAGGGGCCAACGAAAGATGCCAGATGACCGATAGCGCGATGACCGGTAAAAAGCTGGCCATTCAAAAGACCGCGACCCAACGCCCGCCTCTGGCATTGATTGGGCTGCCGCAGGACAATAATTCCACGTTTCTGACGGGTCCGCGGCTGGCACCGCCGCTGATCCGCGCCGCCATGACATCGCCGTCAGCCAATATGTTTGCCGAGACAGGTACAGACCTTGGCCAGGACATCAATGCTGATGGCGGCATGACCGGTCTGTGGCAGGATGCTGGCGATCTGGCGTTGCGCGGTCTTTCGGGCAAGCCTGCCTTTGATGCAATTCATGATGGTATTGCTGACCGGCTGGCAGACGGGCAGGCGGTGATCAGCCTTGGTGGCGATCATTCTGTGACCTGGCCGGCGGTGATGGCGCACGCCGCGCACCATCAGGGGCTGACCATCCTGCATCTGGATGCGCATCCGGATCTTTATGATGACATGGAGGGCAATCCGTTCAGCCACGCCTCGCCCTTTGCGCGGATTATGGAAGATGGCGGCGCAGCGCGCCTGATCCAGATGGGTGTGCGGACGCTGAACGCGCATCAACGGGCACAGGTGGAAAGATTCAGTGTCGATTGTCATGAGATGAGGCATGCCGCTGATATCACCGAGATCAGCATCGACGGACCGGTCTATCTGAGCATTGATCTGGATGTGCTGGACCCGGCATTTGCCCCCGGGGTTTCGCACCATGAACCGGGCGGCATGTCGGTGCGCGATGTGTTGCACATCATCCAGAATTTTGGCACGCATTCCGGTGCGCGAATGGTTGGCGGTGACCTTGTCGAGTTGAATCCCGAACGCGATGTGAACGGGGTCACTGCGATGGTGGCTGCCAAGATCGTCAAGGAGATGATGGCGCGATGCCTTGATGACATTTCTGGCGGCTAGCCTGTTTCGGCGATGGCCACACAGGGCCGTCCTTCCGAAAACAGGACTGCGCAGGCGCTGCGTGCCTGCGTTTCATCAAGATTGTGAAAGCGGACCCGCCATAACGGAATGTTGCCCCGCGTAACCATGGTCAGCCGCGCCGGGATCGTGCCAAGCACATCGCGTGCGGCACGGCGTGCCTGCGCTGCTGCCTTGTGCGCATTTACCCGACGGGCAAAGCTGCCGACCTGAACGCTCCAGCTTGTTGGCAGTTCTGTCAGCTGCCCATCAGCATCATCTACCGGTGTGCCGCCGTCGAGATAGGCGGCCTCACCAGCCAGTGCCACATCGATGCTGGCGCTGTTGGTGGTGCGCGGCGGCGGTGCCACGGGCAGGCTTTTTGGCGCGGCAATCGGCGTTGGCAGCGATTTCGGGATCACACGGATGCGCGATCTGGCGGATGCAAGCTGGGTCTGGATGTCAGCCGGCTTTGCACGTTTGAAGGATTTATCAAGGATTTGGACCATATGGGCATCACGGGTTCTGCCTGTGCGACCGCCAAAGACGGCCCCGACAAGCCGCACACCATGACGTTCAACCGTGGCAAGCAGATTGAAACCGGAAGCGTTGATATAGCCGGTCTTGATCCCGTCAGTGCCCTGATAGCTGCTGAGCAGCTTGTTATGGTTGCCGAACCTCTTGCCCTTCCAGCGAAAGGACTTTGTGGAAAAGAAACCAAAATATTGCGGAAAATCACGCCGGATGGCGATGCCGAGACGCGCCATATCGCGCGCTGTTGTTTTCTGCTGGCTGTGCGGCAGGCCGGAGGCATTGCGAAAGGTTGTGCGCGACATGCCAAGCGCCCGCGCCTTGCGCGTCATTCGTTTGCCAAAATCCCGTTCAGTGCCGGAAAGATGTTCGGCAACCACGGTGGCTACATCATTTGCCGATTTGGTAATCAGGGCGTAGATGGCGTCCCGCACGGCGACGCTTTGCCCCGGCTGCAGATACAGTTTGGATGGCGAACGCCCGGCAGCCGTCTTTGAGACGCGCATTCTGGTATCCATGGTAAGGCGCCGTGCCTCCAGCTCCTCAAACAGCAGATATAGCGTCATAATCTTGGTCAGGGATGCGGGATAGCGCGCCTGGTCGGCGTTGCGGGCGAACAGCACCTTGCCGCTATGCTCTTCAATGACGATGGCAGCATATTTGGCGGCCATTGCCGGTGTGGCCTGAACCATCGCGAATCCCAACAGAAGAAGCGACAGGATCAAGACCCGAATTGATGACAGCGGGTGTATGGATAAGAA
>JADHLH010000099.1 GCA_016780765.1 Alphaproteobacteria bacterium | reverse complement strand
CTGCCCGGTGCAAAGGCAAGGCCGGCATCGCGCATGGCAAGTTCCGCTCCGCCCAGTGCCTGCAACACCATGGTCTCGTTCAGCCAGCCAAGATGCCCGATGCGGAATACCTTGCCCGCAACCGCGCCCAAGCCGCCGCCAAGTGACACACCGTACCGGTGATAGGCGGCTTTGATCACATCATTCGCATCGCTGCCGTCGGGCACCACAATTGCCGTCACCGTATCCGATGCTGTGGCCGGATCAACGGCGCAGGGGCGAAGTCCCCAGGCGGCAACAGCGCGGCGCACACCTTCAGCCAGCCGGAAATGACGGTCGAACACATTGTTCATGCCCTCTTCCAGCAGCATATCCGTTGATTCGCGCAGTCCGCGCATCAATGTCATCGCAGGCGTGTAGGGGAAATAGCCGGTCTTGTTGGCATTCAGCATCGTCGCAAAATCCCAATAGCCATACCCGATGTCTGTATCACCGCGGCGCAGCGACCTGCTGGCAATCTGCTGCATGCATTTTGCAGATACCCCGACAATGGCAAGGCCAGTCGGCATCATAAAACCTTTTTGTGATCCGGCTACGGCCACATCAACGCCCCAGCCATCCATGTCGAACTCAATTGAGGCGATAGAGCTCACACCATCAACAAACAGCAATGCCGGGTGGCCCAGATCATCCAGAATGGCGCGAATGGCTGCCACATCGCTGGTAACACCGGTGGCCGTTTCGTTCTGGCACACCAGTACAGCCTTGATCGCGTGGCTCTTGTCGTCTTCCAGCGCGCGGCGATAGCTATCAACGGGTGTTGCCTCGCCCCAGCTGCAGTCGATGTTGGTTACGTTCAGGCGCAGCTGGCGGCACATCTGCACCCACAGCATTGAAAACTGGCCGAATGAGGCACCAAGAACACGGTCGCCCTCGCGCAGCGTGTTGCGCAGGGCTGCTTCCCACCCACCAGTACCCGATCCCGGGAATACCAGCACATGCCCTGTTTCCGTGCGAAAGATCTGCTTCAGATCCTGCAGCAGCGGCACAATGAACTCACCCATATCGGGGGCGCGGTGATCCTCCAGCGGTACCGCCATGGCGCGTGCGATGCGGGGCGGCAGGTTGGTGGGGCCCGGTACGGCCAGTGTTCTGTTTCCAATCATGGTGTTTTGCCAATCTTTCGATTGCTCCTCGTGTTTTGTTGGCAGGATAGTTGTATTAAGCACTTCGCTTGTCACCAAGTTTCGTGTTTTTGTGTTGATTGTGTGATTTACATCTGCAAAATCTGTGGGGTTGTTAATATTTGTGTGTTCAATCGCATACCCCGTTGCGGGACACTGGCCAACAGATAGCGAGGCAAATATGGAAAAGGCGTTTGTCGGCAGCAAGCTGCGCCAGCTGCGCCGCAGCAAAAACCAGACCCAGGCAGATATGGCCACCACCCTTGGCATTAGCGCCGCCTATGTAAATATGCTGGAAAAGAACCAGCGCAGCCTGTCTGTGACCGTCTTGATGGCGCTGTCCGATCAGTATGGTGTGGACTGGCGTGACCTTGTTGCCGACAACAGTCAGGCCGTGTTGTCTGAAGTGCGCGCCGCCATGCAGGACCCGTTCTTTGCGGAAGCGCGGCCTGATCTGGATGAATTGCGCTCTGCCATCAGTCACGCCCCGGCCTTTGTCGACAGCTTCCTTGCGCTGTATCGCAGCCATCACTCGACGCTGGAAAAGATGATGCATCTTGGTAGCGAATTGATGCCGGAATCACTGGTACGCGCCTCTCCCGGCGCTGCCATTCATGATTTCTTCCGGGAAAACGGAAACCATTTCGAAGCACTGGAACGCGCGACCGAGGCGCTGGCTGCCGAAGAGCCTCATGATCCCTACACCGCCCAGCAGGTCCTGCAGAAGCGCCTTCTGGAGAATCATGGCTACCGCGTTGTTACCAGCCCCATTGACAGCCTGCCCGACACCCTGCGCGTCTGGGACGAAGCAGAACGGAAGATCTATTTGTCCGAGGCGCTAGATCATCAGAACCGCACCTTTCAGCTGGCGCATGCATTATGCTTCATCGAGTTTTCTGATGTGCTTGACGCCATTACCGGTTCCACCAGCTTTACCAGCGCGTCGCACGCCACGCGGTGCCATGTGGAACTTGCCAACTATTTCGCAGCTGCATTCCTGATGCCGTATGACGCCTTTCTCGACAAGGCAGAGGAGACCCGCTACGACCTCGACCGCCTGGCCGCCGCCTTTGCCGTTTCCATCGAACAGGCAGCTCAGCGCCTGACAACCCTGCAGCGTGACGGCCGGCGCGGTGTGCCGTTCTTCTTTCTGCGGATCGACAAGGCCGGCAACGTTACCAAGCGCTTCAACGCTACATCCTTCTCGATTGCCGAATATGGCGGTGCCTGCCCTGTCTGGAACGTCCATGTCGCCTTTCGCACGCCCGGCGTGCTGCTTCCGCAGCTTGTCGAATTGCCCGACGGGCAACAGTTTTTCACGATCAGCCGCACAACCGAACGGCCGGTTTACTCAATGGAAACACAGGACCGCCGCCTTGCCATCGCGCTGGGGTGTGAATCACAGCACGCCCACCGCGTCATCTATGCCAACGGCCTTGACCTGTCGCCAAGCGGTGCGGCCAGCAAGATCGGCATCAACTGCCATCTTTGCCCGCGTCACAATTGTGGCCAGCGCGCCTATGATCCGATCGTGACGGAACTGACAACCGATACCAAGCGGCGCGGCGAAACCCGTTACGAAAGCTGAAAACCCACCAGGCGCACCGCTTGGCGCTGGGTGCATAGACGGACGCCACGCCTGTTGGCACAGCAGCCGACGCTCTGCTCACCCGGGAAACAAGCCACTTCGCCCACATCCGGGCCATGACAAGGATAATGGCTGTAATTGTAAATTTTTTACAATTTTCAAATTTTCATTTTTTTCCTTTTATAAATCATACGCCGGCGGTACTCCTGCGACATCTGATCACAGTAATGCCGAACAGTGCTTTGTCGGAGGGACACATGCCGCGTACAACACAAACATCGAATGACACCCCCAATCTCACCCCACAGCAGCAGGCTTTCGAGACCCACAGCCGCGCCGCCGCTGGTCGTTTCGCCAATACCGAGCGCGATTACGATATGGAAGATGTGGCGCGCCTCAGCGGGTCAATGACCTTCGACTATACATTGGCGCGGCACGGCGCTGACAAGCTGTGGCATCTTCTGCACACCGAGGATTATGTGCCGTCCCTCGGGGCGATGACTGGCAACCAGGCCATGCAGATGGTCCGTGCGGGTCTGAAGGCGATCTATCTTTCCGGCTGGCAGGTGGCAGCAGATTCGAACACAGCTGGCGACATGTATCCCGACCAGTCGCTGTATCCGGCCAATTCAGGCCCCGAACTTGCCCGTCGCATCAACCGCACGCTGCAGCGTGCCGACCAGATTCAGACCCTTGAAGGCGAAGGTGACATTGACTGGTTCGCCCCGATCGTTGCCGATGCCGAGGCCGGTTTTGGTGGCTCTCTCAACGCGTTCGAACTCACCCGAAATTACATCGAGGCCGGTGTCGCCGGTGTACATTTTGAAGACCAGCTCGCATCCGAGAAAAAATGTGGTCACATGGGCGGCAAGGTGTTGATCCCGGTCCGTCAGGCAGTCGCCAATCTGAATGCGGCGCGTCTTGCCGCAGATATCTCGGGCGTCTCGACCATCATTATGGCCCGTACCGATGCCGAAAGCGCCAAGCTCATCACATCCGATATTGATGAACGCGACCAGCCTTTCATTTCGGGAGAGCGCACTGAAGAAGGCTTCTTCAAACTGCGCGACGCGGATTCGTTCGACAGATGCGTTGTCCGCGGCCTCGCGTTCGCACCTTACGCCGATCTGTTGTGGATGGAGACATCGACCCCGAACCTCGATCAGGCCGAAGCATTTGCCAAGGCAATCCGGGCAGAATATCCAGACCAGATGCTGGCCTATAACTGCAGCCCGTCTTTCAACTGGTCGGCCAATCTCAGCGAAGATGACATTGCCCGCTTCCAGCGCGAAATCGGCAAAATGGGTTACAAGTTCCAGTTCATCACGCTGGCTGGCTTCCATTCGCTCAACTACGCGACATACGAGTTGTCACGCGGCTATCGCGACAGCGGCATGACAGCTTATTCCGCCTTGCAGAACGCTGAATTCGCGGCCGAAGAGAATGGCTACACGGCACATCGGCATCAGCGCGAAGTTGGTGCGGGATGGTTTGATGCCGTCTCGATGGCGGTTTCGGCCGGCACATCCTCGACGACAGCACTGGATGACAGCACAGAAGAAGCCCAATTCACCCAGGTTGCGGCTGAATAGACCGCACCTGCCCCCATTTGCACAGCAACCGTAAACGACCCCAATCGACGGAGACCAAAATGAAACAGTCAATAGCGCACAATGACGACCAGGTAGGCGATCGCATCACCCTGATCATCCCATCGCTGACCGATGCCGCCGTTCAGCTGCATCGCCAACAGATGTGGAGCAAGGGTTACCAGCTTGAATCAAAGATCGAATGCCAGACATTCTTTGCCAGTGACGGCCGTGAGATCGACAGCATGTTTGACGGCAAGGCAATGTATTCGGCCACTTTCATCAAGCGCGAAACCTGATCTGGAAAAGCCGCGTCACGCCTCGGCGGCGGGGCGCGGTATGAGACCGGCATCCAGCCAGCTGTCCAGTACCGACAGCGCCGCCTCACAAAAGGCCGCATCATTGATGTGTGCGTTGAGGCGGTGCAGGTCCACCTGATCGGGACACCCGTCCAGCAGGCGCCCCATGAAAGCCCGCAATCCGTCCGGGTTATATAGATCTGCCCCCGGCCGGTCCCACTCCCCGCACCCACCCAACGGCAGCAGCAACGCCGTCGCACCGCTGGCGGCCGCAAGACGCGCAAGGTGGGCATCTGCCACCTTCAGGCAATCCTCTTCACGTAGCACAACTGACGTGATCAGCCGGTTATGCGCATGCGTGGGATAACCCTGCCACTTATCATCCAGCTCCTGCCAGCCGATGACATCCACGAGATCATAACATCCGGGCGCAACGATCTGCGGTGTCGCGGCAGCCCCCGCCCCCTTCAGCCGCGTATCACCTGCAGAAATGGATGACCCATGCACATGGTTGCCAAGCTCCTGCGTACAAAAATCCATAACAGCCGCAAAGGTCCCCTGGCTGGCCAGTGATTCAAAGGCGCGTCCACCCATGCCGGTCGCATGAAAAACAGCCACCTCAAATCCCCGCGCTTCCAGCTCAGGCTTCAAATCCGCCATATAGGTCAGTGTCGACAATCCAAGGCTTGTCATCCCGATCATCGGTTTGTCGGGGTCAGGGGGCAGCACCGTCTGACAGGCACCCAGCACGGCACCGGCGGCCTGTGACAAGGCGGATTTACAAACACTGGAAAGTCCGTACAGCCCACCTGCCCACAGGATCATCTGAATATCGGCTGGCAAACGTGCCGGCGGGATCATCGGGCTGAAAGCAACCGTCGAGATAATATATTTCGGCACGCCGATTGGCAGCGCTGCACACAGATCAAGGGCAAGGTCAGTGCCCATCGATCCACCAAGCGCCAGCACACCATCGAACTTGCCCGCCAGATGCGCATCCCCGGCCAGCTTTGCCGCACCGCGCGCCATCGCCTGCATCGCCAGATTTTCATCCGGGCTGGCGATAACGGCCGCGATATCCATTCCAGCTGCGGCTGCCACATCATGCTTGCTGATCGCGACCGGCTGATCAGACTCCCAAAAAACGCTGGCATCCTCCAAAACGCTGGCATCCCCCAGAACACTGACATCCATAGCCAGCACCCGGCCGCCGGCTTGTTGAATAGTGCTGGCCAGAAATGTCAGTTCATCCTGCTTGGTATCGTAGGTTCCAACCAGCAATATCGTCTTTCGGCTCATAGGGCGATCCAGGCCGTTTTCAGGTCGGTGAACTTGTCCAGCGCATGCAGCGACTTGTCACTGCCATTACCCGACTGTTTCATCCCGCTCAGCGGTACAGTGATATCAGGCCCGCCATAGCAGTTGACATGCACGACACCTGCCTTGATCTCCCGCACCATCCGGTGTGCGCGGCTCAGATCGCGGGTGAAGATGGCGGCCGCCAGGCCGTAGTCGGTCCCGTTGGCAAGGGCCACCGCCTCGGCTTCGTCCTCAAATGTGGTAACTGACAGGACAGGTCCGAACACCTCACTCTGGAAGATGCTGCTATCACGGTCTACCTTGTCGAGGATAGTGGGGGCATAATAATAGCCACCGCTTTCTGCCAGCATCTGGTGCCCACCGGTCAGAATGTCGGCGCCTTGCGATGCTGCGTCATCTACATGCTGTGCGATACGCGCCAGTTGTCCGGCATTGTTGATGGCACCGGCCTGCGTTTCCAGCTGCAGCGGATCACCGGTGCGAAAACCGGCCAACCTGTCATTCAGCAGCCCGATAAAGTCGGCCTTTACCGACTGTTCAACCATCAGCCGCGATCCGGCAACACAAACCTGCCCGGCATTGCGGAAAATGCCGCCGATCGTTGCATCCGCCGCGGCCTCCATGTCACCAGCATCGGCAAACACCAGATTGGGGGATTTACCGCCCAGCTCCAGATAACAGGCCTTGCGATTGGACCGGCCGGCATTCTGCATGATCAACCCGCCAACCGCGCCCGATCCGGTAAATGTCAGGATATCCACATCCATCGATGCCGACAGCGCATCACCAACCACATCACCAGTGCCTGTGACCACATTCAGCACCCCTTCGGGCAGGCCGGCCTCAAGCGCCAGCGCCGCGATCCGTAACAGGCTGAGCGACGCCGTCTCGGCCGGTTTCAGCACCACCGAATTACCCACTGCCAGCGCTGGTGCCAACTTCCAGGCACCGATCATCAACGGGAAATTCCACGGTACAATGGCGGCAACCACCCCCACCGGCTCGCGCAAGATCATCCCCAGATGACTGCCGGGTGTTGGTGCCACCTCACCGTAGATCTTGTCGATCGCCTCGGCATAGAACCGGATAGTACGGATCGCCGACCCCGCCTCGGCCTTCTCTGCCATACCAATCTCTGTCCCGTTGTCGCGCACTCCCAGCACGGTCAGCGCCAGCGTATCCGCCTCGATCAGATCGGCCCATTTCAGCAGCACCGCCTTGCGCGCCATGGGCGGCATATTGCGCCAGACACCCCGCTCAAAACTGCTGCGGGCAGCAGCCACAGCCGCATCGACATCTGCCTTTGACCCGCTCGCGATACTGGTGAAGGCTGCGCCATCGATGGGCGAGATGACCTCCATCACCGCCTCCGACTGGCTGGACCGCCAATCGCTGCCGATCAGCATCTTTTGCGGGGCAATCTGGGCCGTTCGCAATTGGTCTATATTCGCCTGGGTTACCGCATTCTGGGTCATCATCCTGCCTTCCGGTCAATGAACGGGATGTCGTCCACCATTTGTTGTGTGCTGGTGCGTAGTGTTGCACATGTCAGCAAGCAGACAGGCTCAGAACAACAAAAATTTTAGGGGCTGTCCTAGATAACTAGCCCATATGTTTTTTAACCCATTGTTTCATCTGTGATAATTGCTGTTTTGGGTTAGGTGTATTAAAACGCCATTCACACTCCTTCAAATATAACCCAAAATGTGCCCTTGGGAC
>JADHLH010000016.1 GCA_016780765.1 Alphaproteobacteria bacterium | reverse complement strand
GCAAGACGGTGATCATGAATGATGTGGGGTTTGAGAGCCTTGATGCGCTGGCTGGTGGAGAGACGGCAGGCATTCCCTTTGCCGCCTGGCTTGCCGAACGCACCGCGCTGCCGATGCAATATGTTCGTAAAAAGCCCAAGGGGTTTGGCCGTGATGCGCGCATCGAGGGCGACATCCATGAAGGCCAGCGCGTATTGCTGGTCGAGGATCTGATGACCGATGGCGGCAGCAAGCTGAGCTTTATCGAAGCCATCCGCACCGCCGGCGCTGAATGCGCGCATACCTTTGTCATCTTCTATTACGACATCTTCAAGGACACCCCGCAAAAGCTGGCGAACGAAGGTGTCAGCCTGCATTATCTGACAACATGGTGGGATGTGCTGGCTGCCAGCCGCGAGTCGGGCGCGTTTGATTCAGCCATGCTGGAACAGGTTGAAGCGTTTCTGCATGACCCGCGCGGATGGTCAACCGCCAATGGTGGTGCCTAGCCGGCTGCGCGGTAACTTGTTTGTTATGTGCGCCTGATAGCGTCTACCCGGGGCAGTTTCAGGGCCGCCACGCGGATTTAAATTGAAATTATGAAACAGAAAGAGACTGTCTGATGACGATCGATTTTGCGTCATTTACACCTGCTGCGTCATTGGCCGGCGGTGTGATGATCGGTATTGCGGCGCTGTTGCTGATGCTGCTTCATGGCCGCGTCATGGGAATCAGCGGCATTCTGGGCGGGCTTGTCAGGCCAACATCTGGCGGTGATGTGGGCTGGCGGGTGTTGTTTGTCTTTGGCGCGTTGCTGGGTCCGTTGATTGTGATTTATCTGCTGGGGCGCCCGGTGGCGGTACAGCCTGTTGCAGACGGTATGTTGTTGCCAGTGGCCGGGCTTCTTGTCGGCCTCGGGACGGCCATCGGGTCAGGATGCACGTCAGGTCATGGTATCTGCGGGCTGGCACGGCTGTCTTTGCGGTCGGCCGCAGCGGTCGGCATTTTCATGTGTGCCGCGGTGATCACCGTCTATGTCATTCGGCATACGGGCTGACGGGAGCTGAGTATGTTGCGATCATTGACCATTATTTTCATCGGTGCGCTGTTTGGGGCAGGGCTTGCCATCGGCGGCATGCTGAACCCGGCGAAAGTGGCCGGTTTTCTTGATATTTTCGGTGTTTGGGATCCATCGCTGGCCTTTGTCATGGGCGGCGGCGTGGTGGCAAATTTTATCGGTATGCGCCTTGTACAGCGTCGCCGTGCCCCATTGTTTGCCGGCAGCTTTCGTCTGCCGGACGCTGCCGGTATTGATCGACATCTTGTTGGTGGTGCTGTGCTGTTTGGTGTCGGGTGGGGCCTTGGCGGCCTATGCCCGGGACCGGCTGTTTCGTCACTGGTGTTGGTGCCGGGTGATGTGGGGCTGTTCGTCGTGATGATGCTGGCCGGCCTGTTTGGCGGACGCGTGCTGATGGCGCGTCGCACCCGCTAAAAGCCTGATCAGGTGAAAGTTGCCCCGGGTGGCCGCCTGGCAGTACTGGAATACCGGTCTTTTTCAGGCTTCGTATCTTTACAGTTGCCGGTGTGCGCTTGCATGATGCGCGCATGACCAAACCGCCCGTTATCGATATCGACATGGATGCCTTCTGGCGCGATCCGTATCCCGCGCTGGAGCATCTGCGCAGCGTCGCACCAGTTGCCTTTGTGCCGCAGCTGGACGGGATCGTGATCACGCGCCGCGATGATATCGATGTCTGGGAAAAGCGCGTTGATGTGTTCAGCTCGGAACAACCCGGCGGTTTGATGACCCGGCTGATGGGCGAGAATATGATGCGCCGGGATGGCATGCCACATCAGACGCAACGCCGCCAGATTCAAACAGCTGTATCGCCGCGCACGGTGGCGCGCCACTGGCGTGAGGCTTTTCGCGATTCAGCCCGCACAATCCTGCAGGGGTTGTCGGCCCGCCGATCTGCGGATTTATGCACTGATTATGCGATGCTGCTGTCGGGAGAGGCACAGCGCCTGATCACCGGGCTTGAGGCCATTTCCGCGCGCGATATGGATGCCCATTCACAAGCGATGATTGACGGCATAGCCAATTATGGTGGCGATCCTGATATCGAGGCGCGCTGCCTGTCGGCGGTGGCGGCACTGGATGCGGCGATCAATGCCCGCATTGCCGATTTTGAAACCACGCCAACAGATGTGGATACGCTGGCTGGCAGTTCGATGATCGCTGTTCTGGTGCGAGCGGGTGCGCCGCATGAACAGATTCGCGCCAATGTGAAGCTGGCAATCAGCGGTGGGCAGAATGAACCGCGCGATGCCATTGCCGGGGCGATCTGGGCGTTGCTGTCCCATCCGGATCAGCTGGCGATGGTGCTTGATGGTGTGGCCGGCTGGGACCGCGTCTTTGAGGAATATGTTCGCTGGATGTCGCCGATTGGCATGTCACCACGCCGCATTGCCACCGATGCACTGGTTGGCGGGGTGGACATCAAGGCTGGCGGGCGCGCCTTTTTCATGTTCAGCGCGGCAAACCGTGACCCGGCGCATTTTGACAATCCTGACCGGTTCGACGTGCAGCGGGATACCCGCAAGCATATCGCCTTCGGGGCCGGTCCGCACTTTTGTGCCGGCGCGTTTGCGGCGCGGGCGCTTGTCGCCGATGTGGCGTTGCCGATGATTTTTGACCGTCTGCCGTCTCTTCGTCTTGACCCGGATCATCCGGCAGTGTTTCGTGGCTGGGCCTTCAGGGGGCCGGTGACCATGCACGCCAGATGGCATTGACGTGCTGCCTGCGTGCTGCAAGACATACAATCGCCCTGACCTAACCCTGCCTTTTATATGGAAGACCGTGTGATGACGCCCCCCAAGGATGACAACAAGCCCCCTCGTGATACGATCGTTCGCCGTGTGGAGATTCCGGAATCAGCAAGCCGCCCGGTGGCAACCCCGCTCTTTCCGTCGGTGGTGTATTCCTCGCCATCTGCAGACACGCTTGATGCGCAGTATGAAGGTGCGGTTGACGGCTATACCTATGCCCGCGAAGGGCATCCGAACGCGGATATTCTTGCGGCAAAAATAGACGGTATGGAAGGGGCAGAAGGCGGCATTGTGACCAGCTCGGGCATGGCGGCAATTTCGGCAATGTTTCTGGGTCTCTTGAAGGCCGGCGATCACGTGCTGGCTGGCGACCAGCTATATGGGCGCTCGCTGCGCATGCTGTCCCAGGATTTGCCGCGGATGGGGTTCGAGACCGGTTTCTTTGATGCCGGAAGTGCTGACAATCTTGCTGCTGCCATCCGGCCAAATACCCGCATGGTGATGATCGAGGCGGTATCAAACCCGACATTGCGGGTGGCCGATGTGGCCGGAATAGCCGCCATGGCCGCGCGCCATGGGCTGATTCTGGTGGTTGATAACACCTTCACAACGCCGGCTGTGTTTCGCCCGTTTGATCATGGCGCGGACATCATCATTCATTCAGTGACAAAGTTTCTGGCTGGTCATTCTGACGTGACGCTGGGATATGTGGCGGCGCGCGATCCGGCACACCGCACGGCAATTTATGACGCAGCGGTAACCTGGGGGATGACGCCAAGCCCGTTTGACTGCTGGCTGGCTGAACGCGGGCTGAACAGTTTCGAAGTGCGATTTGCAGCGGCGCAGGACACGGCGCGGATCATTGCTGACGGCCTGGCTGGCCAGCCGGGATTGACCAAGGTGCTGTATCCGGGCCGCAACGACCATTCTGATCATGATCTTGCGGCAACGCTGTTTGGCGGTTCCTTTGGCAATATGGTCAGTTTCGAGATTGCGGGCGGGCGCGACGAGGTGAACAGGTTCATCGCCGCTGCCGGCAAGATTCCCTTTGCGCCGACCCTTGGCGATGTGGCCACCACCCTGTCGCATCCGGCGTCATCATCGCACCGCGCATTAAGCGCAGAGGCACGTGCCGCATTGGGGATGAGCGAGGGATTCTTCCGGCTGTCGGTTGGGATTGAGCCTGCGGCACTTCTTCTGGGTGAACTGAACGCCGCCCTTGCAGCCGTAAATGGCGAATAGAGGATAATTGCCGCCCCTTTGTCCGGCGAAGAATATGATCGGGTAACAGGGGACCTGGCATGGCGGAATTCGACTATATAATTATCGGCGGCGGATCGGCCGGCAGTGTACTTGCTGACAAGCTGTCAGCTGATGGCCGCCACAATGTGCTGTTGATCGAGGCAGGGCCGTCTGACCGGCGCTTCTGGGTACGGGCGCCGATCGGCTACGGCATGCTGTTTCATGACCAGCGTGTGAACTGGATGTATGACGGCGTGCCCGAGGACGAACTTGGCGGACGGTCAGTTTATCATCCACGCGGGCGTGTGCTTGGTGGGTCCAGCTCGATCAACGCGCTTGTGTATCACCGCGGTCAGGCGGGTGATTATGATGACTGGCAGGCGGCTGGCAATCCCGGCTGGGGCTATGAGGATGTCAGTACTGTATTTGACAGTTTTGAACATCCGCATCCAGACCAGAACCCAGTTTGTCAGACGGGCCAGAAGGCGGGCCAGAAGACCCGTGATCCGGTGAATAAGGCGGCAGGCAACCCTGCTAGCAGATCGCATCTTTCGGTCACAGACAACAGCGCCGAATGTCACCCGTTCGGGGCAACCTTCACTTCGATCTGCAATGAGGCGCAGGTTCCCAGCAGCACCACGCCGTATCGTGAGGGTGAGGGTGTAAGTTCCTATCTGATGACAACGCGCAACGGCATGCGATGTTCCAGCGCGGTTGCCTTTCTGTGGCCAGCGATGAAGCGTGCAAACCTTGCGGTGCGCACAAATGCATCGGTGCGCCGGATTGCTTTTGAAGCGGGGCGGGCTGTCAGCGTAACGTTTCGGCACAAGGGCGCCGAGACAGTGGTGCGGGCCCGGCGCGAGATCATTCTGTCTGCCGGTGCCATCGGCACGCCGCAAATCCTGCAGCTTTCGGGTGTTGGCGACGGTGCATCATTGCAGAAGCTTGGCCTTGATGTGGTGCAGAACCAGCCGGCTGTCGGTCAGAATCTGCAGGATCATTTCGGCATCAACTATCTGTTCAAGGCGAACCGGCCAACATTGAATGATGTGTTTGGCAGCTGGCCCGGCCGTCTGGCAGCCGGACTTCGTTACGTGCTGACAAGGCGTGGTCCGTTGTCGCTCAGCATCAACCAATATGGCGGGCTGGTCAGAACGCGCCCCGATCAGACGCGTGCAGATTGTCAGCTTTATATGAATCCGCTCAGCTATCACAGCTTTCATGACGGGCGACGACGCCTGATGCGCCCTGACCCGTTTTCCGGTTTCATCATCGGCTTTAACAGCTGTCGTCCGGCAAGCCTTGGCAGTGTCACCATAACCAGCCCCGATGCCGAGGTTCAGCCACGCATCCATGGCAATTACCTGGACCATCAGCAGGACCTTGATGATGCGGTCCGCATGGCGCGCTTTGTCCAGCGCCTGCAGGAAGCACCTGCGCTGAAGGCGGTGCTTGCCGAAGACCCGATGACGCCACTTGCCGATATGGATGATGCGGCTGTGATCGATGATTTTCGTGAACGTGGCAGCACTGTCTTTCATCTGTGTGGTACCTGCCGGATGGGACCGGATCGACGGGATGCGGTTGTTGATCCGCAGCTGCGCGTTCATGGCATTGGTGGCCTGCGGATTGTTGATGCGTCGGTATTCCCGAATATCACTTCGGCCAACACCAATGCGCCAACCATCATGTTGGCCCACAAGGCGGCACAGATGATCCTTGCCGATGCCGGATAGAGACTGATGTTTGCAACTTTCAAGGTGTTTGAACGGGCAGCACTGCTTGTTTGAAACCGTTGCTGCGACTATATATCGCGAACAGGCGCGACGATGCCCTTGGGCGCAATCAGGACCGGTGACTGATCCATGAAATTCAAAAATTCCTATATCTGGGCAGGCCTTGTTGCGCTTGGCGTTATTGGCTGGATGGTCTCCGGCAGCTTCACGGGAAGCGATGAAGCGGGCACGGCCGCCGTCAGCGACGGATCTGGCCAGGACATGACCACATCTGCCGGTCAAACACAGACATCACCAGAACAGACAGCCAATGCCGCGCCGCGTGTGTCGGCTGTTATTGTTGAGAATGCGCAAATCCGACAGTCCATTCGGGCCAGCGGGATCACCGAACCGCAAGCCGTATTCACCATTTCAGCCGAGATCGGCGGTACCATCACCAAGGTGGCTGTGCGTGAAGGCAGCGCCGTTGAAAAAGGTGATGTGCTGGTTGTCATGGATACCGACACATTGCCGTCCCGCATTGCCGCCGCGAAGGCCGAGATGGCCGCTGCCGAGGCTGCGCTGACAACAGCGAAGACCCTGTCTGGCGGCACCTATGAAGAAGAGCGTGCGGCGGCGCTGGCCAATCTCGAGGTTGCCACGCAGCGGCTGGAGATTGGTGAAAAGCTGGTTGCCAAAAGTTTCAGTGCGCCGGTTGATCTGGCGCAGTTGAAGGCGAATTTTGAGACAGCCCGGATGACGCTGGCACGGATCGATCTCGAAAAGAATTACCGTGCCGAACTTGATATTTCGCAAAACGAGGCGCGCTTGGCAGGTGCGAAATCAAGCCTCGTGGTGCTGCAGGACCAGTTGGCCAAGTCACGGATTACGGCGCCAATTTCCGGTTGGCTGGAAACCGTGCATGTCGATGAGGGAGAGCAGATGCCGGCTGGCGTTGTGGCTGCCACCATCCTGAACATGAATGAACTGAGCATCATCGTCGCGGTGCCGCAGACCAATATTGCGCAGGTCGCGATCGGCAACCCGGTCAGCATCGATGTCGCTGGTATTGGCCGGCGCACGGGCACGGTGTCACGGATCGCCTCGATCAGCACATCGACGACGCGCACCTTTGATGTCGAGATCACCGTGCCGAACCCGGACCGCATGCTGCGCGCCGGCATGACAGTCGAGGCCGATATCGATGTTGGCTACCAGCCGGCATTTGGCATGTCACCTGCGCATCTGTCGGTGGCATCTGACGGGTCGCTGACCGCCAAGGTTGATGACGCGGGTGTCGTGCGGGTCAAACCGGTTGAACTGGTGCGTTCGGGTGTCGAGCAGGTGTTTGTGTCCGGCCTTGCGAATGGTGACACGCTATTGACCTTTGGTCAGGCCTTTGTCGAGGCAGGTGATCCGGTGCGTGTGCTGATGGAACCAACATCATGAACGCGGTGATTGAGGCGGCGTTCAACCGCGCCGGCGCCGTTATTCTGACGTTGCTTGTGCTGAGCGGACTTGGCCTTGCCTCCTACATAGAAATTCCCAAGGAAGCGGCGCCGGATGTTGATATTCCGGTGACCTATGTGTCTGTCAGCTATGAAGGCATTTCACCCGAGGATTCTGAACGCCTGCTGGTCAAGCCGCTGGAAAAGCATCTGCGGTCCGTTGAAGGGCTGGACAGCATGTCCTCGGTTGCATCCGAAGGGTATGGCGCGGTCACGCTGGAATTTGCAGCGGGCGAGGATATCGACCTGCTGATTGCAGATGTGCGCCAGGCAGTGGATGAGGCAAAGCCGGACCTGCCAGCCGAAGCGGATGACCCGAAGGTGACCGAGGTCAGCCTGTCGCTGTTTCCGATCCTGACCGCCGCCTTGTACGGGCCGGTGTCAGAACGCGAGATGGTGACAGCAGCGCGCGACATAAAGGACAAGCTTGAGGCGCTTCCGGGAGTGCTGGAGGTCGAGATCGGCGGTGACCGTGAAGAGGTTCTGGAGATCCTGCTTGATGCGTCGGCAATCGAAGCCTATGGGCTGGACCCGTCAGCCGTTATCCGCCTTGTCAGTGGCAACAACCAGCTGGTAACCGCAGGCGCGATTGATGATGGCGGCGGGCGTCTGCTGGTCAAGGTGCCGGGCGTGATTGAAAGCGTTGATGATCTGGTCAATATGCCGATCAGCGCCCGCGATGGCACAAGCATTACTTTTGGCGATGTTGCCGTTGTGCGGCGCGCCTTCCGGCAGGCCGAGGGCTGGTCGCGGGTGAATGGTGAACCGGCGGTGGTGCTGGATGTGCGCAAGCGTGTCGGCGCCAACATCATCAAGGTTGTCGAGCTTGCGCGTGCGGTGATCGACGAAGAGGCACCAAAGATCGGCGAAGGAGTCAAGGTCAGCTATCTGTTCGATGATTCGAAGGATGTGCGCAACCTTCTGAGCGATCTTGGCAACAATGTTGCGGCGGCAGTCATCATCGTGATGGTTGTGGTGCTGGCGGCACTGGGGCTGCGCAATGCCACCCTTGTCGGGCTGGCTATTCCGGGGTCCTTTTTCATTGGCATCAGTATTCTGAATCTGATGGGTGTGACGATGAATATCGTCGTGCTGTTCTCGCTTATTCTTGTTGCCGGCATGCTGGTCGACGGGGTGATTGTCACGACCGAATATGCCGACCGGCGTATTGCCATGGGGTCATCACGCCGCGAGGCCTATCGTCTTGGTGCGCAGCGCATGTCCTGGCCGATCATTTCGTCAACGATCACCACTTTGATGGTGTTTTTGCCGCTTCTTGTCTGGCCGGGCATTGTTGGCCAGTTCATGAAATACCTGCCGATCACGGTGATCAGCGTATTGTCGGCATCGCTGTTTATGGCGCTGATTTTCATTCCGGTACTGGGTGGTTTCATCGGCAAGTCGCGGATGCCCAAAGGCATGGTCTCAGCCAGTGCGCCGCGCAGCTATCGCTGGGTGTTGAAACAGGCGATCCGCTTTCCGATCATCACCATGATGACCGTCATCGGCATTATTGTTGCCAGCTTCATTGGTTATGGCAGTGCTGGCCTCGGCGTTGCGTTTTTCCCCGATATCGAGCCTGATCAGGCACAGGTGCAGGTGTTGGCGCGTGGTGATCTGTCGGCCAAGGAACGTGATGCCCTTGTCGTCAGTGCTGAAGCCGCCATTCTGCCAGTTGAAGGTGTGGCGGATTTCTATGCCCGCTCATTCCGCCCGGGCAGTGGCGGCAATCAGAGCCCGCGAGATTCGGTTGGCACAATCCGCACCGTCTTTACCGACTGGAATGAACGCGATCCGGCTGCCACTCTGATGGAACGCATGCGTGAGCTGATCGGCGGGCTGGCAGGCGCAGATTTCAGCATCACCAAACAGGCGCAGGGACCTGGCGGCGCATTGCCGATCCGGGTTGAGGTGCTGGGCGATGACATGGATGAAATTGCCGCTGCCACCGATGCCATCGTCGAACGGATGAGTGATGTTGGCGGCTTTGTCGATGTGGCAGACAGCCGTCCGTTGCCCGGCCTTGAATGGACGCTGGTCACCGACCGTGAGGCGGCCAGCCGCCACGGTGTGTCGATTTCGGGCCTTGGCACGATGATCAAGCTGCTGACCCGCGGTGTGCGTATTTCCGACTTCCGCCCCGATGACAGCGAAGATGAGCTGGATGTGGTGATGCGCTTTATGGGTGATCAGCGCAATCTTGACCGGCTTCGTGAACTGCGCGTGCCGGCGGCAGACGGGTCCTATGTGCCGCTGTCGGTATTTGCCACGCTGCAACCGCGCGAGAAGGGCGGCGATATCGAGCGCAAGGACGGCACCCGGTATATGTATATCAATTCCGATGTGGCGGAGGGGATGCTGCCGGCTGAACGCTTTGACAAGCTCAAAGCATCGCTGGCGGAGATGCCCCTGACACAGGATGTAAGCGTCGTCTTTGGCGGCGAGGATGAGGATATTGCCGAGACGCAGTCCTTCCTTGCCAGCTCGTTCATGCTGTCACTGCTGTTGATGGTGATTGTGCTGATGCTGCAGTTCAACTCGCTGTGGC
The DNA here is from genome assembly GCA_016780765.1 of Alphaproteobacteria bacterium. Taxonomy (GTDB): domain Bacteria; phylum Pseudomonadota; class Alphaproteobacteria; order Puniceispirillales; family Puniceispirillaceae; genus UBA8309. The sequence goes on along the minus strand of JADHLH010000016.1, from coordinate 25,330 downwards.
AGGCCTTTGTCACGATGTCGGCGATTGTACTGTCAACTGGTGGTGTGGTGCTGGGTCTGTGGGCCGCAGGCCAGCCATTCGGCATTGTCATGTGCGGGCTGGGGGTGATTTCGCTGGCCGGTATCGTGGTGAACAACAACATCGTTCTGATCGACACCTTCAACGAATATCGGCGGCGCGGCTATACGGCACGGCACGCGGCCTTCCGGGCCGGGCTGGTGCGTTTCCGGCCGGTATTGCTGACAGCGGTGACGACCATTCTTGGCCTGCTGCCAATGGTCTTTCAGCTGACGATCAAGATCCTCGACCGCGAAATTCTGGTTGGCGCGCCGTCCTCGCAATGGTGGACGCAGCTTTCAAGTTCTATCGCTGGTGGTCTGACATTCGCCACCATCCTGACACTGGTTGCCACACCGGCAATGCTGGTCATGGGTGGGCGTTTCATGCGTGATCCGGCCGCCACCAACCCGTCATTCCTGCGCCGTCTGTTGGCACGGTTGCCGGGGCTGATCCCGACCCGTCTGCGACGGCCACGCGGTGTAATGCCGGCTGAATAGGCCCACCTGAATAGGCCCGGCCAAATAAGCCGGGCTGCACCGGGGTTTGCGTCAGGCCTTTATGCGGATGATATCCTCCAGCCCGGCAGCGATCGCCAGCAAGCGGCGATCATGGCTGTGCGACCCGATCAGTGACACACCAGTGGGCGCGGTGCCGGGGGCGTGGCCGGGGATGGTGATGGTTGGCCGGTCCAGATAGTTGGACAGGGCTGTATTGCGCAAGACGCGCGCGCTGGTCTTCATCAGCATATCGGTTCCCTGCAGCCCGGCCAGCGCTGGGGGCAGTGTCGGCGTTGTCGGCAGTATCAGCGCATCAAACGGACGCGTCAGGCCTGCCACTTCGGCGCAAACTGCGGCGCGGTCCCGATGCATGGCAATATAATCTGCAGCAGCGATGTCGGCGCCGGCTGCCAGCCGTGTCGCAATATAGGGATCATACAGATCGCGGCCCGATGCCAGCAGCTCGCGGTGGATTTCATAGGCTTCGGCGGACACGATGCTTTTCGGCAGATTGGCAGGTCGCAACTCCTCCAGAATATCCAGCCGGACATCGCTTATTGTAACGCCAACGGCTGACAGGCGGGACAGCGCGGTCTCAAAATCCTGCGACACCTGATCATCCAAATCCTCGAACAGATAGCCGCGCGGCACAGCAAGGCGCAGTCCGGACGCCGGAAAATCGGCCTCGATCGTGCCGCTGCCACCAGCCATGAGGCTGTCCAGAATAGCGCAGCAATCAACGCTGTGCCCCATCGGGCCAGCAGCGTCAAAGGATGTAGACAGCGGAAAAACACCGTCGCCCGGCATTCGCGTGGTGGTCGGTTTCAATCCGGTAATGCCGCAGAAAACAGCTGGCGCGCGTGTCGACCCGCCTGTATCCGTGCCAATGGTGGCCGCTGCCATCCCATCAGCAATGGAAACAGCGCTGCCTGATGATGAGCCTCCGGCAACAAACCCGTCATCGATATCGCGTCCGTAAGGGCTGCGCGGGTTGCCGTAATGCGGGTTCATGCCAAGGCCCGAATAGGCAAACTCGGTCATGTTGGTCCGCCCGATGATGTTAAAGCCGGCAGCTTTCAGTCTGGCGACAACCGTGGCATCGACGCTGGCTGGGGCCGCATCATCCAGAACACGCGAGCCGGCACGTGTCACCTCACCGGCAATATCGAACAGATCCTTTACCGACAGGGTCACCCCGGCAAAGGCGGGAAGCGTCGCACCAGCCTTGTGCAGCATGTCGGTGTGATCGGCATTGCGGCGCGCCTCTTCGGCATTCACCGTGACAAAGGCGCGGCGGCCATCTTCGCTGTCGATGGCAGCAAGACACTGTTCAAGGTGGTCACGTGCGGAGAGCTGTCCACTGGCAAGTGCGTCGGCGACGTCTGAGATCAACATGGTCATACCCAGGACTATGACCTGGCTGGCAGCAAAAATCATCCCTGTTTCTTGATTGTTGTTGCCGTGTGCGCACCGGTCTTGACGCGCAAGGATGCCGGCCAGATAGTGGGCTGATGGAACAGGATTATGACTTTATCATCATCGGGTCAGGATCTGCCGGCGGTGCTATGGCCTACCGGCTTGGTGAGGATGGCAGCAGCCGTATTCTGGTGCTGGAATTCGGAGGCAGTGATGCCGGACCGCTAATCCAGATGCCGGCCGCGCTGTCCTATCCGATGAACATGAAGCGCTATGACTGGGGCTATCTTGCCGAACCGGAACCGGCACTTGGTGGACGGCGGCTTGTTTGTCCACGCGGTAAGGTGATTGGCGGGTCGTCCTCGATCAACGGGATGATCTATGTACGCGGTCATGCTGGTGATTACACGCATTGGGAGGATTCGGGCGCTGCCGGCTGGGGCTATGCCGATGTGCTGCCCTATTTCCGGCGGATGGAACATTCCCATGGCGGTGAGACACCCTGGCGGGGGACGGACGGGCCGCTGCATGTCACACGCGGGCCACGTGATAATCCGCTGCATGCGGCCTTTGTCGAGGCAACGAGGGCGGCTGGATATACCACCACGCCAGATTATAACGGCTACCGGCAGGAAGGCTTTGGGCCGGCTGACATGACCGTGTGGAAGGGCCGACGCTGGTCATCGGCAAATGCCTATCTGCGGCCAGCCATGGCACGCGGCAATGTTGATCTGGTGACGGGCGCGATGGTTGACCGGGTTATTTTCGACGGCATGACAGCGGTCGGGGTGGAGTTTGTGCGCCGCGGCGCGCGCCACCGGGTGAATGCCCGCGCCGAGGTGGTGCTGGCTGCCGGGGCGATCAATTCACCACAAATCCTCCAGCGCTCGGGCATTGGCCCGGGCAAGCTATTGCAGGCGGCCGGTGTTGACGTGCGCGTGGACAGGGCGGGTGTCGGTGCGAATCTGCAGGACCATCTCGAGGTGTATTTCCAGATCGCCTGTCTGCAGCCGATCACGCTGTACAAACATCTGGGCCTGCTGGCCAAGGCGCGGATCGGTGCCGAATGGTTGTTCTTCAAATCTGGCCTTGGTGCGTCGAACCAGTTTGAAACGCTCGGCTTCATTCGCTCTGCTGCCGGTATCAGCTATCCCGACATCCAGTATCATTTCCTGCCGGTGGCGATCAGCTATGATGGTCAGGCCCCGGCCGAAGGTCATGGGTTCCAGCTTCATGTCGGGCCGATGCGTTCAAAATCACGTGGTCATGTGCGGATCCGCGACAACCGGCATGACAGCGCCCCGGAAATTCGTTTCAACTATATGAGCCACGAGGATGACTGGACCGAGTTTCGTCGCTGTATCCACCTGACGCGCGAGATTGTCAGCCAGCACCCGCTGGACCCGTATCGCGGGCGTGAAATCCAGCCCGGTGATGGTGCCATTTCGGATGACGCGATTGACCAGTTTATCCGCGACAATGTCGAAAGCGCCTATCACCCCTGCGGTACCGTGCGCATGGGGGCAGCTGATGATCCGGGCAGTGTCGTTGATCCGCAATGCCGGGTAATCGGTGTGGACCGTCTGCGGGTTGCCGATTCATCAATCTTTCCGCGGATCACGAATGGTAATCTGAACGGCCCTTCAATCATGACCGGCGAAAAGGCGGCCGACCATATTCTGGGGCGTCAGCCATTGCCGCGCGCCAATGATGAGCCGTTTTTCCATCCTGACTGGGAAAGCGCCCAGCGCTAGTCCTTCAGAGCGCCCGTCAAACCAGAGCACTTGCCAGACCCCGATATCTGATCCGGAATCTGGTCCAAAATCTGTCTTGTATGGTGGCAGACAGCATGCCATCGTTGCGACAGAACGCATGCAAGAAAAAAAGTAAGGCGTTGTTGCCCTGAACTGCTGGCAACAGGCTGCAAGGTTCCCGGAGGAAGCAGAAGATGAAAACACGTGCAGCGGTGGCGGTTGCCGCCGGCAAACCCCTCGAAATCATGGAAGTCGATCTGGCTGGGCCGCGCGAAGGCGAGGTGCTGGTCGAGATCATGGCAACCGGCATTTGTCACACCGATGCCTTTACCCTGTCCGGGGATGACCCGGAAGGCATGTTCCCGGCCATTCTGGGGCATGAAGGTGCGGGCATCGTGCGCGAAGTGGGGGCTGGCGTCAAAAGTGTGGTCCCGGGTGATCATGTGATCCCGCTTTACACGCCGGAATGCCGCGAATGTGAATATTGCCTGCATCCCAAAACAAACCTGTGTCAGGCCATCAGAACAACACAAGGCCAGGGTGTGATGCCGGACGGCACCAGCCGGTTTTCAATCGGTGGGGAACAAGTGCTGCATTATATGGGCACATCGACCTTTTCAAACTTCACCGTGGTGCCCGAAATTGCGCTTGCCAAGGTGCATCCCGATGCGCCTTTCGACAAGATTTGCTATATCGGCTGCGGCGTTACAACCGGCATCGGGGCAGTGATCAACACGGCCAAGGCAGAGCCGGGCTGCACGGCTGTGGTGTTCGGGCTTGGCGGCATCGGGCTGAATGTGATTCAGGGCCTGCGGATGATCGGTGCCAACCAGATTGTCGGTGTTGATCTGAATAATGACAAACAGGCATGGGGCGAACGCTTCGGCATGACCCATTTTGTCAATCCGGCAGATCATGGCGACAATCTTGTGGGCCATCTGGTGGAGCTGACAGGTGGCGGTGCTGACTATTCGTTTGAATGTATCGGCAACACCAATGTGATGCGACAGGCACTGGAATGCGCGCATAAGGGGTGGGGCGAATCCATTATCATTGGCGTTGCTGGTGCCGGTCAGGAAATCAATACGCGTCCGTTCCAGCTGGTGACTGGACGCAGCTGGCGCGGCACGGCATTTGGCGGTGCGCGCGGGCGTACCGATGTGCCAAAGATTGTCGACTGGTACATGCAGGGCAAGATCGAGATTGATCCGATGATCACCCACACGCTGTCACTTGACGAGATCAACAAGGGATTTGATCTGATGCATGAGGGCGAATCAATCCGGTCTGTTGTCGTATTCTGATCCGGCCCGATCTGGCCTGAAATGATCTGGCCTGAAATGATCTGATAGGGGAGATGTGGTGATGGAAACATTGTCCACCGAAAAGAGCTTTGACGGTGTGCAGGGTGTCTATCGCCATGCCGCCAGCCAGACCGCATGTGACATGACATTTGCGGTATATATGCCGCCGCAGGCCGAGGCCGGGCCAGTGCCTGTTCTGTGGTACCTGTCAGGTCTGACCTGCACACATGCCAATGTGATGGAAAAGGGTGAATACCGGCGTGTTGCCGCAGAACTTGGCCTTGCCATCATCGCACCTGATACCAGCCCGCGCGGGGCAGAAGTGCCGGACGAGCCGGATAACTGGCAGTTTGGCAGTGGTGCCGGCTTCTATGTCGATGCCAGCGAGGCGCCCTATGAAACGCATTACCGGATGTACAGCTATATCCGTGACGAGCTGCCTGCGCTGGTGGGTGATGCCTTCAATCTGGACATGTCGCGCCAGGGCATCTTTGGCCATTCAATGGGTGGGCATGGCGCGCTGGTGATGGCGCTTCGCAATCCTGACCGGTTTCGCAGCGCCTCTGCCTTTGCCCCCATCGTCAACCCGTCGACTGCAGACCTGTCATCTTCGGCGTTTACCAGATATCTGGGATCGGATCAGGCCGCATGGCGGGCCTATGATGCGGTATCGCTTGTCGAGGATGGCCACAGCTTTCCTGAAATTCTGATCGATCAGGGTGATGCTGACAGTTTTCTGAAACTTGGTCTGCGTCCGTGGCTGCTGGAGACAGCTGTCGCCGGTACCAAGACTGAGCTGACCTTGCGCATGCAGCCCGGCTATGGCCATTCCTATTACTTTATTTCCAGCTTCATGGAGGATCATCTTCGCTGGCATGCGGCACGTCTGTGACGCCTGCTGGTGCCGGTGGCCGGTATCGCGATGAGTGACAGTACAGACAAATTCCCCCAGCCGCTTGGCGGCAATGATATGCCCCGCTTTGCCGGCCCCGGCACGATGATGCGGCTTCCTGCCGTCGAAACTGCCGAGGGTATGGACGTGGTCTTCATCGGCATCCCGCTTGATGTTGGTACATCCAACCGGCCGGGTACGCGTTTTGGGCCAAAACAGATCAGGGCGGAATCGGTCATGCTGCGCCCCTATAATATGTGGACACGCGCCGCACCTTTTGATTCGCTGCGTGTCGGTGATCTGGGTGATGTGCCGATCAACACCTTTGATCTCAAAGATGCGGTGGCCCGCATTACAGATTTCTACGCCAAAGTGCTGGAACATGATGTGATACCGCTGACGCTTGGCGGTGATCATACGCTGAGCCTGCCGGTGTTGCGCGCCATTGCCAGCAAACATGGACCGGTCGGGTTGATCCATATCGATGCCCATGCTGATATCAACGAGCATATGTTTGGCGAGTCCATCGCCCATGGCACACCCTTTCGCCGCGCTGTCGAGGAGGGGTTGATCGACCCGCATCGCACCTGGCAGATCGGGCTGCGCGGCACTGGCTATACGGCCGAAGATTTTGACTGGTCGCGCGATCAGGGCTTTACCGTCGTGCAGGCAGAGGAATTATGGCACCAGTCGGCGGCCCCGCTGATTGAACGCACCCGCGCCGCCATGGGTGACGGCCCGGTCTATCTGACATTCGATATTGATTCCCTTGATCCGGGATTTGCCCCCGGGACAGGCACACCGGAAATTGGTGGACTGACCCCCATTCAGGCGATTGAGATTATCCGCGGTTGTCGCGGCCTCAACATTGTCGGGGCTGATCTTGTTGAGGTGTCACCGCCCTATGACCCACAGGGCAACACGGCTTTGCTGGCTGCCAATCTGATTTATGAAATGCTGTGTGTGCTGCCTGGTGTGGCTTACCGCGACGGTGCTGGCAGCTGATGGCACCGGCATTTGAAAAGGCTGAATATGATCATCGTCTGGCGCGGGTGCGCAGCGAAATGGAGGCGCGCGGGCTGACCGCGCTTGTGATTGGCGATCCGGCGAATATCAACTGGCTGACCGGCTATGACGCATGGTCGTTCTACACCCCGCAGATGATGCTGGTGGGCCTGTCTGGCGGACCGTGGTGGATGGGCCGGCTGATGGATGCGGGGGCGGCAAAATTCACCAGCTGGCTGAGTGATGATCAGGTGGTGGCCTATCCTGAAACGCTGGTCCAGCGGCCCGACACGCACCCGATGGACTGGCTGGCCGGCTGGATGAGGGATAATGGTTTTGCCACGGCGCGGATCGGATTTGAAAGTGATAGTTACTTCCTGTCGCCGCGTGCCCTTGACGCGCTGCGTGCCGGATTGCCGAATGCGTCCTTCATCGATGCCGATCTGCTGGTGAACTGGCAGCGTCTGATAAAAAGCACCGCCGAAATCGCGGTGATGACGCAGGCCGCACGCATTGCCGAGATTGCCATGCAGACAGCGTGGGACGGTGCGCGCCCGGGCGTTCGCCAGTGTGACCTGATGGCAGATGTTGTGGCTGCCCAAATTCGCGGCACGCCCGAATGTGGCGGCGATATGCCGGCGCTGCACCCCCTGATCCTCGCCGGAGAGGCGGCTACAACCGCGCATCCGATGTGGACCGCCGCACCGCTGGAGGACGGACAGACAGTCTCGTTCGAGCTGGGTGCCTGCGTGAAGCGCTATAATGTAGGATTGGCGCGCACTGTGCATCTGGGACCACCGCCAGATACGTTGCTGCGAACGTCTGATGCGGTCCAGGAAGGCATGGCTGCGGTCATCGGCGCACTTAAGGCCGGCGCCATTGCCGGTGACGTCCATGCGGCCTGGCAGGCAGTGCTGGATCGCTATAGTTTGGAGAAGCCAAGCCGGATCGGCTATTCGATCGGCGCTGCCTATGCGCCGGACTGGGGTGAGCACACCCTGTCCTTCCGCCCGGGCGAGACAACCATCGTTCCGGAAAATGCGGTTGTTCACATCATTCTGGGCATGTGGATGGATGATTGGGGGATGGAACTCAGCGAGACATTGCATGTGCGCGACAGCGATTGCGTGCGGCTGTGTGATATGCCGCAGCATGTTCATCTGATCGACACATGACCAAAGCAGCAGGCACATCGCCAGCGCATCCGGCGCTCGATCTGGCTATCGAGATTCTGGCTGATCTGGTGGCATTTCCCAGCGTCAGCCTGCAACCGAATGATACGATCGTCAGCTATATCGAAACGCGGATGCGTGACCTCGGCATGCGGTGTGTGCGCGATGCCCATGAAGATGGTCAGCGCTTCAATCTGCTGGCCAGCGCCGGTCCGCAGCGCCCTGGCGGGGTGTTGCTGTCCGGTCACATGGATGTGGTGCCGGCCAGCCCCGATGGCTGGACCGGTGATCCGTTCATCCTGCGACGTGATGACGGGCGCCTTCATGGGCGCGGCGCGGTTGATATGAAGGGGTTTATCGCTATCGTTCTGGCCAGCCTGCCCGATATCATGGCGCAGGCTGACAGCCTGTCGATGCCGCTGCATGTGGCGTTGAGCTTTGATGAGGAAACCGGGTTCTTTGGCGCATCGCAGCTGCCGGCATTTTTTGATTCTATCGGTCTTCGTGCCGAGATTGCCATCATCGGCGAGCCCACCAACATGCAGCCTTTTGTGGGGCATAAGGGCGGAATGGAACTGACCACTGTGGTCACCGGCACATCGGGGCATGCGTCGCAACCTGCCGGTATGGTGAATGCCGTCTATTATGCGGCACGACTGGTCGATTTCATGCGCAGCTGCGCCGATGATCTGGCGGCGGCACCGATTGAGGGCTCACCATTCAACCCGCCACATACCAGCCTGTCGGTGGGTGTCATCCGCGGCGGTGAAGCGCGTAACATCATTCCGGACAGATGTGAGATTGACTGGGAAATTCGGGCCCATCCGGGTGATGATCCGCATCAGTATCTTGGCCGGGTCACCGATTTCATAACGCACGGTCTTGTCCCCGAGATGACGGCGATTGACCCGCGTGCCGGAATTGAAACGCATATGCTGTGTGATGCGCCCCCGCTGGAGGCCCGGCCTGATGGCCCGGCGGCAAATCTGGTGGCGCGGCTGTGGACGAACGAAACACCGCAGGTGGTGTCATTCGGCACTGATGCGCCGTTCTTCCAGAAAGCGGGTATGGATACGGTAATCTTTGGTCCTGGCGGGATGGCGCAGATGCATCAACCTGATGAATTCATCACCGAGGCGGCGCTTGTCGAAGGGTTGCAATTCATCGACCGGCTTGCCGCCTATATGCGCGGGGGTTACTGACCATGCAATTGCGGCATCTGCTGATCGCACTTGTGGTGCCGCTGACATGGGGTTTCGGTTTTGCGTTGGCAAAGGCCGGTCTTGATCATTTTCCACCCTTGTTGCTGATGTCGATGCGTTTTGCGATTGCCGCGGCGATACTTGTCTGGCTGGTGCCGGTGCCGCGTGGCCACTGGTGGTCGCTGACCATCATCACGCTGGTGTCGGCAACGCTTCAATACGGGATGACATTTTCCGGTCTGGCGCGGATCGATGCCACTCCAGCTGTGCTGCTGGTACAGTCCGAAGTGATATTCGGTACCCTGATGGCGGCGGTGATCCTGAAGGAACGCCCGACCCTGCGCCAGCTTGTTGGCACTGGCGTGTCGCTGGCGGGTATTGTGATGATTGTTGGTGCGCCGTCGCTCGCCGGGCAGATGACCGGAGTGATCCTGGTCTTGTCGGGGTGCCTGTGCTGGGCATTCGGGCAGATTCTGGTGCGCCGTCTGGGTGATGCGCTGAGCGGATTTCAGCTGACAGCGTGGATCGGCATGCTGGCTGCCCCGCAGATGTTCATAGCCTCGATCCTGTTTGAAGGTGACCCGTGGCCAGCCTTGCAGGCCGCTCCGGCAAGTGCCTGGATCACTGTTGCCTATCTGGGGATTGTGATGACGGTGATCGGCTATTCGGCCTGGTTTTTTGTGCTGGCGCGTTATCCGGTGCCGTTGGTGATGCCTGTGCTGCTGCTGTTGCCTGTGTCGACTATCCTTGGTGCGGTAACGTTTCTGGGTGAACGGCCAGACGCCTGGGTGCTGGTTGGCGGGGCGGTGGTGATCACAGGTGTCGGCGTTGTGGTCATCGATCCCGAGGCGATGCGCAAAAAGATGCATGATGACATGGATAGGGGTGAGTCGCCCAGCTAGCTGGCGTCACCAATGATGCCGTCGGCGACCAGCTTGTCCAGCCGGGCACTGTCCATGGTCAGTAGTTCCGACAGCACCTCGCGGCTGTGCGCACCAAGCCGCGGCGGCGGCAAGGTGGCCTGCGGCGGGGTTTCCGACAGCCGCATCGGGCTGGCAATGGTTGGCACGCTGCCAAGCAGATCATCCGCAATACTGGCAGACAGGCCGCGCTGTCGGGCTTGTGGTTCATCCAGAACGGCATCGATGCTGTTGATCGGGCCGGCCGGCACACCGACTGCCGCCAGCTTGTCCAGCCACCAGCCCGTGGTCTGCGTCTGGAAGACAGCGGTGATATGCGGCAACAGCTCCTGGCGATTTTCCACGCGGGCACGGTTCGTCGCATAGGCCGGATCATCGGCCAGCCCGTCACACCCGGCAACGGCACAAAACTTCCTGAATTGCGAATCATTGCCGACAGCAAGAATGACGTGCCCGTCAGCGGTGGCAAAGGCCTGATAGGGCACGATATTGGGATGGGCGTTGCCAAGCCGTCCCGGCACCTTCTCGCTGACCAGATAGTTCAGCGCCTGATTGGCAAGGCTGGCCACACTGACATCAAACAGGCTCATATCAATATGCTGGCCGGTACCGGTGCGCTGCGCATGCATGACAGCTGCCAGAATGGCCGTGGCTGCATTGGTGCCGGTCAGCACATCTACCAGCGCCACACCAATCTTCATCGGCATGCCATCTGGCTCTCCGGTCACGCTCATCAGCCCGCCCATGCCCTGGATCATGAAATCATAGCCGGCGCGCTGCGCATCGGGGCCATTCATGCCAAAGCCGGTGATCGAGCAATAGACAAGCGCCGGATTGATCGCGCGGAGCGTTTCATAATCGAGGCCATATTTGGCAAGCCCGCCAACCTTGAAGTTTTCGACAAGGATGTCCGCATGCGCTGCCAGATCTCGCAGAATGGTCGCGCCGTCTTCTGATGTGATATCGATGGCAAGCGACCGCTTGTTCCGGTTTACCGAACAGAAATAAGCAGACCGCGCGGCGGCATCGGCTGCCGCATCGCCAGTGATATCATCTGCATAGGGCGGGCCCCAGCCACGGGTATCATCACCGCTGCCGGGGCGTTCGATCTTGATGATATCGGCACCAAGATCCCCCAGCATCTGCGTGGCCCAGGGGCCGGCAAGAATGCGCGACAGATCCAGTACCCGCAGATCCGACAGGGCGCCGACCGGCGTTGTCATCTGACTAGCCAGTGAAGGCCTGAATGCCGGTGATGGCCCGGCCGAGGATCAGCGCATGCACATCATGCGTGCCCTCATAGGTGTTCACCGTTTCAAGATTCATCAGATGACGCATCACGTGATATTCCTCTGCAATGCCGTTGCCGCCATGCATGTCACGCGCAACACGTACCATGGCCAGTGCCTTGCCACAGCTGTTCCGCTTGATCGTCGAGATGTTTTCTGGCGGGCAGTTGCCTTCATCCAGCAACCGTCCAACGCGCAAGCAGGCCTGCAGACCGATACTGATCTCGGTATGCATGTCGGCCAGTTTCAGTTGCACAAGCTGGTTAGCGGCCAGTGGACGGTCGAACTGCTTGCGATCAAGCGTATAGGTGCGCGCTGCATCATAACAGAACTGCGCAGCCCCCAATGTACCCCAGGCAATACCGTAACGCGCCTTGTTCAGGCAGGAAAACGGTCCTTTCAGGCCCTTTACATCAGGGAACAGATTATCGTCGGACACGAAGGCATTATCCATCTGGATGGACCCGGTGACCGAAGCGCGCAAAGACAGTTTGCCGCCGATATTTGGTGTCGAGAAGCCGTCACCAGCGGTTTCACGCTCAACAACGAACCCGCGGATCACGCCATCCAGCTTTGCCCAGACAACGGCAATATCGGCGATCGGTGCGTTTGAAATCCACATCTTCGCGCCGCTCAGGTGATAGCCACCATCGACCTTGACCGCCTTTGTGACCATGCCGCCGGGATCGGACCCATAGTCAGGCTCGGTCAATCCGAAACAGCCGATCATCTCGCCGCTAGCCAGTTTCGGCAGAAACTTCTGTTTTTGCTCTTCGGTGCCAAACGCGTGGATCGGATGCATGACAAGCGATGACTGGACCGACATGGCCGACCGGTAGCCGGAATCAACAGCTTCAATCTCATGCGCGGCAAGGCCGTAGGCAACATGGTTCACGCCGGCGCCGCCATAGGTATCGGGAATGGTCGGGCCAAGCAGGCCAAGGCTGCCCATCTGGCGCATGACATCCTTGTCAAATCTCTCTTCGCGAAAATCATCGATAACACGCGGCAACAACACATCGCGCGCGAACTGGCGCGCCGTATCGCGGACCATGCGTTCTTCGTCATTCAACTGCCTGTCGAGATAGAACGGGTCTTCCCACGAGAACACTGGTTTTGATGATGTAAGTACACCTTCCATGGCGAGGTCTTCCTTGTTCTGAGCGGGCGGATATGGCCAGGGTGGCCAACAATGGTGGACCGTCCTGCCTGCGATTGACCGGCAGTGTAGCGCAATAGACCCGCAATGGGCTAGCCCCTGCGGCATTTTATGTCTGGATGCCGGGATCAATGGCAGACACCAGTCTTGTGAAAGCCTGAATGCACGCAGCTTGAGTTTTCGGCGGCGGACCGCTATCACTCCTCTTTGGATAGGAACAGCGCAGGCGGACATGCACGTGGATGACGGCATTATCATCGCACCCTCGATCCTTGCATCGAATTTCAGCCGGCTTGCTGACGAGGTGTCGGCCATCGACCGCGCTGGTGCGGACTGGATACATCTGGATGTAATGGATGGGCATTTTGTGCCCAATCTGACGTTTGGTCCGCCGGTGATCAAGGCGCTCCGCCATGTCACCGATCGCACCTTCGATGCGCATCTGATGGTGTCGAATCCCGATGCGCTGCTGGACAGCTATGCCAAGGCCGGTGCCGAGATTATCACGGTGCATGCCGAGGCCTGCGCACATCTTGACCGCACGCTGTCGCGAATCCGTGAGCTGGGGTGCCGGGCCGGTGTGTCGCTCAATCCGCACAGCCCGGCCGATGTGCTGGCGCATGTGCTGGACCGGCTTGATCTGATTCTGGTGATGACGGTCAATCCCGGCTTTGGTGGCCAGTCCTTTATAGGGGCGATGGCCGAAAAGATTGCCACGATCCGCCAGATGACGGCCGGTCGCGACATCGTCATCGAGGTGGATGGCGGGATCACGGCCGAGACAGCACCGCTGGTGGCCGCCGCAGGTGCCCGCGCCCTTGTTGCTGGTTCAGCTGTGTTCAAGGGTGATGGTGAAGCTGCCTACCGGGCCAATATCGACGCCATTCGCACTGCTGCTGCTGCTGCGCGCTAGACAGGGACATACTGTATGGGTCAGCTGATTGACGGCACCTGGTCATCCGCCTGGTATGACACCAAGGAAAGTGGTGGTCATTTCGTGCGGGACACGGCGCGGTTCCGCAACTGGATCACCGCCGATGGCAGCGCTGGCCCGACGGGTGAGGCCGGCTTTGCCGCGGAAAGCGGACGCTATCATCTCTATATTTCCTTTGCCTGCCCCTGGGCGCACCGCACGCTGATTTTTCGGCATCTGAAGGGGCTTGTATCCCATATCGATGTATCATCGGTGCATCCGCTGATGCTGGATGATGGCTGGACTTTTGCCGCTGATGCGGATGGCGGAACAGGCGATCATCTGCATGGTGCCAGCTTCATGCACCAGATCTATACAAAGGCTGATCCCGCCGCAACGGGCCGGGTGACAGTGCCGGTGCTGTGGGACCGTCAGACATCGCGCATTGTCTCAAACGAATCTTCCGAGATCATCCGCATGTTCAACAGCGCCTTCAATGATCTGACAGGCAACACCGATGACTATTGCCCGCCGGATTTGCGCGCCGACATCGATGCAATCAATGCCGATATCTATGATTGTATCAATAATGGTGTTTACCGGTCAGGTTTTGCCACGACGCATGAGGCCTATGCCGACGCGGTGTCAAAGCTGTTTGACGGGCTGGACCGGATGGAGGCGCATCTGTCTCGCCGCCGCTATCTGGTTGGTGATCAGGTGACCGAGGCTGACTGGCGCTTCTTCACGACACTGATCCGCTTTGATGCGGTCTATGTCGGGCATTTCAAATGCAATATCCGCCGTATTGCTGATTACCCTGCCCTGTCCGGCTATATGCGCGAGCTATATCAGATGCCGGGCATTGCAGACACTGTCAGAATTGACGAGATCAAGCGGCACTATTATGCCAGCCATCGCAATCTGAACCCCACCGGTATCATTCCTGTCGGGCCAGAACTGGGTCTTGATGCGCCGCATGATCGCGCCGCACTCTAGAGACTGTTTCGGCCGCGGATTTATGTTTCACCGGATTTATGTTTCACCGGATTTAGGCGTCACGGGATTTACGGCTGTCGCGCGCTGCTGCGCCGATATGCGCCTCGCCGCGCTCTGCTGCCAGTCTGACCTGTTTTTGTCGTTCCATGAACCGCGCGCGTTGCTGCGGATCCTGGCCGTCACGGCAATGGTGACAGCTGATCCCCGGCGCATATTCCGGGTGGGACAAGTCCTGCGGGGCCAGCGGCATACGGCAGGCATGGCACATGCCATATTGCCCCGGCTGCAGGTCATGATCCACTGCCACGCGGCTATCAAAGACAAAGCATTCGCCCTGCCAGCTGCTGTCTTCCTGCGGGATATCCTCAAGATATTTCAGAATGCCACCCTTCAGATGGTAGACCTCGTCAAAGCCTTGGGACTGCATCAGCGCGCTTGCTTTCTCGCAGCGGATGCCGCCGGTGCAGAACATCGCCAGTTTGCGTGGACGCGTTCCATCATTGCGGCTGGCCAGGGCGGCGGCCCATTCGGGAAATTCGCGAAAGCTGTCGGTTTCCGGATCAACCGCGCCGCGGAAACTGCCAATGGCTGTTTCATAGCGATTACGGGTGTCGATCACCATCACATCGGGATCATCGATCAGCGCGTCCCATTCGGCCGGATCGACATAGGTGCCGGTGGCCTGTGCAGGGCGGATGTCAGGACAGCCCATGGTGACGATCTCGCGCTTCAGCCGCACCTTCATACGCAGGAAAGCCTGTTCGCCCGCGAATGAGAATTTGATCGACAGATCGTTGAAACGGCTGTCGTCCGCCAGCCACTGCAGCACCGTTTCCATACCCGCCACTGTACCGCAGATGGTGCCGTTGATCCCTTCTTCGGCCAGCAGCACAGTGCCTTGAATGCCTTGGGAATCGCAAAGATCCTGCAAGACCGGCTGCAAGGCCCGGTGATCATCAAGGTCGACGAATTTATACAGCGCGGCGATGGCAAACGTGGCGTCATCGCCGGTGCCGTGATGGGCGCGTGCTTCATGCATGGCTGTGATCAGGCTGGTCATCTTGCATCCGCTGGCCGCGTTGAAAATCCGCTCGGTTCTAGCATTGGCGCCGCTTTTTTCCAATAGCATGACAGTGCTTGCGGCTTGTCTGCCACTGGCGCCATGGCTAGTCTGGGAACCATTGTGAATATGGAGGTTTCGATGCTGGATCATCTGGTACTTGGCGATACGGGGCTGAGCCTGTCGGTAAATGGTGCCGATACGCGGTTCGATTATTTCTGGCTTCGCGACAATGCACGTGATCCGGTCAGTTTTGATTCGCGCAGTCATCAGCGCGAATTGTTCACAGCGGCGCTGGACCCGGCCATTCGCCCGATATCTGCCAAGCTGAAAAGCGATGCGTCGGCACTGGTTCTGGACTGGCCCGATCTGGACGGGCAGGCCGAATATGATGCTGCGTTCCTTGCTGAATTTGCGGTGCCGGGCGATGGCATGCACTTGCCAGCACCACAGCCCTGGGAGCGCGCGACTCTGGATCATGACGCTGTTCGCGTGCCGTTTGATGCGTTGACCGGAGATGACGGGGTCACACCGCTGATGGAGCGGCTGGTCAGTTACGGCTTTGCGGTTGTCACTGGTACGCCGCGCAATCTGGATGCGGTGGAAGAGCTGTCCAATGACATCGGCTATGTGCGGCAGACCATTTTTGGCGGGCTGTTTGAATTCGAGGCAAATGAAGATATGGCCGATTCCGCCTATACGCCGAAGGAATTGCGCCCGCACACAGATGGTACCTACAGCCATGATGCGCCAGGTGTGCAGCTGTTGCTATGTGTTGACTACAACGCACAGGGCGGCGAATCCATCATGGTTGACGGCGCGCGCATAGCCGCCGCGCTGAAGGCAGAAGCGCCAACTATCTATGATGATCTGACCCGCATCGGTGTGACTGGCATCTATAAGGGTGACGGGGTGGTGCTGCGCGCCAATCGTCCGGTTCTGCGCTGTCATGCCGATGGCAGGCTGGCACAGGTCACCTTCAATAATTACGACCGCGATACCATGCGGCTGCCGGATCGGGACATGCGCGCGCTTTATGCCGGCATCTGCCGCTTTGACCAGATGGCCAATGATCCGGCGATGCAGTGGCGCTATACCTTGCAGCCGGGTGATATGCTGGTTTTTGATAACTGGCGCGTGTTGCACGGGCGCGGTGCGTTCAGCGGTATGCGCAAGATGGCAGGCTCATATATCAACCGTGAGGATTTCGAAAGCCGGATACGCAGCTGCGGTCTGGCCTGACACGCAGGGCCTCTTGCAGTGAGAAATGGCAGGGTGAGGAATGGCGCCTGACCAATGGCGATGCGTGAGCCATCAGACCAGGCGTGGGTCAGCTGCCCAGACCTCGGCCAGCCAGCTTTGCATCAGGCGCGGCCCCCCCAGATTCAATGCCAGATCACGCAGCCGTGCTACCGGGCCCGACATGGCCATGATCCGGCCCGAGATGTCGGCCTTCTGGACAATCCGGGACACGTCAGTGGCACGTTCCCGCGCATAACCTGCAAAGGCGGTGTCGATATTATCTGTACCGTCAAGCCAGGCCAGAAGGCTGGCCGCATCCTGCAGACCTTGCCCGGCCCCTTGCGCCAGATGTGGCGGCATGCTGTGCGCGGCATCACCTGCCAGCACCACGCTGCCGCGCCGCCAGCAGGGGGAGGTAAAGGCTGATGAAATGGATGTGCGGGCCCAGTTGATTGCCGGGTCGCCAAGAACAGCCAGCGGCGACGTGGCTGGCATCACAGTCTGCTGCCAGTCGGCGCGCGCGCGCGATGCAGGCAAAGTCGCAACAAGGTTCAGGTCATCGCCAATCGGGTAGTGCACCACATGCACGCCGCGCCCCAGCCACAGCTGGCTGGCTGGCAGCGCGAAATGTGCGGGCAGACTGTGCAGCGGTATCTGCGCCCGCATCGCCAGCTTTGCCCCCATATCCGCGCCACGCTGGCCCGAGGTGACATGTTGCTTGCCGGGACCGTCACCACCATCAGCAGCAATCAGCCCGTCAAGGTGATGGCGTGTGCCAGTCTCATCAATGACCGACAATGAACCAGCCGGCGGCTGGTCGATATGGGTCAGGTTACACGGGACACGCGTCAGGCTGGCACGCGCGCCGACGGCATCATTCAGCATTCCGAAAAGCGCGTTGCGGCTGAAGCTTGCATAATGCTGGGCCAAGGGCAGATGGATCAGGGTTGCACCGCTGTCAAGCGCCCGCACGGTTATATTATTGAGACGCAACGAGCATGCCTCTGCCGCCTCGGCAATGCCGAGACGGGTAAGCGCTGCCCAGCCGTTCGGTGCAATCTGCAAACCGCCGGCAAAAGGCTGGTCGGCGGGTCTTGCGAACAGCACCACATCATGACCGGCCCGACTGGCGGCCAATGCGGCTGCCATGCCGGCGATGCCGCCACCGCTCACACCCAGTAATGCCATGCTTTACCCCCGCCGCAGTGCGGCTTTACATCATCTGGTCGAGGGTTTTGCGGAACTTGTCGACAATTTCGTCGATATGTTTGCGTTCGGCAACAAAGGCCGGGGCGATGATACCGTTATCGCCTGTCCATTTCACATGCAGCCCGTTCCAGAACATCTTCTTTTGCAATTCGCCGCCGCGTTTGCCGGGCCCGCCTTCGGGATGCACCTCGATGCCGCCCATCATGCCGATGCCGCGCACATCGGCCACCATCGGATGATCCTGCAACGAGAAAATTGCGTCGAGGAAATAGGGCTCCAGCGCAGCTGCGTTTTCGAACAGCCCTTCAGTTTCATAGATTTTCTGGGTGGCGATACCGGCAGCGCAGGCAGCCGGATGTGCCGAATAGGTATAGCCATGGAAGAATTCGATGGCATTTTCCGGTGCGGCGTTCGTCACCGTTTCATAAATCTCGTCAGTCACCGCAACACCGCCCATCGGAATGGCCCCGTTGGTCAGCGCCTTTGCCATGGTGATGATATCCGGCTTGACGTTGAATTTCTGTGTGGCAAATGGTGTGCCCATACGCCCGAACCCGGTGATCACCTCGTCAAACACCAACAGCATGCCGTGCTTGTCGCAGATTTCGCGGATTTTCTCGAGATAGCCCACAGGCGGGACCAGCGTGCCGGTTGATCCGGCCACAGGTTCAATGAACACAGCCGCCAGCGTGCTGCCTCCAAGATTTTCGGCAATCCGGTCCAGATCCATCGCCAGTTCTGCGCCAGTCTTGGGCTGGCCTTTCGAAAAGCGCTGGTCCTCGGTCCAGGTGTGCCGGATCAGCGAGATATTGGGCAGGGTCAGGCCAAAGGTTTCGCGGTTGCGCACCATGCCCGCAAGCGACACACCGCCCATATTGACGCCGTGATAGGCGCGCTCGCGGCTGATCAGCCGGTTGCGCTGCGACTCGCCCCGCGCCCGCTGATAGGCCAGGATTACCTTGATCGCCGTTTCCACTGATTCCGATCCGGAATTCGTGAAGAACAGGTGATTGAAATCATCTGGCAGCAGCCGGCAGACACGCTCGGCCAGTTCGAACGAACCCGGATGGCCAAGCTGGAAATGCGGCGCATAGTCATTGTTCAGCATCTGGTTATAGACAGCTTCGGCAATTTCGCGACGACCATGGCCAGCCGGTGTGCAGAACAGGGCCGAGGACCCGTCAATGACCTGCCCGCCCTTGTAATCCCACATATACATGCCTTCGGATTTGACAACCATCCGCGGGTTTTTCTTGAAGTCACGGTTGGCAGAGAAGGGCATCCAGTGCGCTTCAAGCGAATTCACGTCATAGGACATGGCTGTATCGGACATGGTGGTCTCCCTCAATTGGTATCGGCATCTGGCACCGGCATCTGGCACCGGCATCTGGCACCGGCATCTGGCACCGGAATTGGTCGCATACGGCGGCTTTGCAGCAACGGTGTGACACGGCACATGTCACATGCCAACTCTGCACGCTACCCCGCTAATGTCAAAGGCTAGACAGGCTTTCCGGCCTACTATAGAACCAGATCAGGCTTATCATGGAGCCAGAACACGCCAACTGGGGCGATTCGCCGCGCAGTCTGGCCGCTGCAACAGGCAGGAAACAGATGCTGGATCACCTGATCATCACTGTCGATCCGAAAGCCGAGACAAGTCTGCAGGCACAGATCCGCGAATCGGTGGTTGAGGCGATTCTGGCCCGCGCCATTCTGCCTGGTGACAAACTGCCGTCCAGCCGCATGCTGGCAACACAGCTGGGCGTCTCGCGCAATACTGTTGTGCTGGCGTATCAGGCGCTGATCGATACCGGTTTTGTGCAGCCGCGTGAACGCAGTGGCTATATCGTCAGTATTGATGCGCCCGTGTCGCGTCTTGTGTCGCCCGCCGGCACATCCAGCGACGTGCCCGGCGATATGGCGGGCATCGACTGGGATCGCAAGCTGGTGCAAAGCTGCACCGATATCCGGCCGGTGCGAAAACCGCTCAACTGGCGTGAATACCCGTTTCCCTTTGTATACGGGCAGGTCGATAACGAGCTGTTCTCGATGACCGACTGGCGCGATTGCGCGCGTCAGGCGCTGGGCATGCGCAATTTTGGCCGTATGGTTGGCGATTTCGGGCTGGATGATGACCCGATGCTGGTCAATTATATCTGCTCACGCAGCCTGCCACGGCGGGGGATTGCAGCGCGTCCGGAACAAATCCTTGTTACGCTTGGCGCGCAGAATGCCCTGTATCTGATTGCGCAATTGCTTGTATCTGCTGACCGCCATGTGGTGATCGAGGACCCGGCCTATCCTGATCTGCGTGATATCCTGAAACAACGCACCGACAATATTTCATGTCTGCCGGTCGACAAGGGTGGGCTGGTTCTGGATGCGGATGTGCTGGGCAAAAGCGATGCCGTGTTCATCACCCCCAGCCATCAATGCCCGACCACGCATACCATGCCGGCCGACCGCAGGCGGGCGCTGCTGGATCTGGCACGCCAACATGACTTCATCATCATCGAGGATGATTACGAGTTCGAGATGAACTTTCTCGAACCAGCCACACCTGCATTGAAATCGCAGGATCATGACGGGCGTGTCATCTATGTTGGCAGCCTGTCAAAATCGGTTTTTCCGGGATTGCGGCTTGGGTATCTTGTGGCACCCGAACAACTGATTGAGCAGGCGCGCGCCCTACGGCATCTGATTTTGCGCCACCCGCCCGGCCATGCCCAGCGCACATTGGCCTACTTCATGGCGCTGGGTCATTACGATGCGCAGATCAGACGTTTGCGACGTCACCTTGGCGGGCGCAGGCAGGTGTTGCAGGCCGCGCTGGACCAGCATCAGCTGTTTTCGCATACGGCATCACATTTCGGGGGTACCAGTTTTTGGATGAAGGGACCGGACTGGCTGGATTCACGCGCGCTGGCAGACCGCGCCGCCGAAATGGGGGTGTTGATCGAGCCGGGTGAGGTGTTTTTCCAGCCGGGTGCAGCGCAACACAACTATTTTCGGCTGGCCTATTCATCAATCGGTGAATCGCAGATCGCTGAGGGTATAGGGCGGCTTGCGGCGGCGGTGGAAACATTGCGGCCCTGAGGGCGCAAATGACAGCGGCGCGTCACACGCCCGATCAGCGCGGCAAGGCCGATCATCAAAGCCGCAAATTTGATGTCTGGACAGCCAGCTTGATTGACAGTGTCTGCTGGCAGTTTCATGTTAGGCGCGCCGGCGGTGATCGCTTCAGACGCCGATGCGAACATTATTGAACACAGGCGGCTTGCTGTAATGATGGCAGCCGTTACGGGGGGAAGGTTTCGGTTCCAATGGCGGCCAGTCTGTCAGACAAGAATAGCAGTGCCTTTTTGCGCACACCGCCAGCTGCGTGCCCGGATGATTTTCTGGCGCTTGCTGCCGGGACCGTGCCGCGCCCGATGGCCTTTGTCAGGGCCACTGGTACTGCCACGCTGGAAACAGCACGTGATGCGGTGGCTGCCGGGCTTGCCCTGCCGTTGCTGGTTGGTGAGGCGGCGCAGATTGCAAAAGACGCCGCTGCCATTGGATGGGATCTGGCAGGCGCAGAGATCATTGATGCGAATGGCGAAGAGGGTGCAATCACCACGGCTATTGCGCTGGTTGCCGAGGGCCGTGCGGCAGGTCTGGTCAAGGGCCAGCTGCACACCGATGTCTTCATGGGCGGTATTGTGCGCCGAGCATCCGGTATTCGCACAACGCGGCGGCTTGTGCATGTTTTTGCCATGGTGCCGCCTGATGGCGGACGCCCGCTTCTGATCAGTGATGCGGCGGTCAATATCGCACCGGATGTCACAACCCGCACAACTGCGGCGCTGGAAATGGCAGCTTTGTTGCGGCGCATGGGCATTGCGCGCCCGCGAATTGCCGTTCTGTCTGCCACCGAATCAGAACTGCCAGCCATGCCGTCCAGTATTGAAGGGGCCGAAGTTGCTGTGGCCGCCGGGGCGGCTGATGGCGCTGCGGACTTTGCCGGTCCACTGTCTTTTGACCTTGCGGTCTCGCCCCTGTCAGCCAGCATCAAGGGGATCGAAGGCGACAACCCGCAGGGCAGGGTGGCCGGACATGCTGACGCAGTTGTCGTTCCTGACATTGTGGCCGGCAATGTGCTATTCAAATCTATCGTCTATTTTGCCGGCGGCCTTGCTGCGGGTGTTGTGCTTGGCGGGCGCGTACCGATTATTCTGACCAGCCGGTCAGACCCTCCGGCAGCGCGTCTGGCATCTCTGGTATTGGCCGCGATCGCCGGTCAGGAGGAACAGGAATGAGTGTAGAGCCCCGGATTGATACCGCGCCAAAAGTCAGCGACGAGATCAAGCAAACGACCTGCTATATGTGCGCCTGCCGCTGCGGCATCAATGTGCATCTGCGCGATGGCAAGATTCGCTATATCGAGGGCAATCGTGATCACCCGGTCAATAAGGGTGTGCTGTGTGCCAAGGGCTCAGCCGGGATCATGCAGCATTACTCACCGGCACGCCTGCAAAGCCCGATGAAACGGGTTGGCCCGCGCGGGTCTGGCCAGTTTGAACCGATCAGCTGGGAAGAGGCGCTGGAAACGGCGGTGGGCTGGCTGGGACCGATCCGCAAAACCGATCCGAAGAAGCTGGCCTTCTTTACCGGCAGGGACCAGTCGCAAGCGCTGACCGGCTGGTGGGCACAACAATTCGGAACCCCCAATTTTGCCGCGCATGGCGGGTTCTGTTCGGTCAATATGGCGGCGGGCGGCATCTACACGCTTGGCGGCGCGTTCTGGGAGTTTGGCTCGCCCGACTGGGACCTGACCAAGCTGTTTGTGCTGTTTGGCGTTGCCGAAGACCATGATTCAAACCCTATCAAGATGGGACTTGGCAAGCTGAAGGGACGCGGCGCACGGGTGATTTCGGTCAATCCGGTGCAGACCGGTTATGCGGCTATTTCGGATGACTGGTTCGGGGTGACCCCGGGCACGGACGGGCTGTTGATTCTGTCGGTGATCCGCGAGTTGTTGCGCGCTGGCAAGGTCGATATCGATTATCTGGCGCGCTATACCAACGCGCCGTGGCTGGTTATCCGCAATCCGGGTGCAGCAAATGACGGGCTGTTCCTGCGTGATGATGCGGGCACGCCGCAGGTGCTGGACCGGGCAACCGGCAAGCCTGCACCGCATGATGCTGCTGCGGTGAAGGTGGCACTGCATGGTGAGGTAAAGGTGGACGGCGGCGGAACAGCCGTGCCTGTCTTCATGCTGATGGGTGAAGCGTGGCTGGATGATGCCTATGCCCCCGAGGCGGTCAGCCCGGCTGTTGGCATCAGTGCGGACCGTATCCGCCAGTTTGCGGCAGATCTGGCCGAAGCCGCCTTTGCTGAAGAGGTGGTGATCGACCAGCCCTGGACCGACTGGAAGGGTGAACGGCATGACAAGATGATCGGCCGTCCGGTGTCGATGCATGCAATGCGCGGTATCTCGGCGCATTCGAACGGCTTCCAGACCTGCCGCGCGCTGCATGTGCTGCAGCTTCTTCTGGGCTCGGTCGAGGCCCCGGGCGGTTTTCGTTTCAAGCCGCCATATCCGAAACCGCCGCATGCGCACCCGAAACCCGCTGGCCGGCCTGATCAGGTGGCACCCGATACGCCGCTTGGCGGTGCGCCGCTTGGTTATGTATTGGGGCCGGAAGACCTGATCATTGATGACAATGGCGCACCCCAGCGGATCGACAAGGCCTATAGCTGGGATGCCCCGATGTCGGCGCACGGGATGATGCATATGGTCATCTCCAACGCGGTGGCGGGTGATCCCTATCCGGTGGATGTCCTGTTCATGTATATGGCCAATATGGCGTGGAATTCCTCAATGAATACACGCGGTGTCATGGATATGCTGACCGAGACCGATCCTCAGACTGGTGACTACAAGATTCCCAAGATCATCTATTCGGATGCCTATTCATCTGAAATGGTCGCCTATGCCGATCTGATTTTGCCGGACACCACCTATCTTGAACGCCATGACGCGATCTCGCTGCTGGATCGGCCAATCTGCGAGGCTGACGGCGTCGCCGATGCCATTCGCTGGCCGGTGGTGGAACCTGATCGTGATGTGCGCGGCTTCCAGTCAGTGCTGCTGGATCTGGGCGCGCGACTTGGTTTGCCCGGCATGGTGAATGGCGACGGATCACCAAAATTCAAGGATTATGGTGACTATATCGTCAATCATGAGCGCAAGCCCGGCATCGGCCCACTGGCCGGTTTTCGCGGTGAAAAGGGCAATGAGAAAGGGCGCGGCGCGCCCAATGCGGACCAGTTGGATGCCTATATCAAAAATGGCGCGTTCTGGCATGCCGACATCCCGGCCGAGGCGCGCTATTTCAAACAGGCAAACGCTGCCTATCAGGATTTTGCCGTAGAGATGGGGTTCTATGATGCCCCGCAACCCTATGCGTTCCAGATTTACTCCGAAGTGCTGCAAAAGTTCCGTCTGGCAGCGGAAGGTCATGGCCCGCAACAACCACCGGCACATCTGAAGGATCGTATCCATCGCTGTTTTACGCCGCTGCCGTCATGGTATGCACCGTTTGAGGGTAGTGCCGTCGATGCTGGCACGTTTCCGCTGCATGCGCTGACCCAACGCCCGATGGCCATGTATCATTCCTGGGGGTCGCAGAATGCGTGGCTGCGCCAAATTCACGGGCATAACCCGATGTTTGTTTCGGCGACGCTGGCAGCCGCGCATGATCTGGCTGACGGTGACTGGATCTGGGTGACATCGCACCATGGCAAGATTCGTGCGCCGGTGGCGGTCATGGAAGGGGTGAATGAACACACCATCTGGACATGGAACGCGATCGGCAAGCGCAAAGGTGCCTGGCAACTCGACCCCGATGCGCCAGAAGCCAAAAAGGGCTTCCTGCTGAACCATCTGATCCATGAATTGTTGCCAACGCAGGATGACGGTATGCGCTGGGCCAATTCCGATCCGGTGACCGGTCAGGCCGCGTGGTTTGATCTGCGGGTCCGGATTGAAAAGGCGGCAGCTGATGAGCCGGCTGAATCCTGGCCGCAATTCGATACGCTGCCGCGGGTGAATGGTGGCCCCAGACCGGACGCAGCGCTGCGTTACGGTATGGAATGGACAGAGCAGGACAAGACCAAGACCAAGACCAAGGGAGATGCTTCATGACCATGTTGCCGGAACCATCGGCCATCAAGCTTGGCCTGGTGATTGATC